>CAMAYO010000155.1 GCA_945862465.1 Pseudorhodobacter antarcticus | reverse complement strand
AGCGGGCATTGTTGGGCTGTGACCCGCATCGATGGGGCGGTGCAGGAATGGGACATTTCGCATTTCTTGCAAATCGACCGCCGCGATGTGGGTCCTGCCCTGAACCCTAAGGGCGGCTTTCGCGTGCCTGTTGGCCATTCCATGGGCCTGTCGCTGCCAGAACTGGGCGTGCAGGACTTAAAACTTCTGGTGGAACCCATGGTCATGCGGGAAGGATACCCCATTCGGCTGGAGAAAAAGCGCATCCGCCATCTGCCGGCCACGCTTTAACCATCCCCCGTTTACCGGAAAACCACTATGAAATTGTTGACCGAGGCCCCCAACATCCACGAAACCGCTGTCGTGGTCGACTGCGACCTTGGCAAATGGACCGAGATCCACGCCCATGTCTCGATGCGCGAAAGCAGTTTTGGCGATTACTCTTACATCGTGAAGGGCGGCAATGTGGTCTGGTCGACCATAGGCAAATTCTGTTCGATCGCAGAAGGCGTGCGCATCAACCCCGGCAACCACGCCACTTGGCGTGCCAGCCAGCACCATTTCACCTATCGCGCCGCACAGTTCGGGCTGGGAGAGGATGACGGAGATTTCTTTCAATGGCGGCGCGACCACTGGGTCACCATCGGGCATGATGTCTGGATCGGCCATGGCGTAACGGTGCTTGCAGGTGTCACCATCGGAACGGGCGCGGTGATCGGTGCGGGGGCCGTGGTTTCCAAAAACGTGGCTCCTTATGAAATTGTCGGTGGCGTTCCGGCCCGGCATTTGAAGTGGCGCTTCACTCCCAAGCAGGCCGAGGCCTTGCAGCAGATTTCTTGGTGGGACTGGAGCCATGCCGCGCTGAAAGCATCCCTTCCCGATATCCGTGCGCTGGATATTGACGCTTTCATCGAAAAATACTCATGAAATCAGTGGCTCCAATCTGGAAATTGATGTGCCGTCAATAACACGTATCGCCGCGGCGCTGTTGATCGGCACTGCTGGAGGCTGCGCTTTTTACGCGACCAATGTGCCTTTGCCTTGGATGCTGGGGGCGCTTTTTGCAACGATGGCAGCGACCATTTGCGGCGCGCCGATCAAGGCCCCCAATCAAATGCGGCCCGCTGTGGTGGCGGTGATCGGCGTTTTGCTCGGGTCGCGCTTCACACCAGACATTCTGTCGCAGATCAGCGCATGGGCCGGCACTGTCACGGTGTTGATGGGGTATGTTGTGGCCGTAGCGCTGACCGTCGTGCCATTTTATCATTTCGTCGGAAAGCTGGATTGGACCACCGCCTATTTCGCCGGCATGCCTGGCGGGTTGAGCGAGATGATCGAGATAGGCGAGGCCAGTGGCGCAAAAGCTGCCCCGATCATCTTGGCCCATAGTCTGCGCATTGTTTTCACAATAACGCTGATCGCGTTCTGGTTTCGCATTGTGCAGGGCGCAAGTGTCGGCGGTACGCTCGTCGCCTTGCCCGCAGATTTAGCCGCTGGCGATGCTGTTTTGCTGCTCGGCTGCGCGGTGCTGGGCAGTTGGATCGGGCTTCGGCTGCGCCTGACAGCACCCACTTTGCTGGGCCCGATGATCTTGTCGGCGGCCTTACACCTGACAGGGATTACCCAAAGTTCTCCGCCCAACCTGCTTGTCAATGTCGCGCAGATCATCCTTGGCAGCGCGCTTGGTTGCCGGTTTCACGATGTGCACCCCAAAGCCCTGCTTCGGGCCGGAGCTCTTAGCGTTGCAGCCACCGTCTTGACCCTTACCCTTGCGCTTGGCGCGGGACTGGTGATGCGCGGACTTTCTGACGTGCAGATTGATCAGGCGATGCTTGCCCTCGCCCCAGGAGGATTGACGGAAATGGGGTTGATTGCGATGGCGATCCATTCCGACGTGGCTTTTGTTGCATTGCATCATGTTGTGCGCATTCTTTTCGTTTTGCTCGTCGCACCGCTGACATTTCGGCTTGTGTCTGACCGTCAGGCGAACAAACCAAACTGACCCATCCAGCCCTGTTTGGGCGTGGTCGTGCTGGATCAAAAGCTGTCTGTGCAGTGATTTATGGCCATCACCTCAAGGATGGTTCAAGCCGGTCCGTCCAACTTGGCTGGCTCTTGTCGCCTCAATGGAAGATTTTGAAATGACCATCGTGATCCATCACAACCCCGATTGCAGCACGTCTCGCAATGTCCTAGCGATCCTTGAAGCCGGCGGCGGAACCTGAAACCGATGAGCCAATGACCTCCGCTCCAAAATCACCGTGGGTGCTCCAAATCATTCGACGACGGACATCGTTGACCTTGCGGCGGTAGAGTTCGCCAAGGTTGGGGTGGATCTCGAGTTTGGGGGTTGGGTCGGCTTGATTTAATGAGCGTTCCAGATCGCGTTTGCGGGCTTCTAGGTCTGCTAGCTTCCAAAGTGACCAAGTAAGGGTCTTCAAATCTAGGGGCTAATCACAGGGCCTGATCTATGCCCCCGCCAACAACTGTGCATTCCCGCCAGAGGCGGTGGTGTCGATGCAGATGTGGCGTTCAAACTGAGCATGTGCGGCGTCAGGCAGATCGCAGATCAGCGGCAGGATCGGGCCTTTGCGCTGGGACAGGTGCTGCGCCAAAACACGGGCTTGGGCATTGTCTCCCCACCACAGAACCGCAGAAAAGCCTTGAAGGGTGGTCAGGGCGGCTGGGTCTAATCCGGGTGCTTCAATCGCTTGAGCGCCCATGGTGCGCAAGCTGCGCGCTTGGGCTTGGGCCGTGGCGGCACTTGGGCCAAGGCAAAGGATGGGGGGTCTGGCATAGCGGATCAGGCGGTTAGATTCACCTGTCGGGCCGGGGAGAATTTCAGCGCCAAGTGCTTGGGATGCAGGCGCTTCGCGCAAGGCGTTTTGCACGATGGCTTCATCGGTTGTGCTGTCTTCGAGCCCTGCGACTGGCGGCGGCATTTGGGTAAAGCGCGCCAGATAGTGCGGGCCGCCGGCTTTGGGGCCTGTGCCTGAAAGCCCCTCTCCGCCAAAGGGTTGCGAGCCTACGACCGCGCCGATTTGGTTGCGGTTGACGTAGATGTTGCCGACGTGAATCTGCGCCACCAAGCTTTGAACGCGGTCGTCGATGCGCGAGTGTAGGCCAAAGGTCAGGCCGTAGCC
>CAMAYO010000154.1 GCA_945862465.1 Pseudorhodobacter antarcticus | reverse complement strand
TTTTGTTCGGAATTTGGCTTCCAATCCTATCCGTCGATGGATGTGATCCGCCGCTTTGCCGACCCGAAAGATTTCAACATCGCGGCCCCCGTGATGGAAAGCCACCAAAAGAACGCTGGCGGCAATGCGCGCATTGCAGAGACGATGTTCCGCTACTTCCGCTTCCCGAACACTTTTGAAAACTTCGTTTATCTCAGCCAAGTGCAACAGGGGCTGGCGATCAAAACCGCCGTCACCCATTGGCGCAGCCTAAAGCCGCATTGCATGGGCACGCTGATTTGGCAGTTGAATGACACATGGCCGGTCTGTTCATGGGCCAGCCTTGACCACGGCGGTGGCTGGAAACTGCTGCACCATATGGCCAAAGAGTTCTACCAGCCGGTGTTCGTTTCTGCTGTTCCCGTTGCGGGCCAAGTGGAACTGCGCGCTGTGAATGACACTGGCTCGCCCGTTGTGCTGACCGTCACAGCCCATGCGGCGGCGATGGACGGCACGACCCGCGAACTGGCCAAAGCCACTGTGACCGTTGGCGATCGGGCGGAACTGGCGCTGAGCGTTGCTGTGCCAGAGGGCGAAATCCTCATCTACACATGGGCGGCTGAAGGGCATCAGGGCGGCGACCATTTCGCGCCCAAGCCTTACAAATCCTATGATCTGCGGCCGGCTTTCGTGACCTATGACGCAAAGAAAGTCGGGCAGTCTTATGAAATCACTCTCAAATCTGATGCTTTAGCCCTGTTTGTGGCACTTGAATCCGACCAACCCGGTCGCTTCTCGGCCAACGGCTTTGCGCTTTTTCCGGGCCATCCGGCCACTGTGACCTTTACCCCGAAATCGTCCGGCCCCGCCCCGCAGTTCACCCTGCGTGACCTGCACGCCGCCACCACCTGACAAGGACAAGACATGATCGCCTATCAGCTATACTCCTCGCGCAATTTCCCGCCGCTGGACGCCACAGCCAAGATGCTGGCATCCGTTGGCCTGACGGGCACTGAAGGCTTCGGTGGCCTTTACGACACGCCTGCAACGTTGGCCGCGACCGCAGCGGCCCTCAAGGCTGCGGGATTGTCGATGAAGACGGGACATTTCGGCCTGTCCCAAGTCGAAGACACCCCCGCTTGGGCGCTGGAAGTGGCCAAGACCTTGGGGATTGAGCGCGTCTTTGTGCCTTACCTGATGCCCGATGATCGCCCCAAAGACGCCGGTGGCTGGCGCGCCTTTGGCGCAAGGCTGGAAAAGGCAGGCGCCCCATTGCGCGCGGCGGGTTTGGGCTTTGGCTGGCACAACCATGATTTTGAATTCGTAGCTCAAGCCGATGGCTCGATCCCGCAAGCCTCGATCCTTGAAGGCGGGCCGAACCTTGAGGTTGAGTTGGATGTGGCTTGGGTGATCCGTGGCGGGTCTGACCCCTTGGCGTGGATCAACCGCTACGCCGGGCACATCACGGCGGCCCATGTCAAAGACATCGCCCCCAAGGGCCAGAATGCAGATGAAGACGGCTGGTCCGATGTGGGCCATGGCACGGTCGATTGGAAAACCATCCACGCCGCGCTGAAAGCCGCAGGCTGCAAGCACTTCGTCTTGGAACATGACAATCCGGCGGATCATAAGCGCTTCGCAACGCGCTCTTTCGCCACCCTAAACGCTTTGTGAGGCTGACATGACAAAACTAGGCATCGGTATCATCGGCTGCGGCAACATCTCGACCGCGTATCTGAAACTCGCGCCCCTGTTCAAAGGGCTGGAAGTCCGCGCTGTTGCGGATATCAACATGGAAGCGGCGACGGCCCGCGCGGCAGAGTTCAACGTCAAAGCGCAAAGCGTGGATGACCTGCTTGCCAACCCCGCGCTGGACATCGTGATCAACCTGACGATCCCTGACGCGCATTACCCCATCACCAAGCGCATTCTGGAAGCGGGCAAGCACGCCTATTCGGAAAAGCCGCTGGTGCTGACGCTGGAACAGGGCACGACCCTGCGTGATCTGGCCAAGGCCAAGGGCCTGTCGGTCGGCTGCGCACCAGATACCTTTTTGGGTGGCGCGCATCAGCAAGCCCGCGCCATTCTGGACGAGGGCACGATTGGCGAGATCACCACAGGCAATGCCGCCATTCAGGCCCATGGGCCCGAAAGCTGGCACCCCTCGCCCGAGTTCTTCTATCAGCCTGGCGCTGGCCCGGTTATGGACATGGGGCCCTATTACATCGCAACACTGATCAACCTTTTGGGGCCGGTAAAGCGCGTGGGCGCCTTGACATCCTCTGCCGAACCCGAACGCACGATCGGTTCCGGCCCGCGTCAGGGGCAAAAGATCAAGGTCAACACACCTTCAAACATCCAAGCGCTGCTGGAATTCCACTCTGGCGCCACGATCAGCTTCTCGGCCTCGTGGGATGTGTGGCACCATAAGCGCAACCATTTCGAACTCTATGGCACCAAAGGCACGCTCTACGTGCCCGACCCCAACTTCTTTGGTGGCACGGTTGAAGTGGCCTTGGCGGGCGGTGAAGCCCAAGTGCAAACGCCGTGGGATCACCCGTTTGGTGTGATCAACCAAAACCACAACGGCCGCGATCTGGCAAACTACCGCACCGCAGGGCTGGCCGATATGGCGCAAGCCCATATGGAAGGGCGCGACCACCGCTGCTCGTTGGAACGCACGCTGCACGGGGTGGATGTGATGACCTCGATCTTAAAATCGGGCGAGACGGGGCAGTTTATCACCCTGACGACCACCTGCACCCGCCCCGCAGCCCTTGGCATCGCCGAAGCCCGCGCGCTTTTGGCGTAACAAAGTTGGGGGGCCGCTTGGCCCCCCGACGTTTCTTGCCAAGCCCCGGCCGTGCGGGCCAAGGCTATAGATGCCCCGCTTGCGCTTGATTGCGGCGCAAAAGCCGTCATAAGGCAAGAGATCACCTGCGGGATGCCTGATGACCGACACGCGCAAGATACCGACCCATGAGGTTACCTATGCCCGTCTGCGGGATATGATCCTATTTGGTTTGCTGGAACCCGGCGCGCCCGTCACCATTCAGGGCCTCATCAATGATCTGGGTGCGGGCATGACCCCCGTGCGCGAGGCGTTGCGGCGTTTGGCGGCAGAGGGGGCCTTGTTGCCGCAGGGCAACAGACGGGTGACGGTGCC
>CAMAYO010000153.1 GCA_945862465.1 Pseudorhodobacter antarcticus | reverse complement strand
CCGCCCGACAATTGCGCGGGGTAGTGATCGGCAAAGCCCGCAAGGCCCACTTCGCCCAAGTAGTGCTTAACCAGACGGGTGCGCTCCTCCTCGGCCAAGCCACGGCGGCGCGGGCCGTAGGCCACGTTTTGCGCCACAGTCAGCCACGGGAAGAGCGTGTAGCTTTGAAACACCATGCCCCGATCAGGCCCTGGCCCATCAATTGACGCGCCCCCCACGGTGATAGAGCCACCTGTGCGGTCTTCCAGCCCCGCAATCAGATACAGCAGGCTGGATTTGCCGCAGCCCGACGGGCCCACGATCACTGCAAATTCGTTGGGCTTCACATCGAGCGAGATGCCATCCAGCGCCAGCACAGTCTTGGGCCCGCTGCCATAGCGCAGGCTGACGTCGGAAACGGTGATATCTGCAGATTGTGTCATGTCAGGCTGCCCACGGGGCCACAAGGCGGCGCAGCAGTCTAAAGCCCTGATCGGTGATCAGCCCCAGAATGCCAATCATCGCGATGGCCAGAAAAATGATGTCGACCTGAAAACCGCGCATGGCCTTCAGCGAAATATACCCCAATCCCGACTTGGCCGCGACAAGTTCGGCCACGACCAGATAGGTCCAAGCCCAGCCCACTGTGACGCGCAAAATGTCCAGCACCGCAGGCAAACTGGCCGGAAACACAATGTGGCGCACCGTGGTCGACCGCTTTGTGCCCAAGGTATAGGCCGCATTGACCAAATCGCGCGGCACAGACCGCGCCGCATCAGCGATCATGACCAGTTGCTGAAAGAAAGTGCCAAAAATAATCACTGACACGCGCTGCTCAATCCCGATGCCGATCCACAAGATAAACAACGGCACGAACGACGTGACGGGCAAATAGCGGATAAAGTTCACCAAAGGGTCCAGCGCCGCCTGCACCGCCTTATAGGTGCCCATATAAAGGCCCAAAGGCACGGCCACGACCGATGAGATCACAAAGCCCACCAGCACCACTTGGGCGGAAGCGGCGGTGTGCATCAGCAACGACCCGTCCGCAATCAAACGCCCTGCCGTCATCAGCACCTTGCCGGGGGCGGGCAAGAACATCTCGGGCACGCGCCCGCCGTAGGTCAGCAGCATCCATCCGCCGATGACCAAGGCCCAGACGGCAGCGCCTAAGCTGATGGTCAGCGCCAAAGAGATGGGCCTATAGGGCACGAAGGACTTGGACAGAGGCGGTTTTTCGGACACGGGAAGACCTTTATGTAAACGGGTCGGGGGTTTGCGCCCCGACCCGTTGCTTGTTGTAGGAAGGCAGAGTTACTGGTTCAGGAACGAGGTGTCGACCAACTGGTCATATGTCACATCCATGTGCAACTTGCCCAAGGACCCCCAAATCTCACCACCCAAGGTGACAAGCTTGCCCGATTCGCCTGCAGCGCCATCCTTAAAGAACTCGGCATTGCGCTCTTTGCCATAAAACTGCACGCCCGCGGCCGAGGCTGCGAAATCCTTGGGGTCAGACAGCCAGCCGCCCACACCCGCCGCCATGATTTCGTAAGCTTTGTCTTGGTTTGCAAGCAGATATTCATGTGCTTTTTCAAGGCCGGCAACCAAGGCTTTGACGTCCTCGGGTTGCTTTTCAATCACATCGCAGCGCAGCGCAATGACGTCCACAATCAGGCCGGGCGTTTGGTCAGATGATACCAGCACCTTGCCAACCTTTTGTTCCTTTGCCAGCGTCAGGTGCGGTTCCCATGTCACGGCCACGCCGATTTGCCCCGCCATAAAGGCCGCAGCCGCATCATCCGCCGTCATGTTGACGATGCTGACGTCTTTTTCCGTCATGCCCGCCTGTTTGAGCAGAATGTTGAACCAGAACTGGCTGACCGAGCCTTCGTTCATGCCCACTTCGCGGCCCTTGAGGTCGGCGATGGAATTCACATCTTCCGGGGCCAAAATGCCGTCACCGCCATGGCTATCATCCAGCGCATAGACGGCCTTAAAGCACATCTCGTCCGAGCGGTATTTCATGATCTCGTCAATCGTGGCGGCCGTGCCCTGCAATTCACCGCTGGCAACACCCGCCATGGTTAAGGACGCTTCCTCGATGATCTGCGGGTCAACCGTTAGACCGGCGTCCGAGAAATAGCCCAGTTCCTTGGCCAAGAAGATTTCGCCGTAACCGACCCAAGTGGTCATGCCCAGCTTGATTTCGCCCGCCGTTGCAGCCCCCGACAGGCCCATAACTGCGGCAAGGGCCGCACCGGAAAGGATAGAAGCCTTCATCGTCAAATACTCCCCTAAGATGGCCCTGTGGGGCCCTTTATGCAAAACCCAAGCAAACACGGTTTCCCTGTCAGTTCAATCACGCATTTGCCCAAGCTTGCCTTGTTTTTATAGAGGCTGGGATTTGCCAAAAACTTATGCAATCGGGATGGCGTTGCGCGCAAAGGGCTTTCGCAGGGTGGCAAAGCGCCGTTAGACTGCCAAAAAGGGGTGCCTCATGCCAATCGACCAACTCTTTTCGCTCGCGGGCCGCACCGCCCTAGTGACCGGCGCAAGTCGAGGTTTGGGCGCAGCCATGGCCTTGGCCTTGGCGCAAGCTGGGGCTGATCTGGTGATCACCGCGCGCCGTGAGGCGGCACTTGAAACCACTGCCGCCCAAATCCGCGCCTTGGGCCGCAAGGTGACGCTGTTGGCGTTGGACCAGACCGATACCGAGGCGTTAGAGCCTGCCTTGCAAGCCCTTGCCATCGACATCTTGGTCAACAACGTCGGCGTGGAACACGTTTCCCCCTCAACCGAGGTGACGCCCGCCCTTTGGGACCATATCGTTGATACCAACCTGAAGGGTGCGTTTTTCACCACGCAGGCCGCGGCCAAGGGGATGCTGGCGCGGGGGCGAGGGTCGGTGATCAACCTTGCTTCGCTGACCTCGTTTGTCGGTGTGCCTACGGCCACGCCCTATGGGTCGTCAAAATCGGGTCTGTTGGGTATGACACGCGCACTGTCCACCGAATGGGCGGGGCGCGGGGTGCGGGTGAATGCCATAGCACCGGGTTATTTTCGCACCGATCTGACGGAAGTCTTCTATCAAGATCAGGCTTGGGCCACGGCCATGTTGGGCAAAATCCCGCAGGGCCGCTTTGGCACAGGTGCGGATTTGGCGGGGGCGGTGGT
>CAMAYO010000152.1 GCA_945862465.1 Pseudorhodobacter antarcticus | reverse complement strand
GTGGCTGCGATCCCCCATATGAAATCGCGGTTGGTCGAGGCGAACTCTGACCGCTTGGGTCGGATTGAACGCGGCGAGCAAGTTGTGGTCGGCGTGAACCGCTACCGCGAGGCGGAGCCTTCACCGCTCACCGCTGGCATAGATTCCATCTTCACCACCGACCCTGCCGCAGAAGCCGACCAGATCACTCGCCTGCACACATGGCGCGCCGAGCGTGACGGCGTGGCCGTGAACCGCGCTTTGTTGCGTTTGCGCGAAGCGGCGCTGTCGGGAGAAAACATCATGCCGCCGTCGATTGCTGCTGCCAAGGCAGGGGTGACAACCGGCGAATGGGGTGCTGCCATTCGCGCCGCCTTTGGCGAATACCGCGCGCCCACGGGGGTTAACCCTGCGGCATCGAACCGGACCGAGGGGCTGGAACCTATTCGTGCGGCGGTGGATTTGGTGTCATCCCGCCTTGGCCGCCGCTTGAAATTGCTGATCGGCAAGCCCGGTCTGGATGGGCATTCCAACGGCGCAGAGCAAATCACTGCCCGTGCGCGCGATTGCGGCATGGCGATTCACTACGACGGCATCCGCCACACTCCTGCTGATATTGTCGCGCAAGCGCTGGAAGAAAACCCCCATGTCATCGGCCTGTCGATCCTGTCGGGCAGCCATATGCCCTTGGTGGCCGATGTGCTGACAGGTCTGCGCGAAGCGGGTTTGTCGACGCCCTTGATCATCGGCGGCATCATTCCTGAGACCGATGCGCAAGCGATGTTGGCCATGGGCGTGGCTGCGATTTACACGCCCAAGGATTTCGACCTGAACCGCATCATGTTTGACATCGTGGGCTTGGCTGAAGGTAAGGCCAAAGCCGCCTAACCTGTTTGCGCTAGGTCAAAGCGGCGCGTCACTTTCTGCCTCATGCTGGCCCCCAAAGCACAGGAGGCCCCCATGTTCGACCGCATCAAAACCCTGATGACCCGCTGGCAAGACGCCAAGGAAATTGAAGCCTTGTCAGAGCGTGACTTAGACGACCTTGGCATGACCCGCGATCAGGTTCTGGCCTTTTCGCGTATGCCCGCCGACATCGCCGACCGCGTCACCCATATGGCCGCGATCTTTGGCCTGTCAGACGCTGACCTGCACCGCAATCAACAAGACTACCGCGACATTCTGTCAACCTGCAGCACCTGCCGCGACCGCACCAAATGCAGCCACTTGCTGGGGCGGGGGGCTGATGCCTTAGCGAGCGAGGCAAGCTTTTGCCTGAACGCCGAAGTGTTTGAAGCCCGCGCCGCCCAGCCTGCGGCTTAAACCGCCAGCAGCGCCGCCGCTCGTTCCACCGTGCTAACCGCGCGCAGATCGGTGGCGGAAAAACCGGTGGAAATCTCGAACGCACCCGCCTCGATCCGCCACTGCGCTGCGGTGACGTCAAAGAAGGCAAAGGCGCGGTCGTCTAGGGCTATGGAAACCCTGCGGCTTTCGCCTGCGGCAAGGTGCACCTTGGCAAAGCCCTTCAACTCTTTGATCGGGCGCGGCACAGATGCCGCCACATCGCCGACATAAACCTGCACCACGGTTGACCCTGCCCGCGCCCCTGTGTTGGTGACGGTGGCAGTCACGCCGGTGCTGGTGGCAGTGACATCGGTCAGATCAAAGCTGGTGTACGACAGGCCGTGGCCAAAGGGGAACAGCGGTTCAATCCCCATCCGGTCATAGTGGCGGTATCCGATAAAGGTGCCCTCCTCATAGCGGACATGGCCGTTCAGGCCCGGATAAATTTCGCGGTCTTGGCTGTGGGTTGGGTTGTGCGACCAGATGCGCGGGAAGGTTTGCGCCAAACGGCCCCCCGGTTCAGCGCCCAACAAAACATCGGCAATGGCATTGCCCGCCTCTTGCCCCGGATACCACGCTTGCAACACGGCGCGGGCATCGTTGATCCACGGCATTTCCACCGGTCCGCCGGTTTGCAGCACGACGACGGTGTTGGGGTTGGCCGCCAGCACAGCGCGCACCAGTTCATCTTGGCGACCGGGAAGGGCGATGCTTTCCAGATCAGAGCCTTCGGTATCCCACTCGCCCGAACGGCCAACGAACACCACGGCGCGGTCGGCTTGTGCCGCCACACGCGCGGCATGGGCAATATCTTCATCGCCCAAGGGGCGGCCAATGCCCACGCGCAATCCGGCAAAGACCAAGTTGTCGGCGGGCTTGTTGCAGAACTCGACCACGATCTGGTGGGCTTGGCCTGCGGTCAGGGAAACTTCGCCCACCATTTCATCGCAGCCCTCTTCAAAGAAGGTGCGCCCTTTGCGCCAGCCGTCCCAAGCGTTGGCGATCAGGTGGCCGTCGACATAGACCTTGGCATAACCCGCCGCAAAGACCCCGACACGGTGCAAGCCTGACACCTTAGGCGTGAACACCCCTGTCACACGGGCCGAGAAGTTGGCGGGATCAACCTTGCCTCCGCCCAAGGGCGGGATCCAGAAAGCGGTCAAATCGGTTAGGGTTTCGTGATGCAAGACTTCACCTTGCAAGGCGCGGCCTGCAAAGAAATCAACCGAGAAATTCCCTGAAAGCACGGGTTCAAAGCGGTGGTTGTCGCAACCCGCCGCATAGGTTAGCGCGCCTTCGCCCAAGGCAGCCTTAAGCCCATCCCAAGGCGAGATCATGTAATGCGGGTTCAACTGTGCTGACCCGCCGCCCATGATCTGTGCCACCTTGGCATTCGGGCCGATGACCGCGACTGTCCCCGTGCATTCCAAGGGCAGCAACCCGTCATTCTTTAGCAGCACAGCGCCTTCGGCCCCCGCACGGCGAATAAGCGCGCGGTGTTCGGGGCGGTCTTCGGCCACTTCGTGATGCGGGCGGTGATCGGTTAACGAGCCCACCCGTGCCATCAGCCGCAGCATATTGGCCGCTCGGGTGCGGATGGTATCGGCTGACACCAAGCCCGCCTGCACCGCCGCAATCAACTTATCGCCCCGATCGCGCGTGGGACCGGGCATTTCCAGATCAAGCCCTGCATTCACCGTGGGTTCTGTGGACCGCGAGCCGAACCAGTCTGACATGACAACGCCGTCATAACCCCAGTCTTCGCGCAAAACCTTGGTCAAAAGCCAATGGTTTTCCGCCGTATAGGTGCCGTTGAGCTTGTTATACGACGACATGATCCCCCAAGTTTTGCCACGCTTCACCGCCGCTTCAAAGGG
>CAMAYO010000151.1 GCA_945862465.1 Pseudorhodobacter antarcticus | reverse complement strand
AGTGCTTGATAAAGTTCTGCTGTTAGAATGGCCGTTTCCTCACCCGCATAGAAGGGGGATAGCACCACATTGCGGTGGCTTTCCGTCACGGCATCGGGGTCAATCAGCCCAAGATCATCCAATGCTGCAATCAGTGGCTTATGGCTTTGTGCTGTCACACCGCGCAGTTGCACATTGGCGCGGGCTGTCAGTTCAATGATCCCGTTGCCATGCGACAAGGCCGCTTCAGCAACCCCCAAAACCTGCGCTGCCGTCATCTGCGCCATGCGGGGCCTGATGCGCACCACCAACCCATCGCCCGATTCCATCGGGCGCAAGGCTCCGGGGCACCAACCCTTGATGTCAAACTCAGCCATGTGCCACCTGCAATTCGGCGGCGATGGAATTGCGCCGTGTCACCCATAGGCCCGCATCGCGCAACCGCAAGAATGTGTCTTGCATCGCGGCCAAAGCATCGGGGTTTTCGCGGGTTAGGAAAGCGCGCAGATCGTCGCGGCCAAGGGTGGCTTCGTGATACATGTCAAACAAATGTGGCGGAACCACTTGGGCCAGATGGGCGAAGGCGGCCATATGGTCCAAGGTAGCGGCAATTTCAGCCGCTCCGCGATAGCCGTGGCGCATCATGCCATCAGCCCAAAGCGGGTTTGCGGCACGCGCACGCACCACACGGGCAATCTCTTCGGACAATGTGCGCGCTTGGGGATAATCGGGGCGCGTCGCATCAAGGTGATAGAGCGTGGGCTTGGCCGCTCCCAGCCGCGCCATGGCTGCAGCAAAGCCCGCCTCGTGCGATGCATAGTCTTGCGCCACCAGCACATCGGTTTCGGCCAGATCCTGCGAATGGATAAAGCTGTCAGCCCCAAGCAACCGCGCCTCTAGCGCTGCGCGGTCTGGCTTGCTTTCACCGTCTTGGCCAATAGACCAACTTGAAGCGGTCAGCCAAGCCTCTCCGGCGGCCACGCGGGCTTCGTCCGAGAAATCGTCACTGTCCATTCCCAACCCGTAACGCCCCGGTTCGGGCGCAAAAACACGCGGAGAGACGGCCAGATAGGGGTTATCTTCCGCTTGTTCTTCACGGGCAGACAGCGCCGCAGCGCCGGTTTCAAACAATTGCGCCAAGCCGGGGAAGATGTCGCGAAACAGGCCCGAAACGCGCAAGGTCACATCAATGCGCGGGCGGCCCAGCAGGGCCAGCGGGATCACTTCCACCCCCGACACCCTTGCGGCGTTTTCATCCCACAGCGGCGCAAGACCCGCCAGATGCAACGCCATGGCGAAATCCTCGCCCGCGGTGCGCATTGTGGCAGACCCCCACAGGTCAACCACCAGCCCCTTGGGATAATCGCCGTGGTCTTGCAAATGGCGGCGCACCAGTTCTTCGGCCAGTTTGATGCCCTGCGCATGGGCCGCACGCGATGGCACAGCGCGGGGGTCCACTGAATACAGGTTGCGCCCCGTGGGCAACACATCGCTGCGCCCACGGTGGGGCGAACCCGCTGGCCCCGCAGCAACCCGCTGGCCATTCAGCGCGGCCAGCAGCCCAAGCCTTTCGCCCTCGCCCTGCGGGCCACGGGCAAAGATGTGCAACCCATCGCCATATTGGCTTTCCTTGATATCGCAGACAAAGCGGTCAATTCGCGTAATCGCCTCTGCCGCCGAAGCATTGCTCGGAATGGCCAGATCATCCTCGACCCCCTGCGCCTGCGCCTCGCCGCGAATGGCGCGGATCAGGCGGTCACGGCGGGCGGGGTCGATGCCGTCGGCGGTGGAGTATTCGTCCAGCAACCTTTCCAGCCGTGCAAGGGCGGCAGGTATCCCCGCCTCGGCTAAGGGGGGGGGCATATGGCCCAAAGTTACAGCCCCGATGCGGCGCTTGGCTTGGGCGGCTTCGCCCGGATCGTTGACGATAAAGGGATAAATGACGGGCAAGGGGCCAATCAGCGCCTCGGGCCAGCAGGTTGCCGACAGCGCCACCGATTTGCCCGGCAGCCATTCCAGCGTGCCATGCGCGCCCATGTGGATCAGCGCATGGATGCCTTGGGCGCGCAGCCATAAGTAGAAGGCGACATAGCCGTGGCGCGGGGTGGCTTGCAGGTCGTGATATTCCGCATCGCGTTGCAAAGCGCGGCCGCGTTCGGGTTGCAGCGCAATCAGCGCTTGGCCAATCCTCAGGCAGGGGAAATGAAAGGCGCCGTCTTGCACCATAGGGTCAGTTTCTGGCGCTCCCCAAATCGTCAATGCCGCGCGCAGGTCTGGCGGCAGGGTTTGCAGCGCTTGCAGATAATCGGCGACGGGCCAACGCGCGTGTTTGGTTTGCAGGTCTTCAGGTGTCAAAACCTCGCCTTCAATCTCATAGCCCGCAGAGGCCAGGTCGGCCAGCACCGCTTGGGTTGAAGCCAAGGCATCCAACCCTACCGCATGGGCCATCTGATGCGCACGGCCGGGATAGGTGGACAAGATCAGCGCCAATTTGCGCTTGGCCGTTGGCGTGTCGGCAAGATCAACCCACGCCTTCACCCGCGCCACGACGGCTGCGATGCGGTCAGCGTTTGCGCGGTGCGCAAAGCGCGAAAATTGCAGGTCAGGGTCACGCTTGCCGGGGCTTTTGAAGCTGACCACCCCCGCCAGCAATCGCCCATCCACTTCGGGCAACACCACGTGCATTGCCAGATCGGCGGGCGACAGGCCCCTTGCAGACCCCGCCCAATCCTTGCGCCGCGCGGTGGAAAGCGCCACTTGGAACACAGGGCAATCCATATCCAACGGCGATGTTCCATCCCCGCCTTTGGCCGAAAAGGCCGTGGCATTGACAACCGCCACAGGCTTTGCCGCCCGCAAATTGCGCGCCACCCATTCGGCAGAGGCCCCTTTGAGCGACGGCGCAAATAGCCCAAAAGCCGCAAGACCCACCTCTCGCAGCGCATCGATCAGCGCATCAATCGGCGCGGTATCGGCAGCGGTCAGGTAAGACCGGTAAAACACCACCGCCACGCCCCCCGTGGCAGGGGCATCAACCAGCCCCAACCCCGGTTCATAAAACCCACAATCTGGCACGCGCTTGTCACCCAAGACAGGGCCCGCATAAAGCCCTGCGGCAATGGCCAGTTGCGCCAAGGCCGCTTGCGCAGCCACTGCCCCGCCTGCATCGCACAGGGCTTGCAAGCGGCGTAGGGTGGAAATCGGCAGGGTCGAAAGCTGATCCAACCGCGCATCCTCGCGCCCGTCGGCGGGCAGGATGGCAAGGGCAATGCCCAACTTGCGCGCAAGATCGGAAAGAGAGGCAAGGCCATAGGGCCAATAGGCTTCCCCCCCGATCAAGCGCACCAAAAT
>CAMAYO010000150.1 GCA_945862465.1 Pseudorhodobacter antarcticus | reverse complement strand
TTTGTATCCTGTTGCGTTCGGAACGCGGATTCGTGCCTGCCATATGGGTTTCTTCATCCCCTCGCGTTTGTAGAGAACGACGCGACCGTCGCCCTTCACATCAATATAACCCTGCTTCTTTTCCACTGAGAACGTTTGCCTTTAATGATGCCATTTTCCCAAACAATAACGGCATCTTAGTAAGTTTGAAAGCGTTTTTGTGAACGATTTGAGAATGGTCCAAAAGCAGAACATTTACCACTAGCGCAGATGTGTGAATAATTCAATCTATTGTTTTTATGAAGGATTTTTGGTGCACCCAGCACGATTCGAACGTGCGACCTTTGCCTTCGGAGGGCAACGCTCTATCCAGCTGAGCTATGGGTGCTTCGCGCTTGTCTATAGCCTTACACAGCTTAGGCTGCAATCTGAAACAGGGCCGCTTAGGCGAAGAGATCGTGGCACAGCTCTAGCGCTGAGATCAGCACATCAACCTCATCTGGGGTGTTATAAAGCCCGAAAGAAGCGCGGCAGGTGGCCGTTACCCCCAGATGCGCCATCAGTGGCATGGCACAATGGCTGCCCGCCCGCACCGCCACGCCACGTTTGTCCAGCACGGTCGAGATGTCATGGGCATGGGCTGCGCCGTCGAGCGTAAAGGAAAAGATCGCCCCCTTGGTCGCAGAATTGCCTTGCACGGTCAGCCAGTTAAGCCCCGCCAGCTTGGCGCGGGCATAATCGCGCAGCGCACGTTCGTGCGCGGCGATGTTCGCCATCCCTAAGCCGGTCATATAATCGAGCGCCACGCCAAGGCCGATCTGCTGCACAATGCCGGGGGTGCCGGCCTCGAACTTCATTGGCGGGTCGTTCCACGTCACCGCATCGCGCGACACTTCGCGGATCATATCGCCGCCGCCCATAAAGGGGCGCATTTCGGCTTGGCGTTCGGCCTTGATATAGATCGCGCCTGACCCGCTGGGACCATACAACTTGTGCCCCGTGATGGCGTAAAAGTCGCAACCGATGGATTTGACATCCACCGCCATATGCACCGCTGCTTGGCTGCCATCAACCAACACAGGCACGCCTTTGGCCGCAGCACCCGCGCAAATCGATTTCACATCGACAACGCTGCCCAAGACGTTCGACATATGGGTGACAGCGACCAGTTTGGTGCGCGGGCCTATGGCATCAATCACCGCCTGCGGGTCAAGATCGCCGTTCGCGTCACAGTCAACCCATTTCAGCACCACGCCCTGACGTTCGCGCAACAGGTGCCACGGAACGATATTGGCGTGGTGTTCCATGATCGAAAGAACAATCTCGTCGCCTGCCTGCAGGCGCGGGGCCGCCCAAGCATAGGACACCAGATTGATGCCTTCGGTCGCACCGCTGGTGAAGATGATCTCGTCCTCAGCCCCGTTCAGAAAGCGCGCAATCTTGCCGCGCACCGCTTCATAGCGGTCGGTGGCAAGGTTGGACAGATAGTGCAAACCACGGTGAACATTGGCATATTCGTGAGAATAAGCTTGCGTCACCGCATCAATCACCACCTGCGGCTTTTGTGCCGAGGCCCCGTTGTCCAAATAGACCAAGGGCTTGCCATTCACCTGCCGGTGCAGGATGGGAAAATCAGCGCGGATCCGGTCAACGTCATACATTTGGCACCGGCAAGATGAACATCAGCGCGATGGAGGCCAGAAAAAGCACTGCGAAGGACGTGCCAAGAATGGCAAAGAAGGTCTTGGTGAGGGAAGTGAACCCATTCAACGCCGCTGTGAAATGCGTGAGCAAATAGAAAAACGCAAAAACCGAAGCCAAGCCGATGGGCAGCGACAGAACTGGCAGTGCAAGCAGCACAACCACTTGGGCCAATTGCAACAAAATCAGCACCACCTCTAGCCACGCCACAAGAGACAGGCTTTGGGCGAAACTTCCCTTGCCGCCAAACATCTGTCCAACGCGCCACATCAAAGCGGCCCCAAGAATCATCAATCCAAATTGGCTAAGGGCCAGAATGAAGGGGCGGTTGAACAGGCCTTGCATGGCTTCATCGTCAACCGGCCCGATAAAGGCTTGCATCAGGGCCGTTAAAAGCGTGGCGAGAACGGCTGTAAGAGCCAAAGCCATCAGACCCTGCCCTGCTGACAGACCCAAATCCATCACATAGCGGGCAGCCCCTGCGGGGTTCACCAAAGTATCGCGCGCGGCGCGCAGCAGAGTTGGGGGGGATAGGTTCATTGGCCCTCTACCTCGCGCAGCATCAAAGAATAAAGCGTGATGAACGCCACGAACAGCGCTAGCCCCATGCCCGTGACAGCGGGGCTGTCGCCCACAAACGATCGAACCAAGCCCAAGAACAACATCCCCGGTGTGCTGCAGGCCAAGGCCCAGAACAGCGCCAAGCGGCCGTCGTAATAGCTGCCGTTGCCGCCCATCAGGCGGGCGACCAAATGGAACAGGGCGGCCAAAAGGTAAAAGAACGGCACCAGCGCCAGCAAACCAAGCCCCGCGCCAAACAGGCGTTGGTAGAGGGTGACATCGGGGTTCAAGGCGGCTTGCCGCGACAGGTAGGGGGCCAAAGACACAAAGGCCAACAGCAGAAAGATGAACAGAAACGTAAATACAAAAGGCTCTGATCGCCCTGCCCCGCGCAAGCGGCGCACCACACGGCGGGGGCTATGCCAGCTTTCAACGATGTCAGAGGTCAGCGCCATCAGCTTTCATGCCTTGCAAGCCACGTTTCCAACCCTGCGCGAATGTCCTCGGCAATGGCTTCATCTTCAATTTCAGCAATCGTATCGGCCAGAAAGGCCAAGATCAGCAAGCTTTGCGCCGCCCTTAGCGGCACCCCTCGCGAGCGCAGATAGAAGAGCGCCGTGTCGTCAATCGCACCCGAGGTTGAGCCGTGGCTGCATTTGACATCGTCGGCGTAAATCTCAAGCTCTGGCTTGGCTAGGAATTGGCTGTCATCATCCAGCAGCAGAGCTTGGCTGATTTGATAGCCATCGGTCTTTTGCGCGCCTTTTTTCACCAAGATCTTGCCCTGAAACACGCCAACTGCGCCGTGTTTGAGCACCTTCTTGAACACCTGTCGGCTTTCGCAGCGTTCAGCGGCGTGGGTGATAAAGACCGTGTCGTCGTGATGAAACGCCCCGTCGCCCATCGCAGCGCCTGCGATATGGGCCTTGGCATCGGGGCCGGCAAAGGTGATCACCGCCTCGTTGCGCGTCAGCGCCCCGTCGGCGGTCAGGGTGAAAGATTTAAACAGCGCCTCGCCCGCCAGATGGGCGAAGATGTGGGTGACGGCGCGGCGACCCATATCGCGGCCTTGGGCGCGGATGTGGTGGAAGCGGGCGGAGGTGCCCAAATCAACCTCGATCACATGGTTCAGCCGTGCGGCGGCGGGGCCTTGTTCCAGCAGGGTCAGTTCGGCCCCAGTTTCCAGCTTGATCACATGGTGCAAGATTGCATCGGACGATTGATCGCGACGAAGGTAGGTGATGGACAGCGGCTTTTTCGCCTTGCCCGTCACGTGAATAAGCAGCCCATCAGT
>CAMAYO010000149.1 GCA_945862465.1 Pseudorhodobacter antarcticus | reverse complement strand
AAGGGTCGGTGTCTAAAGATTTGGCGGCGATGGTGGGGCTTTTGACCGAACGCCAAGCGCCCTATCTGTGCTTTTGCACCGATGATCGCAACCCGCTCGACATTGGCGAACAGGGCCATCTGGATTACATCATCCGCACCGCCATAGCCTTAGGCGCGCCGCCCTTGGCCGTCTACCGCGCCGCTAGCCTGTCGGCGGCAGAGGCGTTTGGCCTGAAAGATCGCGGGCTGATAGCACCGGGCAAACGCGCCGATATTGCCGTGATCGATACGCTGGAAAGTTGCCAAGTCTCGGCGGTTTATGCCGCAGGGCGTTTGGTGACCGATGCCGCCTTTGCCGCCCGCGCCACTGTGGCCCCCGTGGCACGCCATTCGGTCAAAGCGCCCAAAGTCACCGGCGCGCAGTTCCGAACTGGCGGCAACCGCGTGCAAACCCCTGTCATCGGCGTGATCCCGGGGCAGATCATCACCCAGCACCTGACCTATGACATCCCGCCCGTGGACGGCGATAAACGCCCCGACATCGCCCGCGATCTGGTGAAAATCGCCGTGATCGAACGGCACGGGGTGAATGGCAACATTGCCACCGGCTTTGTCAAAGGCTTTGGCCTGCAACGTGGGGCAATCGGGTCAACCATTTGCCACGACCATCACAACATCGCCGTGGTGGGCGCAAACGACGACGACATGGCCCTTGCCGCCACCCGCTTGGGTGAAATTGAGGGCGGCTTTGTGGTGGTGGAAGGGGGCCGTGTGTTGGCCGAGATTCCCTTGCCCGTGGCCGGATTGATGAGCCTGAAAAGCTTTGAAGAGGTGCGCACGGCGCTGATAGCCCTGCGCGCTGCCGCCGCGTCCCTTGGTGTGGTGCTAGAAGAACCCTTCCTGCAACTGGCCTTCCTGTGCCTGCCCGTCATCCCGCATTTGAAAATCACCGATCACGGCATGGTCGATGTCGATAAGTTCGAGGTGATGCCCTAACCACGCGCAACCGTGCTAAGGTCACGCCCATGCCCCTTCCCCCCTCACTCACCGCTTGGTTCGAAGCCCAAGGTTGGACGCTGCACCCCCACCAGTTGGCCATGCTGGACCGCGCACATGATCCCGCCACTTTGCTGATAGCCCCCACGGGCGGCGGCAAGACGCTGGCGGGGTTTTTACCCTCGCTCGCCGAACTGGCTGGGGGCTATCAGGGGCTGCACACGCTGTATATCTCGCCACTCAAGGCGCTGACGGCCGACATCCGCCGCAACCTGCGCCGTCCTGTTGAAGGCGCGGGCTTGCCCATACGGATCGAGGATCGCACCGGCGACACCAGCTACACCCAACGCCGCAGACAACGCGCCGATCCGCCGCATATTCTGCTGACCACGCCGGAATCTTTGGCGCTGCTGCTGACCTATCCCGATGCCGCCAAAACATTTGCGGGTTTGCAGCGGGTGATCATCGACGAAATCCACGCATTGGCCGAATCCAAGCGCGGTGATCAGTTGATGCTACAACTGGCCCGCTTGGATACATTGTCGCCCAACCTGCGCCGCATCGGCCTGTCGGCCACAGTTGAAGACCCTCCTGCCCTAGCGCGCTTTCTTTCCCCTAAAGCCCAAGTGCTGCTGGCTGATCCCGGCCCTGATCCTGACATTCAAATGCTGGTTCCCGATGTGCCGCCGCCTTGGGCGGGGGGCGGGGGCAAATACGCCATCCCCGCAATCTTGGAACAGGTCAAAGCCCATCGCATCACGTTGATCTTTCACAACACCCGCGCACAGGCCGAGATTTTCTTTCACAACCTGTGGTTGGCGAATGAAGATGCCCTGCCGATTGGGATTCACCACGGTTCGCTGTCGCGCGAACAGCGCGAGCGGGTAGAAGCGGCGATGGTTGCTGGCCAGTTGCGCGCTGTGGTTTGCACGGGGTCGCTCGATTTGGGGCTGGACTGGGGCGATGTTGATCTGGTGATCCAAGTGGGCGCGCCCAAGAATATCAAGCGCCTTGTTCAGCGCATCGGTCGGGCCAACCACCGCTACAACGCGCCTTCCAAGGCGTTGCTGGTGCCTGCCAACCGGTTTGAGGTGGTCGAATGCCAAGCGGCGCTGGAAGCCGTGATGGCCCACACGCTTGACGGCGACCCCCGTGGCCCCGGCCCCCGCGATGTGCTGTGCCAGCATATTCTGGCCAGCGCCTGCGCGGGGCCGTTTGATGGCGCGGCACTTTATGCCGAGGTGATCACTGCAGGCCCTTACGCCGCCCTGACCCGCCATGATTTTGACGCCTGCCTAGATTTCGTCGCCACAGGCGGCTATGCGCTGCGCGCCTATGACCGCTGGCAGCGCCTGATGATCCGTGACGGCAAATGGACGCTGCGCGACCCCCGCGCCGCTGCCGTGATCCGCCAGAACTTGGGCACGATCATTGATATCGAAACGCTTAAAGTCGCCCTAAAGGGACGCGGTGCGCCCTTGGGCGAGATTGAGGAAAGCTTTGCCGCCACCCTGACCCCCGGCGATACGTTCCTTATGGGCGGCGAAGTTGTGCGCTTTTCTGGCTTGCGCGATCTGACGGTTGAAGTCACCCGCGACCCCGGTCGTGCGCCCAAAGTGGCGGTGTTCAACGGCACGAAATTCGCCACCTCGACCGAACTGTCAGACCGTATCCTGCGTATCTTGCAAAAGCCAAGTTGGCCCGACCTACCCGCCCACACCGCGCAATGGCTGACCCACCAGCGCGAGGTGTCGCGCTTGCCGCACCCTGACCGCTTGCTGGTGGAATCCTTTCCCCATGACGGGCGCGAGCACTTGTGCATCTACGGCTTTGCGGGGCGCAACGCGCAGCAAACGCTGGGGCTTTTGGTGACCAAAGAGATGGAAGCGCTGGGGCTAGACCCTTTGGGCTTTGTCGCGACCGATTATGCCACGCTGATCTGGGGCCTAGAAGCCCTGCAAGACACCGCCCTGTTCAACAAAGCCCGTCTGCAAGACGGGTTGGAAACGTGGCTGGCGGGCAATGCCGTCATGAAGCGCACCTTTCGCAACACCGCCACCATAGCGGGCCTGATAGAACGTAACAACAAAGGCCGCCGCACCACGGGCCGTCAGGCGACCTTTTCGTCAGACATCCTGTACGACACGCTGCGCCGCTTTGATCCTGACCACCTGCTGCTGGCCATCACGCGCGAAGAAGCCCTGCGCGGCTTGGTCGATTTTGGCCGGATCGAGGCCCTGCTAGACCGCGTAGGCCCCCGCATCGACCTGCTGCGCCTGCCCAAAATCACCCCGCTGGCAGCCCCCTTGATGCTGGAACCCGGCGTTGTGCCCATCCAAGGCAAGGGGCGCGAACGCCTCGCCTCAGATGCTGCACGCCAGTTGCTGCGCGATGCGGGGTTGGCCTGACGGCTTGGCCCTGCACCGGCCTTGAGAGCGTGTTTAGTTAATCGAAACCGGCGCCAATGCGCGGGCTATGCTGGCCTCGCCCTGACCATGCTTTGTCACATCATAGCCAAGGATCGTATCCTTGCGGGCCGTGCGCAGCAATTGATTGGTGATTTGGGTCGGTGTGGCTTTGGTGAATTTACTGCCGACGACCGCTGCATAACCGGCGATGATTG
>CAMAYO010000148.1 GCA_945862465.1 Pseudorhodobacter antarcticus | reverse complement strand
GGGGTGCGGGTGAATGCCATAGCACCGGGTTATTTTCGCACCGATCTGACGGAAGTCTTCTATCAAGATCAGGCTTGGGCCACGGCCATGTTGGGCAAAATCCCGCAGGGCCGCTTTGGCACAGGTGCGGATTTGGCGGGGGCGGTGGTGTTTTTGGCCTCAGACGCTTCGGCCTATATCACGGGGCAGTGTTTGGGAATTGATGGCGGGTATTTGTCATCTATTTAAGGGGTTAGAAGATGTCGACTGTGACGGTTGTTAAACTTGCAGGCCTGTCGCGCATGGAACGTGACGCCTTGCTGCAACGCTCTTCTGCCGATCTCACCAGCTTTTTTGACACGGTGCGTCCGATCATCGCCGCTGTGCGCGACGAAGGCGATGTCGCACTTGCCCGCTATGGTGCGGCGCTTGACGGCGCTGTGGGGCTGCGGCCCGATGCGCTCAAAGCCAGCGCTGCCGAATTTGACGCAGCCTTTGCCACGTTGGACCCTGAGTTGACCGAAACAATCCGCTGGTCGATCGACAACATCCGCTCGTTTCATGAAGAGCAACTGCCCGACCCGATGTTTCTCAAAGAAATCCGCCCCGGGGCCTTTGCGGGTGACAGGTTTACCCCGCTTCGCTCGGCAGCCCTTTATGTGCCGCGCGGCAAGGGCAGCTTTCCATCGGTGACGATGATGACTTCGGTGCCCGCTGTGCTGGCGGGGGTGAAAGATTTGGCGATCTTCACCCCACCCACGCCCGATGGCCGGGTGGATGCGGCGACATTGGTGGCAGCAAAACTGGCGGGGGTGGAAACCGTTTACAAGGTTGGCGGCGCGCAGGCGGTGGCGGCGGCGGCTTATGGCACGGCAACGGTGGGCCGCGCGGTCAAGATCATGGGACCAGGGTCGCCCTATGTGGTGGCAGCCAAACGGCTGTTGGCCGATGTGATCGACCCCGGCCTGCCCGCTGGCCCATCTGAGTGCATCATCTTCGCCGACAGCACAGTACACGGCGGCTTGGCAGCGTTGGATTTGCTGATCGAGGCGGAACACGGCCCTGATTCCTGCGCATGGCTGGTGACGACATCCCAAACCGTGGTGGATCAGGCGTTGGATGCCTTGCCCGCTCATTGGGCGCAAATGACGCCGCAGCGCCGTGGCTTTTCGCAAACCGTTCTGACGGGGCGCTTTGGCGGGATCATTCTGGCGCCGTCACTGGCAGCGGCTTACGACTTCATCAACGATTATGCGCCTGAACACCTTGAAATCCTCTCGACCCGCCCCTTCGAACACTTGGGCGAATTGACCGAAGCGGCGGAAGTTTTGCTTGGCCCGCACACCCCCGTTTCCGTCGCCAATTTCTGCCTTGGCCCCAACAACGTGCTGCCCACTTCGGCGGGTGCGCGCAGCCATGGGCCCTTGTCGGTGATGGATTTCATGAAACGCAGCTCCATCGGCTATGTCACGGCCAAAGGCTGGCCCGATATGTCAAAAGCCGCTCGGAAATTGGCGGAGTATGAGGGGTTTTCGTCGCACGCCAATGCTGTGGGGCCGATGCGCACGCCATATCTGGGGCAGGGTGATTGACGGAATGCTGGCGATGGCGCAGCCTGTGCCCCTAGCCCTTTGAAAGCTGATGCCATGCAACTCGACGTCCCAGCGCAATATCTAAATCTTGACCCCAGCCTTTATACCAGCCCCGCCACATGGCAGGCCGAACGTGCGCAGATCTTCCTGCGCACGTGGCAGTTCATGGGCCCCGCCAGTGCGGTTGCCGCTGCGGGCCAATATCTAACGCTGGACATTGCGGGCTTCGGCGTCTTTGCCATCAGGGGCAAAGACGGCGTCCTGCGCGGCTTTAAGAACATCTGCCGCCACAGGGGCGCGCGATTGTTGGACGGGTCGGGCGAATGCGGCCTGATCGTGTGCCCCTATCATAAGTGGAGCTTTGCCGACACGGGCCGCTTAGTCCAAGCCCCGTGGTTTGGCCGCGATCCGGCGATCATCCCCGAAGATTGGCCGCTAGAACCCGTGCATCTGGCCGAATGGCGCGGGCTTTTGTTTGCGGCGGTCGATCCGCAAACCTCGCTTCTAGATCAGCTTGGCGATCTGCCCGCCGAACTGGCGGACGAGCCTTTGGAAACCTATCTGCCGACCGACCAAGCCACTGTCAGCTTTGATGCCAATTGGAAAGTTTACACCGACAATTTTGTCGAAGGCTACCATATACCCGGCACACACCCCTCGTTCTACGCCGCCATCGACTTTGAGGCCTTTGAAACCACCGCCCATGCAGGTTTTGTCCGCATGACCGCCCCGCCGAAAGAGGGGCTGTTTTATCGCGGCAAGTGGCTGTGGATGTGGCCCAACTGGACGCTGTCGCTGTTTGACGGCGGCATGAATGTCAGCCGGATTGATCCTGTCTCGGTTGATCGCACCGATCAGCATTACACCTTTTTCTTTGCCGACACCTCGGAGGACAAGGCCGAGGCCCGCGCGCGGTCGGTCAACGGCACCTTGGCCGTGGTGCGCGAGGATTACGAGGTCTGCGTTTCCACCCATCGCAACTACAAAGCGGGCGGCTATAGCCCCGGCCCGCTGTCAGGGCGGCATGAAAAAGGTGTCCAGTATTTCCAAGCCCGCGTGGCCGAAGCACTGGGGCTTTAGCTCTCTTTGTGATTGCCTGACCTAAACCCGTTCTAGATAGGAACCCCGATGCAAAACCGCCCCCTTGGCCAATCTGGCCTGTCTGTCGCGCCCGTCATTCTGGGGGCCAATGTCTTTGGCTGGACGGCGGATGAAGCGGCATCCTTTGCCGTTCTCGATGCCGCGACCGATGCGGGCCTGAACGCTGTCGACACCGCCGATGTCTATTCGGCTTGGGTGCCTGGCCATATGGGCGGAGAAAGCGAAAGCGTGATTGGCCGCTGGCTAAAAGCGCGGCCGGGCAAGCGCGACAAGATCGTGCTGATCACCAAAGTGGGCAGCCACATGGGGCAAGACAGCGCGGGCCACCCCGCCAAGGGCCTGTCGGCGCGCTGGATCGAACAGGCGGTTGAGGGCAGTTTGAAACGGCTGGGGGTCGAGGTGATTGACCACTACTTTTCCCACCGCCCTGACGACTCTGTGCCCCAAACCGAAACCTTGGCCGCCTATGATCGCTTGATCAAAGCGGGCAAGGTGCGATCTATTGGTGCGTCAAACTTCAGCACGGCGCAGTTGCAACAGGCCCTGACCACGGCAGAGGTTGAGGGATTGCCCCGCTACACCTCGATCCAGCCGGAATACAACCTGTATGACCGCGCCGCATTAGAAGGCCCGATGCTGGCGCTGTGTGTGGCGCAAGGCTTGGGTGTCATCCCATATTACGGTCTCGCCTCTGGGTTCTTGTCGGGCCTCTACCGCACCGCCGCCTCGACCGAGGGCAAGGCGCGCAAAGACAGTTTGGACGGCTACCGCACCCCGCGCGGACTGGCCATTTTAGACGCGCTGGACAGCGTGGCAGCCGAGCATCATGCCACTTGCGCGCAGGTGGCCTTGGCTTGGGTTGCGGCCCAACCGGGGCTGACGGGGCCAATCGCTTCGGCCACCAGCGCCGCACAGGTGCGCGAGCTGGTGGCGGCGGCT
>CAMAYO010000147.1 GCA_945862465.1 Pseudorhodobacter antarcticus | reverse complement strand
GCAAATCAGGGTGCATGACAAGACCATTGCCCTGAAGCAAGGCTATTTCGACGGGATGGTGACAGTGAAACCTGCCGAGGAAATCAGCCGCTATTCCGGCCCCCTATTCGTCGCCCACGGGCTGGCCGATACCGCCGTGCTGCCCCATGCCGCTGATCGCTTTCTGGCCGCGCACAAGGGCAAGCAACAGGCGTGGATCACCGATATGGACCATTCCTTTAACGCCACACTTGGCCCCCAAATGCTGGATGGGCTTTTGGATGCAACAGCGGCGTTTTTCAAACAGAACGGGTTGGCTTAAGCCGCACCAGCAAGGGTGCAAGCAGCCAGACAAAGCCCAAAAGGGCGGCGGTAAAAACAAAGGCAGAGCGTAGGCCCAAACCGCCCGCAATCATCCCCACAAGAGGCGGACCCACGAAATACCCCGCATAGCCCAGCATCGTGGCACGTGCCACAGCGCGGGCGCGGGCTTCGGGGGCGGCCATGGTGCCCACCAGCGTAAAGGCTGTGGGCGCAATAACCGACGATCCAATGCCCATCACGATAAACCCCGCATAAGCAAGAAAGGCGCTCGGGGCCAAAGCCACGGCCATGGCCCCGCAGACGGAAATCGCAGCCCCGATCAGCAGCAGGCGCAGCGCACTGATCTTGGCCGACAGCCCATGCCCAAAGACGCGCGCCATGCCCATCGTCAACGCCAGCACGGCAGGCCCAGCCGAGCCTAAGGCCGCAGACCCGTTCAATGTCTTTTCGATATGCAGGGCAGACCAGCTTTCCGCGGCATTCTCGCTCATAAACGCGATCAGCACGATGGCCCCGCCAATGACGGGGATCATGCCAAGGTTGGCGCTTGTCCCTTTGGGTGGGGCGTTAAGCCCGTCGATCTTTCCGTCTTTTTCAAAGGCGGCAAGGGCCAACAGGGCTGACACAACTGCCGCGACCGCCATGACAACGCCCGGAGACGCCTCCATCGACCGCAGCGCGCCCGTGCCCAAAGCCCCTCCGGCATAGCCAAAGGAATAGGCGGCGTGGCACAGGTTCATCAAAGGTCGGCCCTGCGCCACTTCCATCGCCGAAACGCGGGCATTCATTAAAACATCCACCGCCCCCGTGGTGGCCCCGCAGACCAGCATGGCTACGGGGAACAAATACCAAACGCCCGTTTGTCCTGGAAGAATAAAGGCCAAAGCCATGCAGACCGTGGTCACCCCCAAAACAGACCGCCCCAGCTGTTCGCTCATCCAAGGGGCTGCCCGCATGGCAAGCATCGCTGCCAAGGGCGTTAGAAACATCAAAAAGCCAAGGCGGCTTTCATCAACCGCAAGCATGGTTTTGATGTCGGGCAAATCAGCAGAAAAACTGCCCCACAAAATCCCCATGACGAAGAAGGCCGCAAGAGCGGGGCGGGTTTGACGCAGGGTTGAAATGGTCATCATGCCGCTTGGTAAATCAGCGCGTGGCCCGCCGCTTGCCCAGTGCCGACACGGGTTGGCCCGTCTCCGGCACCGGCGTGGGGCTTCAAACCGATTTCATCATCCCGTCCGCCTTTAGACCCGCATAGCATTCGTCCAGCGATTTGGTGGCGCGGGCGATCAGGATGTCGATCTCGTCGGGCGTGATCACCAAGGGGGGCGAGATGATCATGCGGTCGCCAACGTGGCGCATGATCAGATCATTGGCAAAGCACCGCTCGCGGCAGCGATAGCCGACTGTGCCTGTATCAGACGCAAACTTGGCGCGGGTGGCCTTGTTGGGCGTCAATGCAAGAGAGCCCATCAGGCCCACCAGTTTCGCTTCACCCACCAAGGGATGGTCGGTTAGGGCCTGCCACTTGGCTGCAAGATAGGGGTGGGCCACATCGCGCACGTGTTCCACGATATGCTCTTCTTGCAGGATGCGGATGTTTTCCAAAGCCACGGCCGCGGCAACGGGGTGGCCGGAATAAGTGTAGCCGTGGTTAAAATCACCGGCTGATCCCATCACCTCGGCCACTTCGTCGCAGACAATCGACCCGCCGATGGGCTGGTAGCCCGAGGACAGGCCCTTGGCGATGGTCATGATATGGGGCTTGATGCCAAAGGTTTCGCTGCCAAACCAATTGCCGGTGCGGCCAAAGCCGGTGATGACTTCATCGGCGATCAGCAAGATGCCATATTTGTCGACGATGCGCTGAATTTCGGGCCAATAGGTTGATGGGGGAATGATCACCCCGCCCGCGCCCTGCACCGGCTCGCCAATAAAGGCCGCGACGTTTTCAACACCCAGTTGCAGGATCATCGTTTCCAACTCGCGGGCGCGCAGCAGGCCAAAGTCTTCGGGCGTCATATCGCCGCCCTGCTCCCACCAGTTGGGTTCGCCGATATGCACAATGCCCGCGATCTTGCCGCCATGGGCATGGATGCCCGACATCCCGCCCAAAGACCCGCCGCCCATGGTTGAGCCGTGGTAGCCATTGGTCCGTGCGATGATGATGCGCTTTTCGGGCTGGCCCTTGATGTCCCAATAGCGGCGCACCATGCGGATGTTGGTGTCGTTGGCTTCAGAGCCAGAGCCTGCAAAGAAAACATGGTTCAGATCACCGGGGGCCACCTCGGCAATCTTGGCGGCAAGGGCTATTGCGGGGATATGGCTGGTTTGGAAGAAGGTGTTGTAATAGGACAGTTCTTCCATTTGGGCTGCTGCAGCAGCGGCCAGTTCCTTGCGGCCATAGCCGATGTTAACACACCATAGGCCCGCCATGCCGTCGATGATGCGGTGGCCTTCGGTGTCGGTGAGCCAAACGCCCTTGGCCGATTTCATGATGCGCGCGCCCTTTTTGGCTAGGGCGGAATTGTCGGTGAACGGGTGCATATGGTGGGCCGCGTCCAGCGCTTGCAGTTCGGCTGTGGGCATGTGGTTGGTGATCTTATTCATGGCGCGACCCTTGTGCTGGCGGGCGCAGCGCGCCCTTTGGCGTCAGCTTAAAGTCAAAAGCAGGGGGCTTCAAGAAATTTGATCAAATTTTTCGAAGAGCCCGAAGGGCCGCTAAATCTCGCCCCGCGCAAGGGCCGTGCGCACCTGATCAACCCCTTGCAAAATGTCATCCCGCAAAGCCCGCGCCAAGCCCGCACCATCGCCCTCCCGCATGGCAGACAGGGCCAACCCGTGCTGATCGGGCAAAGCCAAGGCCCCGCCCCGCGCCACGACAATGCGCAGCGACGGCCCAAAGCGCAACCAAAGCGAGCGCGCCATGTCGACCAAAACGGGGGCGTTCGACGCCTCATACAGGGCGAAGTGGAAGGCGTGGTTGCTTTGCAGATAGGCGGTGATGTCGCCCGCGCGGATGGCGGCATCCACTTGGGCATCCAAAGCCTCTAGCTGTGCGATTAAGGTGGGGGTCAGGTGGGCGGCTGCCAGTTCTGCCAAGTGCGGTTCGATGGTCAAACGGGCAAAAGCGATCTGATCCAAAAGGGCCGAATTGACGCGCGGCACCGTCACCCGTCTGTTGCCCTGCGGCAACAAGGCCCCCTCTGCCGCCAAACGCCGCAACGCCTCGCGCACGGGGGTCATGCCCGCACCCAGATCATTGATGAGGCCCTGAATGGTGACGGGCGCGCCGGGTTCCAGCAAACCAAA
>CAMAYO010000146.1 GCA_945862465.1 Pseudorhodobacter antarcticus | reverse complement strand
TCGGGCGCGCGGCGCGCAACGTCGAAGGTCGGGTGATTATGTATGCCGACCGGATCACAGGCTCGATGGAGCGCGCCTTGTCGGAAACCGACCGCAGGCGCGCCAAGCAGGTGGCCTATAACGTCGAACATGGCATAACCCCGCATACGATCCAAAAGAACGTCGACGATGTGCTGCACGGCCTGTGGCAGGGCGACACCGACCAGTCGCGCATCACCGCCAAGGTGGACCGCGCCCATGTCGGCCAAAACCTTGCCGCGCACCTTGATGCGATGCGCCTGCAAATGCGCAAAGCCGCCGAGAATTTGGAATTCGAAGAAGCCGCCCGTCTGCGCGACGAGGTGAAGCGGCTGGAAGCCGTGGAACTTGCCGTGGCCGACGACCCCTTGGCACGGCAAAGTGTGATCGAAGAGGCAGTGGACGAGGCCGTCTCACGGTCAGGCCGCTCCACCGGTGGGCGGGCGGGTCAGCGCGGCGGCAAGGCACGGCGGCGCTAAGGCGGTTGCGCGCGCTTGGCCACACTGCCACTTTGGGACGAAACAAAGAGGGCCAAGATGGACAGCGACCACGATTCCTACAAACCCGCGCAAATAGCAGCCTTGGTGGAAACCGCAGGCGTGGCCAAGGCGCGGATGCCACTGGGGCGAATGGTGACACTGGCGGTGCTGGCGGGGGTCTTTATCGGCCTAGGCTCGGCCTTTTATCTGATGGCAATCACCGGGGCAGATCCAAACTATGGCCCCACGCGCGTTTTGGGCGGGGTGGTCTTTGCTTTGGGCCTTATTCTAGTGGTGGTGGGCGGGGCAGAGCTGTTCACCGGCAACGCGCTGATGACCATCGCGGCGGTGGATGGCAAAATCACGCTGGCAGAATTGCTGCGCAACTGGGGCGTGGTGTGGTTGGGCAACCTTGTGGGCGCCGTGGCGCTGGCCGTGGCCTTTTGGACATCGGGCCTGCTCAACACAGCCTTTGGCGAGATGGCGGCCACTGTGGCGCTTGCCAAGGTAAGCGGTGGGCCACTGGTCTGGCTGGTCAAGGGCGCTTTGTGCAACGCCTTGGTCTGTTTGGCCGTTTGGTTAAGCGTTTCGGCGCGCGACACCACAGGCAAAATCTTTGCCATTCTGTGGCCAGTGACGGCCTTTGTGACTTTGCGGCTTGAACACTCGGTCGCGAATATGTTCTTTCTGCCCTTGGGACTGATGCAAGGGGCAGATATTCCGATGGCGGGAATTGTGGGCAATTTGGTCTGGGTTAGCCTTGGCAATATCGTTGGCGGTGCGGGCGGTGTGGCTCTGGCTTACCGCTTTGCCTTTTTGCGGGGGCAGCCATGAAACAGCGCAAACCCATCCTAGACCCCGCCCACCCGATGTTCGCCAAAGCGTGGGTCCGCTGGGCCTGCACCTTGACCCCCTTGGCGTGGGGCGGATTTGAAATGTGGATGGGCGACCCGATGTGGGCGATTTTGTTTGGGGCTGCAGGGGTTTATGCGGGCTATACGCTTATTTACAAGCGATAAGCCGCCCGTGAATTTCTCCGCTGTCGCCGCGCTTCACACGCACTTGGCAGCCAGTCTGCACCTCAACCACGGCAAGCATGGTTTCTTCGACCCGAAGGCGATCGGCTTTGTCCACCCAGCCATAGCGAACAATCTCAAAATACTGGCCCTTGCGCCAAATGGTGAAATCGCGGCCATCCAAACGCAGGCTGACACTTTGCGCGCCCGCCATGCGGGGCGAGGGCGAATTGGCGCAAGCGGCCAGCAGGACAAGAAGCAAAATCCATCTCATCGCTGCACTGTCGCAGGGCTAGATTAATTTTCAGTTAAGCGCGGTCACCCCAACGGCGCTTCTAGCGCAAAGCCTTAAACCTGTGGCATAACTTGCCCACCATATCATCCGCCCTGCGGCCCCAAGGAAAGAGGAACCTATGACCATTCGCGTGACCGTTTGGGGCGAAAACGTCCATGAGCAGAAGAACAAAGTCGTGGCCAAGGTTTATCCCAAAGCCATTCACGGCACCATTGCCGCAGCCCTAAATGCCGACCCTGCCATCAAAGCCACCACCGTCACCCTGCAAGACGCCGAACATGGCCTGACGGCCGAGAAAATCGCCCAAACCGATGTGCTGATCTGGTGGGGCCATGCGGCCCACGCCGATGTGGATGACAAGATCGTCGAGCGTGTCACCGATGCGGTCTGGGGCGGCATGGGGGTGATCTTTTTGCACTCGGCCCATTTTTCCAAGCCGTTCAAACGCCTGATGGGCGCGCCCTGCAACCTGACATGGCGCGAAGCGGGCGAGCGTGAGCGACTGTGGGTCACATCACGCCAGCATCCGATCGCGCAAGGCTTGCCCGACCATTTCGAACTGGAAACCGAAGAGATGTATGGCGAGCCGTTCGGGGTGCCCGAACCCTTGGAAACGGTGTTCATTTCGTGGTTCCAAGGCGGCGAAGTCTTCCGCTCTGGCCTAACCTACAGACGCGGGGCGGGGAATATCTTTTACTTCCGCCCGGGGCATGAAACCTATCCGACCTATCACAATAGCACGGTGCAACAGGTGATTTCGAACGCGGTCAAATGGGCTTACAATCCGCAAGCGCGCATCTTGAACCCCAATGATGCGCCCAACACATCGATCGATATTGCTTTGGAACCCCTGGTCGAACGCGGGCCCCGTCTGCACCATGACGGCGAAAAGGGGTTTCGCTGATGGCCAAACCCGTGCGCATTCTGATCCTAGGAACAGGCGGCATGGCCGCCAACCATGCCGAACACTTCGCCAAGATCAAAGGGGTCAGCCTCGTGGCGGGGGTAGACACCCGTCCAGAGCAGCTGAAAGCGTTTTGCGCCAAGCACAAGATCGCCAAGGGTTTTGCCACAGTAGAGGAAGCCTTGGCTTGGGGCAAGTTTGACGCGGTGACCAACGTCACCCCCGATGCCGCCCATTACGCCACCACGATGCCCGTGCTGGCGGCGGGCAAGCATATCTTGTGCGAAAAGCCCCTCGCTACATCCGAAGCCCAAGCGCAGGCCATGGCCGATGCGGCGGCCAAGGCGGGTGTCGTCAATATGGTCAACCTCAGCTATCGCAACGTAGCGGCCTTGCAAAAAGCGGCGCAGATGGTGGCCGAAGGAGCGATTGGCGATGTGCGGCATTTTGAGGCGTCGTACCTGCAATCTTGGCTGACCCAACCTGCTTGGGGCCATTGGGACCGCGAAAGCCAATGGCTGTGGCGCCTGTCAACCCAACATGGATCGAAGGGGGTTTTGGGGGATGTGGGCATCCATATCCTTGATTTCGCAACCTTCGTTGCAGGCCAAAAGGTCGAAGACATCTCGGCCCGCTTGGCGACCTTTCCCAAAGCCCCCGGCGATAAGATTGGCGAATATCCACTGGACGCCAATGACAGCATGGCGCTTCACCTGCGGTTGGCCAATGGCGCGCTTGGCACGGTGGGGGCCACGCGCTTTGCCAGTGGGCATCTGAACGACCTGCGCCTGCGGATTTATGGCACCAAGGGCGGGCTCGAGGTGGCGTGGGAGCGCAACATCTCCTCGTTGCGCGCCTGTGTAGGCGATCTGGAAAGCGCCAATTGGACCACGATTGACTGCCCCGTTCTGGGCACGATCTATGAACGCTTCATCGCGGCCATTCGTGGCGAAGGGGTGGCTGACCCCGATTT
>CAMAYO010000145.1 GCA_945862465.1 Pseudorhodobacter antarcticus | reverse complement strand
TGGCCCAGATTGCCGCCGCATTTTGTGAAGTATGAGCGCACATTGCTGGCAGTGCGGTTCAGGTTATCGGTCAGCGCCTCGCAGATAATGGCGATGCCGTTCACGCCGTAGCCTTCATAGCGAATGTCGTGATAATCGGCCGCATCGCCCATTTGCGATTTCTTGATGGCGCGGTCGATCACGTCTTTGGGCATCGATTGCGCCTTGGCGGCTTTCACGGCCAAACGCAGGCGGGGGTTCATATCGACATCGGGCATGCCCATCTTGGCCGCCACGGTGATTTCCTTGCTTAGCTTGGAAAAGACCTTAGAGCGCAGGGCATCGGTCTTGCCCTTTTTGTGCTTGATGGTCGACCATTTGGAATGCCCTGACATGCCCGTATTCCCCGCCGTTTCAATTTCGCAGTCGTTTACACCAGCCAACCCGCCCGCCGCAACCCCGCCTCAGGCAGAGCGGGGGCGCGGGCGCACAAGGGTGACGCCCAGCAGCATCACCGCCAAGGCGACAAAAACAAGGGGAGAGAAGCGTTCTCCCAACAGCAGCATCGCCCAGCACAGGCCCGCCGCCGTGACGATGTAAGAGCTTTGGCTGGCAAAGACCGCGCCCGCCTTGGCGGCTAGCCCGACATAGCCCGCATAAAGCAAAGCGTGCAGGCCAGAGGATATCAGCAAGGCCCCCTCGGCCTTGCCCCACGGCGGCATGGGGCTGACCCATGAGCCGCTGACGATGACCAAAGGCAAGCAAATCGCCAAGGCCATCAGACTGGCCCCGAACATCGCCTGAATTGGGTCCATTCCCGCCATGCCGTAGCGGGCGACAAAGGTGCCCTCCAGCGCATAAAACAGCGGGCCAATCAGCGCCACGGGCAAGAACGCCACCAGCCCCGGGGCCAGGGTGGCCCCCGGAGCCGCAATGATGGCAACACCTGTCAGGCCCAACAATAGGCCCAACAGGCGCTTCACCTCAAACTTGTCAGATTTCAGCGCAAGGTTCATCGGAAAGGCCATCAAGGGCACGGTGGAAATCAAGATGGACATGATCCCCGAAGGCAGCCTGTGAACGGAAATGTAAAAGGCAGCATTGGGAACCAAAGTGCCCAGCACCGCGACCACAATGTAAAACACCAAAGCCCGCCGTGTCAGCACCAGCCCCTTGCCGCGCAGCAAGGTCAGGGTGCCCAGAACCACCACGCAGATCACGGTCTGCCACAAGATCAGCGTCAGCGGCGGATGTCCGGTCGAGGCCGCCAATTTGCCCAAGGGCTGGGTCAATCCCCAGCCAACGCCCAGCAACAGCAGGAAGCCGATCGCGCGCACCCGTGTCAAAGGCAGCGCCATCACGGGCCCGCCTGTTGCAAGTGCCCGCCCTGGCGGACCATGGCGATGCGGGTGGCCTTGCCCGTGCGGTCATCGGTTTCGACATAAACCCCCGACAAGGTCGCATCCCCCCCCGCCGGTTCAAACCGGTTTGACGCCATGCCCGTGATGAAACGGCGCAGCGGTTCCAACTTTTCCATCCCGATCACGCTGTCATAATCACCGCACATGCCCGCATCGGTCAGATAGGCCGTGCCTTTGGACAGGATCATGGCATCGCCCGTAGGCACATGGGTATGGGTGCCCACGACCAAGCTGGCCTGCCCGTCGCACCAATGGCCCATCGCCATCTTTTCCGATGTCGCCTCGGCATGAATATCCACGATCACCGCCTGCACCATCCCGCCCAACGGGTGGGTTTTCAAAATGCCTTCCACCGCGCTGAACGGGTCGTCAAACGGGCGCTTCATGAACACTTGCCCCAGCGCTTGGGTCACCAGCACCTTGCGGCCCTGTGTGGCATCAAACACCTTGGCCCCGCGACCGGGGGCGATTTTGGAAAAGTTCAGCGGACGGATGATGCGCGGTTCGGTTTCGATGAAGGACAGCATGTCCTTTTGATCGAACGCATGGTCGCCCAGCGTCACGCAATCAGCCCCCGCATTCAGGATCAGCTTGGCGTGTTCCGGCGTAAGCCCCGCGCCTGCGCTGGCATTCTCGCCATTCACCACGACAAAATCCAAGCCCCATGCCGCACGCAGGGCAGGCAAACGCTCTGCCACAGCCGTCCGGCCGGATTTGCCCATCACATCGCCAAGGAACAGAAGTTTCATGCCGACGGGATAGGCTTGGGCGCAAACCGCTGCAACCTCAAAGGCGACATATCTGGGGGCGGAAAGGGTCGTTTGGACGGGCTTTGCCTTGCAGTGGGGGCTGGCTTGCCTGCGGCAGTCTGCTATGCAAGGCGCAAAGAAGGAGCTTGTGATGGTGCATCTTTGGGTACGGGCCGAACAGCGCCCCCATGAAGAACGCGTCGGCCTAACGCCCGAAGGGGCTGCGGCCTTGGTTGCTGCTGGCATCAAAGTGTCGGTTGAGGAAAGCCACAACCGCGCCATTCCAATCGACGGCTATCTGCGCGCGGGTTGCCAGATTGTGGCCGCGAATTCTTGGCCCTTCGCCCCACAGGATGCGATCATCTTTGGCCTTAAAGAACTGCCGGAAGATGGCACGCCGCTGACCCACCGCCACATCATGTTTGGCCATGCCTTTAAAGGCCAGCCAGCGGGTAAGGTTCTGCTGCAACGCTTCAAGGCGGGCGGCGGGGTGCTGTATGATCTGGAATATCTGGTGAACGAGCAGGGCCGCAGGGTCGCAGCCTTTGGCTATTGGGCGGGCTATGCAGGCGCTGCGGTTAGCCTGAAATGCTGGGCCGCGCAACAGCGCGGCGGCATCGCGGGGCCGGTAGCGGTTTATGCGGGCAAGGCCGAACTTTTGGCCAATCTGGCGCAAGAATTGGCCGGTCTTTCACGCCCCAACGCCCTGATCATCGGCGCTTTGGGCCGAGTGGGGACGGGCGCTGCCGATTTGCTGCAAGCCTTGGGCTGCGGTGTGACCAAGTGGGATATGGCCGAAACCGCATCGGGCGGGCCTTTCCCCGAAGTGCTGCAGCACGAGATTTTCCTGAACTGCATTCTGGCGCGCCCCGGCTGCCCCGTGTTTGTGCCCGCATCCGCCAAGACCGATGCGCGCAAGCTAACGGTGATTGGCGACATCGCCTGTGATCCGACATCTGACTTTTCACCCATCAAGGTCTACGACCGCGCCACCGATTGGGATGCCCCCGCTTTGCGGGTGGCTGACGCACCGCCCTTGGATGTGACAGCGATTGATAACCTGCCATCCCTGATGCCGGTCGAATCGTCGCAAGATTACGCAGCACAACTTTTGCCCTCTCTTCTAACGCTGGCTGACCTTGGGTCGGGCGTTTGGGGTCGGGCCAAGGCGGATTATGACCGCCATATCCAGACAGTCTAAGGAGGACACGATGACGATACATTGGTGTGGCACGGGGCTGTCTTCAGCCCCCGGATTGCGGCGCTTGATCGAGGCGGGCCTGCCCGTCGTGGTGTGGAACCGCACGGTCGAAAAGGCCCGCGAAGCCGTGGGCGATTTGACCCAAGACATCCGCGCCTATTCGCTTCATGCGCTGACCGCCGCCCTGAAGCCCGGCGATGTGGCGATTTCGATGCTGACGGTGGAACACCATGTGCCCATCGCCAAGGCGTGTTTGGCCACGGGGGCGCATTTTGTGTCGTCTTCGTATATCTCGCCCGAAATGCGCGCTTTGGATGGCGAATTTAAGGCCAAGGGTCTGGTGTCGATCAACGAATGCGGGCTGGATCCTGGGATTGACCAT
>CAMAYO010000144.1 GCA_945862465.1 Pseudorhodobacter antarcticus | reverse complement strand
ACTTCGCCGCTGTAGCAATAACGCGCAGGGTCTGCGCCGTGGGCCATATGGGCTTGCACGACAGGCACGGTAAAGTCAGGGCGCAGCATCATCTCGCCCAATACGGGGTCGGTGGTGACATAGGCTTTGGCGCGGATGTCTTCGCCGTAAAGGTCCAGCAGAGTTTCAGCGGGCAGCAAGATGTCGGCATCGACCGGAATAGCGCCTGCCGCCTGAAAGGCGGCAAACAAGCGGTCGGCTTCCGCCCGAATGGCCGCCTTTGGCGTCATTGCGCCAGCATCCGGCGCACCGCCGCCGCCAGATCAGCGCGGGGCACTTCGACCTGCGCGGGACGGTCTTTCCATTCTTCCAGCGTGGCATTCTGGGCGATCTTTGCGCCCAAGATGAGGTCTTTAAGGATAACCACCCCTGCCTCCGCCTCGTTCCCGCCTTGGATCACGGCTATGGGAGATGCCCGTTTGTCAGCGTATTTCAACTGGTTGCCGAAGTTCTTGGGGTTGCCCAAATACACCTCGGCGCGAATGCCCGCTGCGCGCAATTCACCCACCATGGCCATGTAATCAGCCATGCGGTCACGGTCCATCACGGTCACAACCACAGGGCCTGCGGTGTCGACAGCACCGCGCCCCTTGGCGCGCAGGGCGGCAAGAAGGCGGTCAACGCCGATGGAAACGCCCGTGGCCGGCACGGCTTGGCCGGTGAAGCGCTTGACCAAATCGTCATAACGCCCCCCGCCCGCGACCGAGCCAAACTGCCGCTTGCGGCCTTTTTCATCCAAGATTTCAAAGGTCAACTCGGCCTCATAGACGGGGCCGGTGTAATAACCCAAGCCACGCACCACCCCCGGATCCAACACGATGCGGTCAGCGCCGTAGCCTTGGCGGTCCAGCAGATCGGCCATCATCTCAAGCTCTTCCACACCCTCGCGCCCGATCAGCGAGGGGCCAACCAATTCCGCCAGCCTTGCAACCGTCTCCATCCCCGTCGCCCGCTTGGCCGAGGTGAAGCCCATCACAACCTCGGCCTGTTCGGCTGACAGGCCAGCGCCCTTGGTGAAATCGCCGCTGTCATCGCGCCGACCCGCACCCAGCAAAGCGCGCACACCCTCGTCGCCTAGGCGGTCCATCTTGTCGATGGCGCGCAAGACGATGCCGCGTTCGGCTTCAAAGCGGGTGGGATCAGACGGGTCAAGCACCCCCGCCACCTCCATCACGCCGTTCAGCACTTTGCGGTTGTTGACCTTGACGACGTAATCGCCGCGCGGGATGCCCACGGTTTCCAAAGCATCCGACAGCATGGCGCAAATCTCGGCATCCGCCGCAACCGAGGGCGCGCCGACCGTGTCGGCGTCGCATTGGTAGAACTGCCGGAACCGCCCCGGTCCGGGCTTTTCATTGCGCCACACCGGGCCCATCGCATAGCGGCGATAGGGCGAGGGCAGATCGTTGCGAAACTGCGCCGCCACCCGCGCCAAAGGGGCGGTTAGATCATAGCGCAGCGCCAGCCAATCGGCATCTTCGTCTTGCCAGCCAAACACACCCTCGTTCGGGCGGTCGACATCGGGCAGGAACTTGCCAAGCGCCTCGACCGTTTCAACTGCGCTGGTTTCCAGCGGGTCAAAGCCGTAAAGATGATAAACCGCCGCCACCTTATCAAGCATCTGCTTGCGTTCGGTGACTTCCGCGCCGAAATAGTCGCGAAAGCCCTTGGGCGTTTCGGCGCGCGGGCGGCGGGCGGGTTTGTCCTGTGCCATGATAGCCCCTTGGTTGGTTGGCCGATCCATAGCCGAGGCGGGGGGGCGCTTCAAGGACTGCGGGCGCGCTTGGGGCTGCCGCCCGGAGGGTTTCACACCCTCCGGACCTCCCGTGGGATATTTGGGCACGTATGAAAGGGTAAGAAGATGAGGATTGAGGCGCTGGAAGAGAAAATCGCCCATCTGACACGGATGGGCGAGGATCTGTCGGATATGGTGGCAAAACAAGGCCGCGAGATCGACCGCTTGACCCGCATCGTCGGCCTTTTGGCTGAACGCGAGGCGGCGCGCGAGAGTGAAGGTGGCAATTCGATCCCCTTGGCCGACCAAAAACCGCCGCATTGGTAGGGGCCTTTGCTGTGAGGATTAAGCTGGTCAGCTCAAACCTCTTCCACCAGCACCACACCACTCATCGCCTTGATCGCCCCACGGATTTGCGGGGTCAGCGGGTAGGGGTCGGGGAGGGTTAGGTCAATCTCGCGGCCCTGATCGTCGGGCACGCACAGCGTGATCTGCGCCTTGGTGCGGCCTTCGACCTTGGCCAGCAGGGCTGCGAGCGAGGGGATCGCCTCGACCCTGTTTAGATGCACGCGGATCGCCTGCGCGCCGGCATCCGCCGCCACTTGGTCAATCGGTTGCGCGGCACGGGCCAGCAGTTTGAGCGTGTCACCTTCCAAATTGGCTTCCACCGTTAGAACCACGTTTTTGTCCGGTTCCAGCAGATCACGCGCCGCTTCTAGCGTGTCGGAAAACACTGTGACCTCGTACAGGCCCGTCGGGTCTGACAGGCTGACAAAGGCGAACCGGTTGCCCTTGGCCGATTTGCGTTCCTGCTTGGCCGAGACGGAGCCTGCCATTTTGGCCACCAGTGGGCCGCGTTCGGCCATGACGGTCACCTCGGCCAAGGTTTTGACATCTTTGCGTTTCAGCGCCGACATATAATCATCCAGCGGATGGCCCGACAGATAAAAACCAATCGCTTGGTGCTCTTGGGTCAGACGTTCCACAGGCAGCCAGTCATCGCGGAAGGGCAGGCGCGGTTCGGGCAGATCGCCGCCGCTGTCGCCAAAGAGCGAGACTTGGGTTGAAGCCTTTGCCTCGTGCACCGCTGCCGAATAGGCCACCAGCGCATCCAGCGCTTCGAACACGCGGGCGCGGTTTGGGTCTAGCACGTCAAAGGCCCCCGAACGGGCCAACATTTCCAAGGGGCGCTTGCCCACACGTTTCATATCCACACGCCGCGCAAAATCGAACAACGTGGCAAAGGGCTTGTCGCCCCGCGCAGCGACAATCAGGGTCATCGCTTCGACGCCCACGCCCTTTAACGCGCCCAGCGCATAAACCACGCGCCCCTCGCGCACGGTGAATTTGGCCAGCGAGTCGTTGACTGAAGGGGCCACGGTCGCAATCCCCAGCTTGTCGACCTCACGCTTATAAACCGCCAGCTTATCGGTCAGATGCAAGTCGCAGTTCATCACGGCGGCCATGAATTCGACGGGGTAATTCGCCTTCAGATAGGCCGTTTGATAAGACACCACCGCATAGGCCGCCGCGTGCGATTTGTTGAAACCGTAGTTGGCGAATTTCTCCAGCAGGTCAAAGACCTCGCCCGCCTTTTCCTTGGCCACGTTATGGGTGGCCAAAGCGCCTTCGATGAACTTGGGGCGTTCCTTGGCCATTTCTTCTGCAATCTTCTTACCCATGGCACGGCGCAACAGGTCGGCCCCGCCCAGCGAATAGCCCGCCATAACTTGGGCAATCTGCATCACCTGTTCTTGGTAGACGATGATGCCTTGGGTTTCTTTCAAGATATGGTCGATCGAAGGATGGATCGATTCCAGATCGCGCAGCCCGTTCTTGACCTCGCAATAGGCCGGGATGTTTTCCATCGGGCCGGGGCGATACAGGGCCACCAGCGCCACGATGTCTTCGATGCAGGTGGGCTTCATGCGCCGCAGCGCATCCATCATGCCGCTGCTTTCCACCTGAAACACCGCAACCGT
>CAMAYO010000143.1 GCA_945862465.1 Pseudorhodobacter antarcticus | reverse complement strand
TCTGTCACCTTCACCAACAAAGCCGCGCGCGAGATGAAACTGCGCATTGGCCGCATCATGGGCGAGGCGGCAGAGGGCATTGCGTGGATGGGCACCTTCCACTCGCTGTCGGTCAAGATATTGCGCCGCCATGCGGAACTGGTGGGGCTAAAGTCAAACTTCACGATTCTAGACACCGACGACCAAATTCGCCTGATGAAGCAACTGATCGCCGCCGCCAATATCGACGAAAAGCGCTGGCCCGCGCGGCTTTTGGCCAGCCTGATCGACAGTTGGAAAAACCGCGCATTGCGGCCTGATAAAGTGCCCACATCTGAAGCCAGCGCCTATAACAACCGTGGCACCGAACTGTATGAGGCCTATCAGGCCCGCCTGCTAACCCTGAACGCCTGCGACTTTGGCGATTTGCTGATGCACTGTGTGACGATTTTTCAAACCCACGCCGATGTGTTGGCGCAATACCAGCGCTGGTTTCGCTATATTCTGGTCGATGAATACCAAGACACCAATGTGGCGCAATATCTGTGGCTGCGGCTTTTGGCGCAGGGCCATCGGAATATCTGCTGTGTGGGCGATGATGACCAGTCGATCTATGGCTGGCGCGGTGCAGAAGTGGGCAATATCCTGCGGTTCGAAAAGGACTTTCCCGGTGCCAAAGTGGTGCGGCTGGAACAAAACTACCGCTCGACCCCGCATATTCTGGCAGCTGCCTCGGCCGTGATTGCGGCCAATGCGGGGCGCTTGGGCAAGACGCTGTGGACGGAAGAGACGAACGGCGAAAAGGTGCGCCTGATCGGCCATTGGGACGGCGAGGAAGAAGCGCGCTGGATTGGTGAAGAGGTCGAGGCCCTGCAACGCGGCGGGCGGGGCTTGGGGCTGATGGGGCTGGACGACATGGCCATTCTGGTGCGCGCCAGCCACCAGATGCGCGCCTTTGAAGACCGGTTCCTGACCATCGGCCTGCCCTACCGCGTGATCGGCGGGCCGCGCTTTTACGAACGCCAAGAAATTCGCGATGCCATGGCCTATTTCAGGCTGGCGGTCAGCCCCGAAGATGATCTGGCCTTTGAGCGCATCATCAACACCCCCAAACGCGGTTTGGGCGACAAGGCGCAGGCCGATCTGCAACGCACTGCCCGCTTGGCAGGCGTGCCCCTGTTAGACGGCGCGCGCGAAGTGCTGGCTAAGGGCGATATTGGCGGCAAAGGGGCAGCACATCTGCGCGCCTTTGTGGGCAACATCGACCGCTGGCATCAGATGATCCAAGGCCCGCACAACCATATCGAACTGGCCGAGCAGATTTTGGACGAATCCGGCTATACCGAGATGTGGCAGACCGACAAAACGCCGGAAGCGCCGGGGCGGTTGGAAAACCTGAAGGAACTGGTCAAAGCGCTTGAGCAGTTTGAAAACCTGCAAGGCTTTCTGGAACACGTCTCGCTCATCATGGACAACGAGACGGAAGAGGCGGCGGAAAAGGTGTCAATCATGACGCTGCACGCCGCCAAGGGCTTAGAGTTTCCCGCCGTCTTTCTGCCGGGGTGGGAGGATGGTCTGTTCCCCAGCCAGCGCAGCATGGATGAAAGTGGGCAAAAAGGCTTGGAAGAGGAACGCCGCTTGGCCTATGTCGGCATCACGCGGGCCGAGCGGTTGTGCACCATCTCTTTCGCCTCGAACCGGCGGGTTTACGGCCAATGGCAAAGCCAAATGCCCAGCCGCTTTATTGATGAACTGCCCTCTGCCCATGTCGCCGTGCTAACCCCGCCCGGTCTTTACGGCGGCGGCTATGGGGCAGCAGCGGTGGGCTATAGCACCACAATCGACCAACGTGCGACCAAGGCGGATGTCTATAACTCGCCCGGATGGAAGCGGATGCAAGACCGCGCAAGCACACGCGGCATGGCCCAACCGGCCGAGGCGCGCGGCATCGTGATTGATGCGCAGGCGGTGTCGCCCTATGGCATCGGCGACCGGGTGTTTCACCAAAAGTTTGGCTATGGCGAGGTGATGTCTGTGGAAGGCGACAAGCTGGATATCGAATTTGACCACGCCGGATCGAAGAAAATCGTCGCCCGCTGGGTGATTGCTGCGCATCAAGTCTCGGACGTGCCATTCTGACACCTCAGCCCCAAGCGGGGGTTTCACACCCCCGCACCCCCGTGGGATATTTGGGCACGTATGAAAGGGGTTAGGGGCGCTTTGGTTTGGCGACTTGATCGAGGCCCAGCAGGCCAAGCCCCGCGATCAACCCCCAAAACGCAGACCCTATCCCCCCGATGGCAAGGCCAGAGGCTGTCAGAGTTAGGGTGACAGTGGCTGGAAAGCGGGTTTGGGCCGTAGCATAGGCGCTGCCCAAGGCTGCGGTCAGCGGGCCCAGAAGGGCAAGGCCAATCAATAGGGTGAGGATATTGGGCGGCATAGCCTGGAGGAGGGCTATGACCCAAGGCCCCGCCACGCCCAGCACAATCCAAGCGCCCCCATAGGCAAGGCCCACTTTCCAACGCTCGGATCGTTTTGGGTGAACGTCGTCGCCCAAGCAGATGGCGGCGGTGATCGCAGCCATGCTGATTGTGTGGGCGCCAAACAGGCCGGACAGGGCTGAAAGAGCGCCTGTCGTTTGCAAAGCTTGGGCCACGGGTGGCGCATACCCTGCGGCGCGCAGGGTGGCAAAACCGGGCAAGTTTTGGCTGGCCATGGTGACAAGAAACAGCGGCACGCCCAAACCGATCAGCACATCTGAACGGAAATGGGGGGCCATAAAGGTAAGGGCGGGATGTGGCATGGTAAAGACGGGCAGCGCCACACCGCCCGGCCCGAAAGCCAAGATCAACCCCGCGCCAAGAGTGGCCAAAACAGCGAAAGCCGGATTGGCGCGGCGCATCACGGCGAAGACGGCGAACAGGATCAGGCTGCTCGCCCCAAGCTGGCCGCTGACAGCCAAGCCCTTTAGGCAAAAGGGCAGCAGAACGCCCGCCAGCATGGCGGCGGCAATGCCATCGGGGATCTGTGCCACAAGCCGGCCTAAGGGGCGCAGAACGCCGGTCAGCGCGATCAGGGCCCCTGCCACGACAAAAGCGCCCACAGCTTCGGGCATCGTGATGCCCGAACTGGCGGCGATCAGCGCGGCCCCCGGGGTGGACCAAGCCAGCACCACGGGCACGCGGGTGCGCCATGAAAGAAGGGCAGAACCAACGGCTTTGGCCAAGCACACCGCCAGCAACCAGCTTGCGGTTTGGGCCTGCGTAGCGCCAACCGCCTGTGCTGCGGCCAGCACCAAGGCGATGGTGCTGCCATAGCCCACCAAGGCTGCCACCAGCGCGGCCGAGATCATGGACAGGCGCATATCTGCTCCGATCTTGGCCAAGCGCTGTGGGGTGCAAAGGGTGTTCCCGAACATTCGGTTACATTCGCCAATCCAAATCCCCACATCACGCGCGGGCCTTTGAAATCTCTTCCCAAGCCGCATTCAAGGCGCGCAGGCGGTCTTGCGCAAGCTTTACCGCCTCGGCCGGAACACCGCGGGCCAGCATCACATCGGGATGCGAGGCTTTGACCGCTTCGCGCCACGCTTTGCGCACGGCGGCATCGGGGGCAGAGGGGTCAACGCCCAGCACAGCATAGGGATCATCTTGCACATGGCGGGCGCGCAACGAACGAAAGCAGGGATCATCCAGACCAAATATCTGCGCCACGCTGCGCAAAAACATCTCTTCGGCAGGGTGAAACTGGCGGTCAGCGACGGCGATGTGAAACAGGCCTTCCATCAGGTCGATCATCACATCGCGGTCAGAAGGTTTGAACATGGCGCGGATTTTACGGGCATAGGCGTCAAAGCCCGCCACATCCTGACGGGCGAGATCAAAGACCTTTGCAGCACTTGCCTCTTCGCCTTTGGGAATGGTGAAGACACGGC
>CAMAYO010000142.1 GCA_945862465.1 Pseudorhodobacter antarcticus | reverse complement strand
TAGAGCAGTTGGAGGGGCTGGAACAGTTGCGTTTTCTGGAACAAGGCCGCAAAGTGCTGTGCGTGCAAGTGCAAGCCCGTGGTCGCCAGTTTTGGGAGTTGAACAACCCCTCTGACGTGCCTGTGATCGAAGCGATGATGCGGGAAATGGGCTAGGATTTTAACTGGTTATAGATTTTAACGGCGCTTGGATTGGTTTTGGACAAAATTATGCGAAAAATAGGCCTGTTTTCAACAATTCCCCTCACGCCCGTCTCTGCATTCGGATTAAGCTCTGCTAAAGACGCCAACACCCGGTCAACCGTCAAAGACAAGATTGGATAAGGACCATGGCCGAAGTTTTGAAGCGCCGTATAAAGAAAGTCACCAAGGCCATCTTTCCTGTGGCAGGCTTGGGCACAAGGTTTTTGCCAGCGACCAAGTCGATCCCCAAAGAAATCCTGACCCTCGTTGACCGCCCCCTGATCCAATACGCGATCGACGAGGCACGGGCCGCAGGGATCAAAGAGTTTATCTTTGTCACCTCGCGCGGCAAATCGGCCTTGGAAGATTACTTCGACCATTCGCCCGAGCTGGAAGCCACCCTACGCCGCGCAGGCAAAGATGCTTTGCTAGAGATTTTGCGCGAAACCAACATGGATTCGGGTGCAATCGCTTATGTGCGGCAAAACCGCCCCTTGGGTTTGGGCCACGCCGTCTGGTGCGCCCGCCGTTTGATCGGCGATGAACCCTTTGCGGTTTTGCTGCCCGATGACGTGATTGCCGCCGAAAAGCCCTGCTTGCAGCAAATGGTCGAGGCTTATGCCCAAACCGGCGGCAATATCGTTGCCGCGATGGAGGTGCCTGTGGCCAAAACCTCATCCTACGGCGTGCTGGATGTGGCCGAGGATATGGGGTCGGTCGTGTCGGTGAAAGGCATGGTCGAAAAGCCCAAAGCAGGCGACGCGCCGTCGAACCTTGCTGTTATTGGGCGCTATATCCTGTCGCCCAAGGTAATGCGCAATCTTGACAAGGTTAAACCCGGCGTTGGCGGTGAAATTCAATTAACGGATGCCATCGCAAAAGAGGCGAAAACCCCCGGCACTGTCTTTGGCTACCGCTTTCGCGGCCAGCGCTACGATTGCGGCACGAAGGCTGGGTTTTTGCAGGCAACCGTGGCCTTTGCCTTGGCGCGCCCTGATCTGCGGGATGAGTTTTCGGCCTATCTGAACGACATGGTCGCCATGCAAAAGGCCGCGCAATAGGCTAGGTTGGTGATGCGCGCTGGGCCATCAGGCGGGTTTGGCCCTGCTGCACAACCGTGCCATCTTGGTTTTCAACGCTGACAGACAGCGTCAGCATTCCTCTTTGCGCCCCTGCCGCCCGTTTGGCGGCCACTGTGATGGATGCGCGAATGCTGTCGCCCGCATAGACCGGTGCGCGAAAAGACCAGTCCCAGCCAAGGCTGGCAAAGGTATCCAACTGAGCTGGGGCAGTGGATTTTAACCCCTCAACCAGTGACAAGATCAGCAGTCCATGGGCGACGCGCCTGTCAAAGCCATGGGCGCGCGCGCCTTCGTCTGACAGGTGAATGGCAAAGCGGTCTTGGGTTAGGGCTGCGAAAGAGTCGATCGCTTGCGGCGTTACCTTGGCCCAATCGGTCAGAAGACAGTCGCCAATCTGCACTTGGTCAAAGGTGTAAATGCCAGCTGCCAGCATTTACGCCAGCCCCGTTTGCGCCACGGCCCAACTCGGCCCCAGCAGCAAGCAATCGTTTAGGCTTTGCCCAACCAACCCCGTCGGACGGCCCATCACCTTGGCCGGAATGGTCGTGGCCATGCGCAAAGCTGCGGCGGGGTCTAGGCCCAGCTGGGTGATCAGGCGCGCAACACCTTCGGCCATCGTGGTATGCGCCCCCGCCAAAGAGCCTTCAGCATTGATCAAGCGCGCGTCAACCAGTTGGATTTTCTGATCATAAAGCGTGAAATGGTCCGATCCGCCCACAGTCGCCATAGCGTCTGATACCAAAAATGTCGTGTCGGCTTGCGGCCTTGCGCGCAGGGCAAGGGCCAGCATTTCATCCGCCACATGGATCCCGTCGCAGATGACGCCCGCATAGGCGGCCGAATTGATCGCCGCCCCCGTCATCCCCGCCGCGCGGGACTGCATGGGGGACATGGCATTGAACAGGTGGGTAAAGACGCGCGCCCCTTCGGCCAGACACGCACGGGTTTGCTGGGCTGTGGCGTCGGAATGGCCCAGCGACACCACCGCGCCCATCGCCACAAGATCTGAGACTTGGCCAGCAGAAACCGCCTCTGGCGCTAGGGTGATCATCACCGCCACACCCGCCTCGCGAAGGCGTTGCACGACCGACAGGGTGCGCGCATCCAAGGGGCGGATGAATTGGGCGGCATGGGTGCCTCGACGCGCAAGGCTAAGATGCGGGCCTTCGATGTGCAGGCCCAAAATCCCGCGCAGGCCATGGGCTTGCAGGGCGGCATCGGCGGCGTGTTCAAGCACCTCAGGCGCGTCGGTGATAACGGTGGGCATAACACCCACCGTGCCAAAGCGCCGATGGGCGGCGGCCATCGTTTGCATGGCTTGCAGCGTGGGGGTGTTGTTCAACAACGCATCGCCCCCGCCGTTCACTTGCAGGTCAAGATAGCCGGGCGATAGGGTACCTTGCAGGGTTTGGGCTATGGATCCCGCAGGCAGAGTGTCTAAAATCCCTGTAATAGAGCCGCTTTTGACCGCGACATAGGCCTTGCGCAGCACATCGCCGTCAAAGATGTGATCGGGGTGCAGATAGGTCATTTGCGATGTCATGCGCGCCCTCTTTCCAGAAAGGCGGCATAGGCCGCGCCCCGTGCCGCCGTGGCATCGCCGCCTTGTGCCAGCAAAAGGGGCGGTGGGGCGTAGCCGCGCAGGGCGGATTGGGTGGCAGCCTTGGTCAAATCGGCCACCAAGTTCGTCGCTTGCGAAAGGCCACCGGCCAGCACGATGCAGGCGGGGTCGAGCGTTAGGCTTAGGGTGTGGATCAACTCTGCCACCAAGGCGCACCAGATCGCCCAACACTGCGCAAGTGGTTCATCGCTGTCACGCAGGGCCACGATTTGCTCTGCGCTCAGGCTGCGGCCCGTGCGATGCTCTACAATCCGTGCCAAGCCGGGGCCAGAAATAAGCGTTTCTATACAACCACTTCGCCCACATCCGCAGGGGGTGATCGGCAGGGCATGGGCTTGCACCACATGGGCGGGCAGGGCGAAGTGGCCATATTCTCCACCCAACCCAAGCGCACTTGGCAACAACGCCCCACCCACCACAAACCCGCCCGCAACGCCCGTGCCCAAGTTTAAGCACAGCGCTGAAGCGTAACCCTTGGCCGCGCCAAACTGTGCCTCTGACAGGGCCTGTGCGCGGCAGTCGTTCAGATAGGTGACAGCGCGGCCCGCAGCCAAGGCGATGTCGGCAGGAAAGGCTTTGCCAGAGGCGGGCAGGTTCGCTGTCAGCGCCAGACCCGTGACAGGATGGATCAACCCCGCCGCCGCTATGCCCAGTGGCAAGCCCTTTGCGTGGCTTTCAACCCATGCGATCTGGTCGACCATCGCCGCCACCAGCGCGTCATAGGTTTGTGGCGTGGGGATGCGGCGAAATGTGACCCTATTAAAGAAAAAATCGAAGATTTGCGCCTCGATCTTGGTGCCGCCTAGGTCTAGGCCTGCGGCGATCAGGGGGGCTTGGGTCATGGGCATATGTGTCCCTAATAAGGGGTTTTCGCGTTTCTTGGTTTTTGCACTTGCGCCAGCCAAGAAAGCCAAGGTTGGGCGCTGGTTCGCGGCAGGTTAACAAAGTGCTGGGCTTTTGCCACGTCTATCAGCCCAAGCCCGCAGAATACAGGTTGGCCTATATCGCGTCTTGCCTCTGCCCGCCCCATTTGCCACCTTGCCCCAAAGGCGCTTTGCCTTTTGCGCGCAGGCCCTAGCTTGCATCCAACCGGAGGCCACCATGTCAAACGATCCCTTGTTGCAGCCCTACAAGCTTAAACACCTGACGCTGCGCAACCGGATCATGACGACCAGCCATGAACCCGCCTATCCCGAAGACGGGATGCCCAAAG
>CAMAYO010000141.1 GCA_945862465.1 Pseudorhodobacter antarcticus | reverse complement strand
TTTGTGATCCACCACAGCTTTCGCCAAGACGCCCGCCGTGTGGCGGTGCATTTTGGCAAGCATTACCGCTGGATCGACCCCGCGACCACCATCGAGGGTACCGAGATCAGCATCGCTTGCCCGATCCCTTTGACATAACGCTCCCGCCTAAGGGCACAGCGCCAGCACGGGGGGATCATGGCCAAATCAGCGGGGGCTGGCATAACAAACAGCGAAAGAACACATCCTGCACATAGCCGCCTTTGGCGGTTGGGTGCCAGCGCACCGCGTACACAAATTGAGAGCGCCCGTGGATCATCTGTGTCACGTCAATAAACTGCGTTTGCCCAGTGGCCGCAGCCGATCTGGCCAATCGATCATGGGCGGCTGGGATCGGGTCGCCGCACCGCACAGTCGCAAGATCCCAACCCGCTCTAGTCGCTTGCCCTCGACCAAAGCGTTGGGGAAATGCGTTGTGCCGATCATAACGCCGCTCACTTCGCTGGCGCGCACCTAAGCGGCGTGCAGAACCGCACGAATGGCTGCGCCAACCCCGCTGGTCACGTCTGCCGTTGTACCCGTCTTGATCGTCGCCAGAACCTTTGTTCCGCGCAACAGGGCGGCATCCGTATTGGTGCCGCCAACATCAACGCCTATCCGCAGCATTCCGGTCATTCTGCGCCCTTTCGAGCGCGTTCCGCCGCTTCGATTAGGGCGGTCGTTGGTGTTTCAAAGGCCTTATACATCCGCAGAATAACCCAAGGCTCGACACGGCGGACACCTTGCAGCTTTCCAACCGAGTTCTCGCAAAAATCCAAAAGGTCAGCCTGAGAGGCTACCGAGATCGCGGCCGATAGGTTAAAGTGGCCGGTGGTTGTGGCAAGGTAGCCCACTTCGTCATAGTCGCTCAACGCCACGGCGACGCTTTCAACCATGCCCGGCTCCACCTCAATCATCACATCGGCCTGAACCTCTAACCCCATTGCGGTCGAGTCGGGAATGGCGCCGATGGTGATCATCAGGCGGGCGAGGACTATCCCCCTTCCCGCACCGCCTCCATGGCAACATAGGTTGACGTGCCCGCCAGATGCGGCAGCGCTGATATCTGTTCAGCCAAGACCCGCCGATAGGCCTGGATGTCGGCGGTGCGCACTTTGAGCAAATAGTCGAAACGACTGGCAATCATGTGGCATTCCTCCACTTCGGCAATCTTCAAGACCGCGCGGTTAAACGCCTGCAAGGCCGCCTCGCGCGTGTCAGACAGACGCACCTCGACAAAGGCGACATGGGCTTGGCCGGTTTTCACCCTGTCCAACCGCGCGCTGTAACCTCTGATCACGCCCAACCGTTCAAGCCGTGTGATGCGCGCTTGGGTCGGCGATTTTGACAGGCCGATCCGTGCCGCCAAGGCCGTGGCACTGATGCGACCCTCGGCTTCCAAGACCGATAGGATGGCCTGATCAAAGGCGTCTAGCGGGTCAATCGGCATGCTTATTCCTATTTTTCAGGTCAATCGCCTGCATCATCCCCCATTTACAGGGCAATTCTACACGCAATTCCTGATAAACTGCCTCAAAGCAAAGGGGAAGCCTGATGACACCTTGGGACAGCATCCAACATGAAAGCTTGGCCGATGAAGCCCTGCTTGTCGCCCAAAACCTAGCCAAGGCCGCCCTTTACCCCGCCGCGCGCGCCGCCATCTCGGCCCACGGCGCTGATCTGGTCACCCAGATTCGCGGTTCCGCCAAGCCCGGCTTGATGGAGGTGTTCTTGGCCGAATATGGCCTGTCGACTGACGAAGGCATCGCGCTGATGTGTCTGGCCGAAGCGCTGTTGCGTGTGCCCGATGCGCCCACGATGGATGCGCTGATCGAAGACAAGATCGCCCCCGCCGATTGGGGCCGCCATCTTGGGCGTTCTGCCTCTAGCCTTGTGAATGCGTCAACCTGGGCGCTTATGCTGACAGGCAAGGTGCTGGAAGAGCGCGAACCGGGCGTGGTGGGCCACCTGCGCGCCGCGCTGCGCCGTTTGGGCGAACCGGTGATCCGCAGTGCTGTGACGCGCGCGATGAAGGAAATGGGCAGCACCTTTGTTCTGGGCGAGACGATTGATGCAGCGATGATCCGCGCCAAGGATTTGGAATCAAGCGGTTACACCTACAGCTACGATATGCTTGGCGAAGCGGCGCGCACCGAAGCTGACGCCCGCCGCTACCACTTGGCTTATTCCCAAGCCATCACCTCTATCGCCCATGCCGCCACCAGCGCCGACATCCGCACCAATCCTGGCATTTCGGTCAAACTCTCGGCCCTGCATCCACGCTACGAAATCGCCAAACGCGCTCAAGTGCTGGACGAATTGGTACCCCGCCTGCGCGCCCTCGCCGGTCTGGCACGCGCCGCTGGCTTAGGGCTGAACATCGACGCCGAAGAAGCGGATCGGTTGTCTTTGTCGCTCGAGGTGATCGAAGCCACCCTCTCCGACCCCAGCCTGAAGGGCTGGGACGGGTTTGGCGTGGTGGTGCAGGCCTACGGGCGCAGAGCAGGAGCGGTTATAGACTGGTTGCACGATCTAGCGGTGCGGTTGGATCGCAAAATCATGGTCCGCTTGGTCAAAGGGGCCTATTGGGATGCCGAAATCAAGCGCGTCCAGATTTTGGGCCTATCGTCCTTTCCCGTCTACACCAGCAAACAAGCCACCGATGCCAGCTATCTGGCCCAAGCACGCAAGCTCCTTGGCCTGACCGACCGCATCTATCCGCAATTTGCCACCCACAACGCCCACACCGTGGCCGCCGTGCTACATATGGCAAACCAAGCCGCCGTGCCGCCATCGGCTTACGAATTCCAGCGCCTGCACGGGATGGGCGAGCGCCTGCATGACTTGGTGCTGACCCAAAACGCCACACGCTGCCGTATCTATGCGCCCGTGGGAGCGCACCGCGACCTGTTGGCCTATCTTGTGCGCCGCTTACTAGAGAACGGCGCAAATTCCTCTTTCGTGCACCAGATCGTCAACGCAGAAGTGCCCGCCGCTCAGGTCGCCGCTTGCCCCTTGACCCAGTTGCAATCCATGCCCGCCGTCAATGCCAAGATCCCCGCCGGCACCGCCCTGTTCGCGCCACGCCGCAACGCGCAGGGCTATGATCTGACCGATGCAACCGACCTTGCGTTCATAGAAGCCGCCCGCACCCCCCACCTGCAAACCGTGTTTGAGGCGACCCCCCGCCTTGCTGGCCCCATCACCGGTGCCGCCCGCATCGGCATTGCCAATCCGGCCGATGGCAGCCTGACGGGCCATGTTGTTACCGCCAGCCGTTCGGATGTCGACACCGCTTTGCGCGCAGCACGGCCGTGGACCGCACCACCCACCCAACGCGCCGAAACCCTGCGCCGCGCGGCGGATCTTTACGAGGAAAACCTAGGCCCCATCTTCGCCCTTCTGGCGCGCGAAGCGGGCAAGACCCTGCCCGACGCCCTTTCCGAACTGCGCGAGGCGGTGGATTTTCTGCGTTACTACGCCGATGGGGCCGAAGCCCTGACTGCCCCCGCCCGTGGCACCTTTGCCTGCATCAGCCCATGGAACTTCCCCTTGGCCATCTTCACCGGCCAAATCGCCGCAGCCCTTGCCGCTGGCAATGCTGTGATTGCCAAACCTGCGCCGCAGACGCCGCTTATCGCGGCTTTTGCTACCGACCTGTTGCTGCAAGCGGGTGTTCCTATCACAGCGTTGCAACTGCTAACCGGAGACGGCGACATCGGCGCTGCCCTAACCCGCGACCCGCGCGTCAAGGGCGTGGCTTTCACCGGATCAACCAAAACCGCCCTCGCTATCCGCCGCAATATGGCCGACCACGGCGACCCCTCTGCGCCGCTGATCGCCGAAACCGGCGGGCTAAACGCGATGATCGTTGATTCCACCGCCCTGCCCGAACAGGTGGTGCGCGATGTTCTGGCCTCGGCCTTCCAATCGGCTGGCCAGCGCTGCTCGGCCCTGAGGTGCCTGTATCTGCAAGAAGATATCGCCCCCGCCATCCTGACCATGCTGCAAGGGGCCATGGACGCGCTGGGCTTGGGGAACCCTTGGACGCTTGCCACAGACATTGGTCCTGTGATCGACGCCCAAGCGCAGGCCAATATCACCGACTATATCACTCATGCGCGCGCCGAAGGGCGGTTGATCAAGGAACTGTCGGCCCCCAAAACGGGCACTTTCATCGCCCCCACCATCTTGCAGGTGGAGGGCATCGGCCAAATGCCGCACGAAATCTTTGGCCCCGTGCTCCATGTGGCCACCTTTCCCGCCAGCGCTTTGGACAAGGTGGTGCAAGACATCAACGCCACCGGCTACGGCCTGACCTTTGGCCTACACTCGCGCATCGACGACCGCGTTCAAAGCTTGGTGGCGCAGATTCACGTCGGCAACATCTACGTCAACCGCAACCAAATCGGCGCGGTCGTAGGCTCGCAACCCTTTGGCGGAGAGGGGCTTTC
>CAMAYO010000140.1 GCA_945862465.1 Pseudorhodobacter antarcticus | reverse complement strand
CGCCCTGAAGCGCTGGTAGCTTCGGCTTTTCAGAAACTGTGGTGACCCCGGAAGGAATCGAACCCTCAACCTCGGACTTAGAAGGTCCTTGCTCTATCCAGTTGAGCTACGGGGCCACGAGGGCATTTAGCGGCAGGGGGCCTTGTCACGCAAGGGCGCGTGTCATGAAAATTGACATCGGGTCCAGCACATAGTCGCCAAAGGGCGGGCATTCGGTGAAGCCTGCCTTTTCATACAGGACCCGCGCCGGTCTAAACGCGTCTTGCGAGCCGGTTTCAAGACTTAGCCGCGTCACCCCCGCTGCCTGTGCTGCGGCCACCAAATGGGCCAGCATCACGCGGGAATGACCCTGACCGCGATGTTCGCTCAAAACGTGCATCGATTTGATCTCGGCATGGCTGCCATCGAATATCTTGAACGCGCCCATCGCAATAGGTTTCCCCGCATGCCGCAGCACAAAGAAGTGCACGTCTGGGGTGTCTAACTCGGACGCGTCCATCATGTGGATGCTTTCGGGCGGCGTATCGGTGTGCATATCGGCGGTGTGGCGCGCAAACAGCAGGGATAGATCAGGGCCCGTAGGGTTTTCTTGCTGGATCAAGGGGTCAGTTCCCACCCATCAAGGGCATCCCGTTGATCGCCAAAGACCCAGAGGTTGCGGCATCAATCTCCCAGATCAGCTTGTCCCCTTCAACTTTTGCCATGCCTTGGGCCATGCCAAAACCCATCATCGCTTGCGCTTTCATGTCGTCAGGCGCACCCTCTAAAGCCGCCATCAGCGCATCGACCCCGGTCAGGGTGACGGTGGCTTGGCCCGTGGGCAGTTCCATATCTGGGCCCATAACCATGGCGCCTTCATAGGTGAGCTCATAGTCGACACCGGTCAAAGCACCGGGGTTCAGCGTGATGGTGACAGCGCCTTTGGGCAGCAAAGCTGTCAGCAGATTGGCGTCAAACTCTGGCCCCGTGGCGCTGGGGTCGGGCAGATCAAGGGCTGACAGGGCCACCGTCACGGCAGCAGCGGGGTCGAAATCGGTGACCTGCACGTCAAGAGAAAGGGAGTGGGGCAGCATTGGGGCGGCCCAATCGGGCACAAGACCTGCAGGCAGCGTCAGGCCTGAAAGGGTGAACCCTTGTTGGAAGTGGCCATCGGGAACAGCCCCTGTCAGGTCCATCGCAAACCCCAACTCTTCAATCCCCAGAGCGCCCATGGGCGTATCAACGCTGAGCATCGTGGCCGTGCCTGTGGCCTGAACCGCGCCAAAGAAGGGCAGCGCGGCGGTCAGGGCCGCTTTCAGCCCTGCCGTATCGGCTGCCAGAGAAGCATCGTCAGCATGCGCGCTGAACCACGAGGCCAGTTGGAACATCTCTGCCCCCATAAACTGACTGCCCGTCAAGGTTTGCGACAGGCTTTCTGCCTTAATCGTAATGGGCATCGCAGGCTGGCCGTCGAGCTCGGGGGTTGTCATCGTCTCGGTCAGACCTTCAGCGGCAAAGCGCGCCTCAAAATCCGCGCCCCCTGCGACGGCCGCGTTGGCGGTGCTTTCCAACGTGCCAGAGTCCAGAGCCATTTCAATGGTTTGTGGCGGGACATCTGGCGCGTAAATCGTTTCCACCAGTGTCAGGCCAGAAAACGCACTTTGCGCCTCTGTAAAGGCCATCAGCGTTTCATCAAAGGTTCCCGCGAAGGAAAAGCTGGCAATCTCTTCTTTCAGATCAAGTACCTGAGGCATCGACAGGTCGATTGAGATCGCTTGATCTAGGCTAACGCCCCAGGTGCCATCACCATTATCGGCCAGCTGCACGGCAATTGGGGTTACAGTGCCAGAAAGCCCCGCATCCATGCCCATCGCGATCAAGGGCTGCACATCCACGGTCAGATCATAAACATCGCCATTGGCCACCACGCTGATCACATTTGCGCCCGCGCCAAGGTATGTCTGAAACACCTGCGTCAAATGATCGGCCCCTTCCGGCGAGGCGGGATTTGCCAGCGCGGGAGTGGCCAAAAGGAAGGGAACAAGGGCAAGGACAAGTTTCTTCATCGTGGCTCTCCAAGGGAAAAGGGGCGGCTCGGGCCTGCGGGATCAGTGGGTCCAAACGCCTTTGCGGTGGGTGGCAAAGTTTTCGCCGTAGCCACCAGCGCGAATGTTGGGTTGGCGGACGTGCGGGCCAACCACATCAAACTCAATGCCCCGCGCGTTGGCATAGGCCTCGGCTGCATCACGCGTTTCAAACCGCAGGCGCACTTGGGCATCCATATCGTCAGACGAGGTCCACCCCATCAATGGGTCCACACTGCGGGCCGAAGCGGGGGCAAATTCCAGCACCCAACCTTTGGCCTTGGCTGTGCCAGATTGCATGGCCGTTTTGGCCGGTTGATAGATGCGCGCACGCATAGAAAACCTCATGAATTCAGGACAGGTTCACTATTGCGAAGTTGGGGGGAAAGGCAAGGTGCTGTCGGCCAACCACTGGGTTTGGGTGGGGTGTGGTGCGGTCGGCCGACAGAGATTGCTGCTTGCCCCAGCAACTTGGTCCGAAGCGGGCGGCGTTTCAATCGCAAAGCGCCGCGTTGCCTTGGGCTATTTCCTAAACTTGGACCGGTTTTCTTAAGGATTGCGCAATCAAACCGCCCTACCCCTTTAACGGGAACAAAAACAGAATAGATTGGGCGGTGAAGGGAATCACCATGCCCCACAACAACGACAACGCGCTGGCCGTGCGGCCCGAGGTTTTGAGCCGCCCCAAACTGGAAGGCGGACGGCGTTTTGTCATGCACACGCCGTTTCAACCCGCAGGCGACCAGCCAAGGGCGATCGAAGAGCTTTCGGCCGGCGTTCAAGCCGGCGACCATGATCAGGTGCTGCTGGGGGCTACTGGCACGGGCAAGACCTTCACCATGGCCAAGGTGATCGAACAGACCCAGCGTCCAGCCATTATCTTGGCGCCGAACAAAACCCTAGCCGCCCAGCTTTACACCGAATTCAAAGGGTTTTTCCCCGAAAACGCCGTAGAATATTTTGTCAGCTATTACGACTACTACCAGCCCGAAGCCTATGTGGCCCGCACCGACACCTATATTGAAAAAGAATCCCAGATTAACGAACAAATCGACCGGATGCGCCACTCAGCCACTCGCGCTCTTTTGGAACGTGATGATGTGATCATCATCGCCTCAGTCTCGTGTATCTACGGCATAGGCTCGGTCGAAACCTATTCAGCCATGACGCAAGATTTGATCGTGGGGCAAAGCTATGACCCGCGCAAGATGATCGCCGAACTGGTGGCGCAGGCGTATCGGCGCAACGAAATGGCCTTTATGCGCGGTTCTTTCCGTGTGCGCGGCGATACGATTGAACTGTGGCCCGCCCACTTGGAAGACCGCGCTTGGCGCTTTTCCTTCTTTGGCGAGGATTTGGAATCGATCACCGAGTTTGACCCTTTGACAGGGGCCAAAACGGATGTGTTCAAGCAAATTCGCATCTATGCCAATTCCCACTACGTCACCCCGCGCCCCACGCTGCAACAGGCGGTGAAGGGAATAAAATTTGAACTGCAGCAAACGCTTGACCGCTTTGTGGCTGAAGGCAAGTTGTTAGAAGCACAGCGTCTGGAACAGCGCACCAACTTTGATGTCGAGATGATCGAGGCGACAGGGGCCTGCGCGGGAATTGAAAACTATTCGCGCTATCTAACAGGCCGAGCACCCGGCGAACCGCCGCCCACTCTGTTCGAATTCATCCCCGACAATGCCATCGTCTTTGCCGACGAATCCCACGTGTCTGTGCCGCAGATTGGCGGCATGTATAAGGGTGACTTTCGCCGCAAGATGACCCTGGCCGAACACGGGTTTCGCCTGCCCTCGTGCATGGACAACCGCCCGCTGAAATTCGAAGAATGGGATGCGATGCGCCCGCAATCGGTGTTCGTATCCGCCACGCCTTCCGCTTGGGAGCTTGAGCAGGCAGGCGGCGTCTTTGTGGAACAGGTGATCCGCCCGACAGGTTTGGTCGACCCGATGGTCGAAATTCGCCCCGTGGAAATGCAAGTCGACGACCGGCTGGACGAGGTGCGCAAAGTTTCCCTGCGCGGGATGCGCACGTTGGTCACAACGCTCACCAAGCGCATGGCGGAAGATTTGACCGACTATATGCACGAACAGGGCATTCGCATTCGCTACATGCATTCTGACATCGACACATTGGAACGCATTGAAATCCTGCGCGATTTGCGGCTTGGCGCCTTTGATGTGCTGGTGGGTATTAACCTGTTGCGCGAAGGCTTGGATATTCCCGAATGCGGGCTGGTGGCAATTTTGGATGCCGATAAGGAAGGGTTCCTGCGGTCAGAAACCTCGCTGATCCAAACCATCGGGCGCGCGGCGCGCAACGTCGAAGGTCGGGTGATTATGTATGCCGACCGGATCACAGGCTCGATGGAGCGCGCCTTGTCGGAAACCGACCGCAGGCGCGCCAAGCAGGTGGCCTATAACGTCGAACATGGCATAACCCCGCATACG
>CAMAYO010000139.1 GCA_945862465.1 Pseudorhodobacter antarcticus | reverse complement strand
GGAACACATCGGCCCCAGCTTCGAACAAAGCGCGGATTGTGGCGTAGTCGCTAGAGGCTGGGCCCAAAGTGGCCACGATCTTAACGTTCCGAAGGCGTCTCATGCCTTGATCCTTTATGTCGTGTTCAAAGGTTGCGGTGGGCCGAGGGTCTTATGGCGCAATTGCCAGTAAGGAGCAACTGGCGCGGCATGGATAAGTCACGCCGCGTGACGATTAAGCAAAGGTCCGGTGAAGCTTTGGGCGCGATGCGGGTTTTTTGGCCCTCAGGGGCGGATTTTTGATGGGCGGTGATTCCCTTTCGGGTGGGTGTTGGTTAGGACTGATGACCAAAGGAGACCCCATGCCGCCGTTTCACATCCTTGGCGCTGACCGCCCCGGCCGCTGGCTGGTAACGTGTGACCACGCCTCGAACCGTGTGCCGCCCGATGTGTGCGCTGGTGATCTGGGGGTGTCGGCGCAGGATATGACTCGGCACATCGCCTGGGATGTGGGGGCGCGTGGGCTGGCCGAGGCTTTGGGCGCGGCGCTGAACAGTCCGGTGATTTGCAGCGATTTCAGCCGTCTGGTGATTGACGCCAACAGGGGCGAAGAAGACCCCACGCTGGTGATGCAGTTATATGATGGCACGATCATTCGGGGCAATGCGGGCATTTGCGATGCAGAAGTGGCCCGACGTCTGCAAACCCTGCACCGCCCCTATCACGCAGCGCTGGCCCAATTGGCGGCGCGGCGGCCCGATACGGTGATCGTCGCCATGCATTCTTTCACCCCCTGCCTGCGCGGCCGCGCCCCGCGGCCTTGGGCGGTGGGGGTGCTGTATTCGCACCTTGACCCGCGCCTGTCGCGGGCGTTGATTGCGGGTCTGCGCGCTGACGGCGATATGTGCGTGGGCAATAACGAACCCTATGACGGCCACCTGCCCGGCGATTCGATTGACAGACACGCGCTGCAAAAGGGGCGTCACAACACGCTGATCGAACTGCGCTCGGATCTCATTTCTGACAGGACCGCGCAAAACCACTGGGCGCAGCGATTGGCGCCCGCCCTGATCAAAGCTTTGGAGGCTGTCGATGCACCTTGATGATGCGACCCGTGAAAAGCTGGAGGCTGCGGCCTTTCGCGCGCTGATGCACCACCTGTTGGAAAAGCGCCCTGATGTTCAAAACATCGACCTGATGAACTTGGCAGGCTTTTGCCGCAACTGCCTGAGTCGCTGGTATAACGAGGCGGCAACATCCCAAGGCATCGCCATGACCAAGGAAGAGGCCCGCGAAATGGTTTATGGCATGCCCTATGGCGATTGGGTGGCGCAAAACCAAACCCCCGCTGACGCAGGCAAAACGGCTGCGTTTGAGACGGCCTTCCGCGCCAATGTTGGGGGCGAACCGCCCAAACACGGCTAAAGCTTCATCTCACTAAGCTGTGTCAGATTGCGGTTTTGCGCATTTCTTCCAGATAGATTTCGCGCAGTCGCAGCGCCAAGGGGCCAGCTTTGCCTTGGCCTACGGCGGTGCCATCGATCTCGATCACGGGGGTGACAAAAGCGTTGGCCGAGGTGATGAACGCCTCATCCGCACCTTGGGCTTCAGCGATGGTGAAGGGGCGCTCTTCGACCTCCATCTGCGCTTCGCGGGCAAAGCGCAGCACGGCGGTGCGCGTGATGCCGTGCAAAATGTCATGTGACAACTGCCGCGTGATGATGCGGTTGCCCTTCACGATATAAGCGTTGTTGGCGGTGCCTTCGGTCACCACCCCGTCTTCGACCAGCCAAGCGTCATCAACATGGGCCTTCTTGGCCGCCATCTTGGCCATCGACGGATAGAGCAGTTGCACCGTTTTGATATCGCGCCGCCCCCAGCGGATGTCGGGAACAGAGATCACCTTATAGCCCGCAAGCGCGGCGGGGCTTTCGGCCTGACCCAATTTGGATTGGGTGAAAATCACCACCGTGGGCGACACGGGCGGGTTGGGATAGGCGAAATCCCGGTCACCTGGATTGCCACGCGTCACTTGCAGATAGACCATGCCATCGACCACCGCATTCAATGCCACCGCTTGGCGAAACAGCGCCAGCCACTCAGCATCACTGTGAGGGTTGGCAATGTCCAACTCGCTCAAGCTGCGATTAAGACGCACGCAATGGCCTTTAAAATCCAAGAGCTTGCCACCCAGCACTGACGTGACTTCATACACCCCGTCCGCCATCAAAAAACCACGGTCAAAGACTGATACCGTGGCCTCGGACTCCGGAACAAAGGCACCATTCACATAAACTAAGCGGGTCATGATCTATCCCCAAAGGGCCCTTGCGGGCGGGTGGACGCCTTGGGCGTCATAGTCCAAAGGCGTCGAGCGGTCTTGAGACAGAAGCAGCGGCCCGTCAAGATCGCAATACAGCGCCCCCTGTGCCAGCAAAACCGCAGGGGCCATGGCGAGCGACGAGCCGACCATACAGCCCACCATCAGCCCCAAACCCAAACGCTGCGCTTCGGCCTTTGCGGCAAGCGCTTCAGTCAGCCCGCCCGTCTTATCAAGCTTCAGGTTCACCAGATCATACTTGCCCTTCAGCGCCGCCAAACTGGACACGCCATGGCAGGATTCGTCCGCCGCCACTGGCAGGGGCCTTGCGATTTCGGCCAGCATATCATCGGCGCTGGCGGGCAGGGGCTGTTCCACCATCGCCACACCAAGCCTGATCAGATGGGGGGCAAGGTGGGTATAGACTTCGGGCGTCCAACCCTCGTTGGCATCCACGATCAGGCGCGCCTTTGGGGCACCTTGGCGCACGGCTTCCAGCCTTGGCATATCGTCGGGCGTGCCAAGTTTCAGTTTCAGCAAGGGACGGTGCGCGTTTTGGGCGGCATGGGCGCGCATGGCACCGGGCGTGTCCAGCGAAAGGGTATAGGCGATTTGCACGGGGCGGGGTTCGGCCAAGCCCGCCATTTGCCACACACGCTTGTTCGCCGCTTTGGCTTCAAGATCCCACAGCGTGCAGTCCAGTGCATTCCGTGCAGCCCCTGCGGGTAAGGCGGTTTGCAGCGCTTGTCGCGTGATGTCAGGCGGCAGCGCCAAGATGGCCTCGGTCACCGAAGCAAGGCTTTCGCCATAGCGCGCATAGGGCACGCATTCGCCCCACCCCGTCACCCCGCTGCGCGTAACCCGCACGGTCAGCACTTGCGCTTGGGTTTTGCTGCCACGCGAGATGGTGAAGGTGCGGGTTAAAGCGAAGGTGTCTGGGGTGACCGTGATCATAGCGGAGCCTTTCGAGGTTGGGCCAATTTGCCCTGCTTCGCGCCGCCAGCACCAGCCTTTTATCATGCTGCGCCTGCGAAGAGTGCTTGCAGCAATGCGCGCAACTATATATCACCAAGTCTTAGATCTTTGAAACATCCTTGCGAGGCCCCCTTGTCCTTTCGCCTGCAACCTGCCCCCCCCGCTCGTCCCAACCGCTGCCAATTGTTTGGCCCCGGCTCTCGCCCCGCTTTGTTCGCCAAAATTGCGACTTCGGCGGCAGATGTGGTCAATATTGACCTAGAGGATTCCGTCTCGCCCGCAGACAAGCCGCAGGCGCGGGCCAATGTCATTCAGGCGATTTCAGAGATCGACTGGGGCAAAAAGACCCTATCTGTGCGGATCAATGCGCTGGATACGCCCTATTGGTACCGTGATGTGGTCGACCTGCTGGAACAGGCTGGCCCGCGCTTGGACATGATCATGATCCCCAAAGTCGGCTGCGCCGAGGATCTTTACGCCGTCGATGCCCTTGTGACGGCGGTAGAGCGCGCCATGGGCCGCACGAAACCTTTGAAGTTCGAGGTAATTATCGAATCGGCTGCGGGGATCAGCCATGTCGAAGCGATTGCTGCTGCTACACCGCGCCTGACGGCGATGAGCTTGGGCGCTGCCGATTTCGCGGCCAGCATGGGGATGCAGACCACTGGAATCGGCGGCACGCAAGAGAATTACTACATGCTGCAAGGCGGTGCGCGCCACTGGTCTGACCCGTGGCATTGGGCGCAAACCGCCATCGTCGCGGCTTGCCGCACGCATGGCATTCTGCCCGTAGACGGGCCTTTTGGCGATTTTTCCGATGACGAGGGCTTTCGTGCCCAAGCGCGGCGGTCAGCCACTTTGGGCATGGTCGGCAAATGGGCGATCCATCCCAAGCAAGTGGCTTTGGCGAACGAGGTTTTCACCCCCTCTGCCGAGGCCGTGGCCGAAGCGCGCGAAATTTTGGCCGCGATGCAAGCTGCCAAAGAGCGCGGCGAAGGGGCGGCTGTTTACAAGGGGCGCTTGGTCGATATAGCCTCGATCCGGCAAGCCGAAGTGATCGTGGCCCAGTCTGATCTGGTGGGTGCGGCCTAAGGCCAAAAGTTACCCTGCTGCCAAGGGAGGGGAGGCCCAAGGCAGCACACAGGGGAGGACACGCGCCCTGCGCCGAAAGTGGCCGCAGGGCGCGTGCATTCTGCGGGGGTGATGGGCCTTGGTTGCATCTTTCCCCCCTTGCCGCCATATAGGGGACAGCCCCCTTAGCGAGTGTCTTGGAGCGCGCAATGAACTATCTGGAATTCGAAAAACCCCTTGCAGAGATTGAAGGCAAAGCCGAAGAGCTGCGCGCCATGGGGCGGTCGAACCCGACGATGGATGTTTCAAGAGAGGCAGGGGC
>CAMAYO010000138.1 GCA_945862465.1 Pseudorhodobacter antarcticus | reverse complement strand
CCGCTGTCAGGCTCGGCAGCAGGCTGTCTTCGGTGAAATCTGGTGCAGCGGCGATGCCAATCAGCCCCGCGATGCGTTCAGGACAGGCGCGTGCCAAAAGCAAAGCCAGCCAGCCACCCATGGACGAGCCAACCAGCACCTGCGGGCCTTGAGTAAGATTTAGGGCAGCGCGGGCGTCATCGAACCAATCAGCAATGCCCAATTCGGTGAAATCCCCACCAGACCCGCCGTGCCCGCCATAGTCAAAGCGCAAAAAAGCCCGTCCCCGCGCCTTGGCCCAAGCTTCCAGCGCGACAGCCTTCGTGCCGCCCATGTCCGACCGATAGCCACCCAGAAAGATCACCCCAGACCCAATCCCAGTGGTTTGATGATAGGCCAGCAGACGGCCCTGCGCTGTGGTCATGGTTTGAACGGGCGGCATCGACGTATCCTGCAATTTGAAAGCAATATTACCATCTTAAGCCCTTGGCCCAGATTGACAACCGCCCCCCTTCGGGTCAAAACCGCGCCATATACCCGCAACCGGGCGCTTCGTAGGCGCCAAAACGACGAGGAGAGGGCCATGTCCCACACGTCACAGATTTCCCTGACATTCCCCGATGGCGCACGGCGTGACTATGCCGCAGGCGTGACGGCCTCCGAAGTGGCCGCAAGCATTGCCCCCGGATTGGCCAAAAAGGCCATCTCGGCCACGGTCAACGGCGCGCATTACGATCTGCAATGGCCGATCCATGCCGATGCCTCGATTGCCATCCACACCCTAGCCGATGACGCCCAAGCGCTGGAACTGATCCGCCATGATCTGGCCCATATCATGGCCCGCGCCGTGCAAGAGATTTGGCCCGATGTAAAGGTCACCATCGGCCCCGTGCGCGACTATGGCTGGTTCTATGACTTTGATCGCAAGGAACCTTTCTCGCCCGAAGACTTGGGCGCGATTGAAGCCAAGATGAAACAGATCATCAACGCCCGCGACCCTGTGCGCACCGAAACATGGGACCGTGCCCGCGCAATTGCCTATTACGAAGAGCGCGGCGAACCCTTTAAAGTCGAACTCATCAACCGCATTCCCGAAGGCGAAGACCTGCGGATGTATTGGCATGGCGCATGGCAAGACCTGTGCCGTGGCCCGCATTTGCAGCACACCGGCCAAGTGCCCGCCGACGCGTTCAAGCTGACCCATGTCGCAGGGGCCTATTGGCTGGGCGATTCCACCCGCCCCATGCTGCAACGCATCTATGGCCTTGCCTTCAAAAACCGCGACGACCTGAAAGCCCATCAAACCATGCTGGAAGAGGCCGCCAAGCGCGACCACCGCAAACTTGGCCGCGAGATGGAACTGTTCCACCTGCAAGAAGAAGCTCCGGGCATGGTGTTTTGGCACCCCAACGGCTGGCAAATCTACCGCAACCTAGAAGATTTCATGCGTGGGCGTCTGCGCTCGGCGGGCTATAAGGAAATCAAGACGCCGCAAGTCGTCGACCGCGTGCTGTGGGAAAAATCGGGCCACTGGGAAGCGTACCGCGAGAATATGTTCATCGTTGAGGTGGACGAAGACGGCGGCAAGGAAAAGCGCATCAACGCTTTGAAGCCGATGAACTGCCCCTGCCATGTGCAGGTGTTCAACCAAGGCATCAAATCTTACCGCGATCTGCCGCTGCGGTTGGCAGAATTTGGGTCGTGCCACCGCTACGAATCATCAGGCTCGATGCACGGGCTGATGCGCGTGCGTGGGTTTACCCAAGATGACGCGCATATTTTCTGCACCGAAGACCAAATTGAATCGGAATGTGCGGGCTTCATCGCCCTGCTGTCGGGCGTTTACCGCGACTTGGGCTTTGAGAAGTTTGACATCAAACTTTCCACCCGCCCCGATGTGCGCGTTGGCTCGGATGACGTGTGGGATAAGGCCGAAAGCGCCCTGAAAGGCGCTATCGAACATCTGGGCCTGCCCTATCAGGTCAACCCCGGTGACGGCGCGTTTTATGGGCCGAAGCTGGATTTCAAACTGACCGATGCGATTGGCCGCGAATGGCAGTGCGGCACCTTCCAATGCGACTTTAACTTGCCGGTGCGCCTTGGTGCGGAATATGTCGGCGAAGACGGTGCAAAGCACCATCCGGTCATGCTGCACCGCGCAGTTCTTGGGTCTTTTGAACGGTTTATCGGCATCTTGATCGAAAACTACGCCGGCAAACTGCCCTTCTGGCTGGCCCCGCGTCAGGTGGTTGTGGCGGCGATTGTGTCGGATGCTGACGCCTACGTGCATGAGGTTGTGAACGCGCTTAAGAAGGCCGGCGTTCGCGCCGAAGCGGATACGCGCAACGAAAAGATCAACTACAAGGTGCGCGAACATTCGCTGGGCAAGGTGCCGGTTCTGCTGGCGGTGGGCATGAAAGAAGTGGCCGATCGCAGCGTGTCGATCCGCCGCTTGGGCGATCAGGTCAACGATATGATGACGCTGGACGACGCCATTTCCACCTTGGGATTTGAGGCGCTACCGCCCGCAGCTTGACCGGTGGGGGCATCACAAAAGGCTGATCTGTCTGCTGCATGCGACAAAACGTCGCATTCGTGCGGGAAAGGCTTGATTTTCGCGCCGTCTTTGGCATCATCGACCCAGTGACGACCAATTTCTGACCGCTTCCCTCGTGAAGGTCTCGAAACATCTGGCCGCACGGCCCGGGGCAATATCGCGTCGGGCGGGTAAAGCAAGGAGAAGCGGCATGCCGACAGGCACCGTGAAGTGGTTTAACGGCACCAAGGGTTATGGGTTCATTGCGCCCGACAACGGCGGCAAGGACGTATTTGTTCACATCTCGGCGGTAGAACGCGCCGGTCTGAAAGGGCTGAACGAGAACCAGAAGGTCGGGTTCGAATTGCAGTCTGGCCGTGACGGCAAAGAATCTGCGGGCGACCTGCGGCTGCTTTAAGCCGTTACCTTAGCTTCGATTGCTTCGTCCCAACCCAAGTACCATGTCGCCCCGTCTTGAATGATGGGGCGCTTCATCACGGTGGGTTGAGCGGCGATTTGTGCATCGGCTTCGCTTTCGCGCAGAAAATCTGAAAACCCCCGATAGGTCGTGGACTGCTTGTTCACGGCGCGGTCACCAAATTCGGTGATGATGGCGTCAATTTCCGCGCTGGTCAGCGGCTGCGCGCGCACATCGCGAAACACCACATCCTTGCCAGCCCTTTGCAACGCCTTAAGCGCCTTCTTGGTCGTGTCGCAGGTGGAGAGACCGTAGAGGATCATGATGTGGGGCCTTAGGGTTTGGAGAGTTGCCGCAAGGTTACACGGGGGTGGGGGGAAGGTCTAGAGGATGGGGGAAAGAGGTGGGTGAGGGCACCCACCCTACGAGGGCGCTATTTGTTGGCTTTGAGTGATTGTCTGTTAGAGTCTGCGATCTTTTTAATTTCTTTAGTCGTCGGTATCTTGAACACACACAAGGTAATGTCCCTCAAGACGGAAAGCGAGACAAACACGCAAGCAATTCCAACACTGTTCACAAGCGAGTCGACAGTTGCAATGTCAGGTAAAAATGGTCTCACGACAAGCGCTATGAACACTACAGAAAATGCATAAACCAAAGAGATCGCTGATTTTTTTAGCGAACTGCGAGTTTTTGAAAATTGTACGTTGGTGCAGTCCTCCAAGTTATTAAGCTGAATGTGGATAGTTAGTGTTGACGCGTTGCCGACAGCTGTAATAAAACCTAAAGTTGACAAAATATCTGCATCCATAAAGCTGCCGAGGAATTTATTTCCATCACTAGAAAGCAGATTTGGATGAAAAACAGAGATACACAACAGCACACCCAGCAAGAGAATGAAAAGTAAAATTGGTACGTCTCTAGTCACGTCCCAGAACCCTCTTGGCGACTGCGCTAACCTTCACATCACTTGGTTCCAACAATTCATCTGCGCTCACCCTTTCAGTCATAGCCCGATTATTGGAGGAAAAGGTCTTTCCTTCAAGATTTTTTGCAGTAACGGTTCCTGCTCCCCGCCTAGAATAGTCGACGGCGGCTTTCACTCTGTCGTTATCGGTTCTAACGCCACCTTCGCTTTTGAATGAAACTTCAACCGTATCAGCACCAGTGTCTGAACCGGTCGCCTTTAAATCCTCTTCGATATCACTCTGAGGCGACCACATATTTGGTATGGCGAACTTGAATGTGATATATCTTAAAATCTGCCCACTTTCTTTGGCAAATTTCCAGAATTCTTGATCTTTAAAAATTAACTTTGGGATACATGAAAATGGAGCTTCATCTCTGCTGTTGATGTTATTGAATATTGCTAAAGCAAGGGAAAGTGGCGTCCCGACGACATCATTTTCGATCGCCAGTTTTTGACCATCTTCGTGATGAGTGGGATCAAGAAAGAGGTAAGTACCTTGCCAAAAGTTGTCCACTCTTTCTCCCCCGCCTTCTGCGGGTGCATCATGATATGCATACGGTTTTTCTGCCTGAATCAGGCCCAAAATGTGTTCATCTGATACAATTTTCGGAACCCATTCAAATTTCCTCGAGTTTCGACCAACAAAGACAAATCTTTCACTGTGAGCTACTCCCCGATCTTTGGACAGATTTCCGGCGTGTTTAAGCTACTGCCTGCACCTGCTGATCGGTTTCAATGCTGTTGAAGTAAACCACGGCGGGCGGTTGTCCACCATGGGCAGTGTGAGGGCGTTGGTGGTTGTAAAAGGTG
>CAMAYO010000137.1 GCA_945862465.1 Pseudorhodobacter antarcticus | reverse complement strand
CGCGCAGGCCCTAGCTTGCATCCAACCGGAGGCCACCATGTCAAACGATCCCTTGTTGCAGCCCTACAAGCTTAAACACCTGACGCTGCGCAACCGGATCATGACGACCAGCCATGAACCCGCCTATCCCGAAGACGGGATGCCCAAAGACCGCTACCGCCTGTATCATCTGGAACGGGCCAAGGCGGGCGTGGCGATGGTGATGACGGCGGGTTCTGCCGCTGTGTCAAAAGACTCGCCCCCCGTGTTCAACAACGTACTGGCCTATAAGGACGAGGTCGTTCCGTGGATGCGCCGCATCGCTGATGACTGCCATGAAGCAGGCGCTGCGGTGATGATTCAGCTGACGCACCTTGGCCGCCGCACCCGTTGGGACAAGGGCGATTGGTTGCCCGTGCTGGCCGCAGGGCCAGCGCGTGAACCCAGCCACCGCGCCTTTCCCAAGGTGATGGAAGATTGGGATATCACCCGTGTGATCAACGACTTTGCCGATGCCGCCGAACGGATGAAAGAGGCGGGTTTGGACGGGGTAGAATTTGAATGCTACGGCCACCTGCTGGACCAGTTCATGTCACCCTTCACCAACGCCCTGCCCGCCCCCTATGGCGGCAGCCTTGAAAACCGTGCGCGCTTTGCGATGGAGGTTTTGGCCGCTGTGCGCAAACGGGTGGGTGAGACCTTCCTTTTGGGGATGCGCTATACCGCAGATGAGGATGAGGCAGGCGGTATTACATCTGATGACGGGGTGGCGATCGGCAAAATGTTCCGCGACAGCGGCTTGGTCGACTTTTTGAACATCATCAAAGGCCGGATCCATACCGATGCCGCCATGACCGATGTTATCCCGATTCATGGCATGAAATCGGCCCCGCACCTTGATTTTGCAGGCCGTATGAAAGCCGAAGTGGGCATGCCCACCTTTCACGCTTCGCGCATCCCCGATGTGGCGACAGCACGGCATGCCATCGCCTCGGGGCAATTGGATATGGTGGGGATGACCCGCGCCCATATGGCCGACCCCCATATTGTGCAAAAGATCATCGAAGGGCGCGAACATGACATTCGCCCCTGTGTGGGGGCCACCTATTGCCTTGACCGCATCTATCAAGGCGGCATGGCGCTTTGCATTCACAACCCCGCCACGGGCCGCGAAGAAACCATGCCCCACACGATCAAACCCGCTGCAACCAAGCGGCAGGTCGTGGTCGTGGGCGCTGGTCCTGCTGGGCTAGAGGCGGCGCGGGTTGCGGCCGAGCGTGGCCATAAGGTGACAGTGTTTGAGGCGGCTTCCGAAGCCGGTGGCCAAGTGCGCCTAATCGCCCAAACCAAACGCCGGGCCGAGATGATCGGCATCACCGACTGGCGCATGGCTCAATGCGCGGCGCTGGGGGTCGAGTTTCGCTTTAACACCTGGGCCGAGGCGGAAGATGTCACCGCCCTGAACCCCGATATCGTTATCATCGCCACGGGCGGTATGGCGCAAAAAGACATTCTGGCTTCGGGGAATGAACTGACCGTCTCGGCTTGGGATATTCTGTCAGGCGATGTGAAGCCGGGGCAAAACGTGCTGCTGTATGATGACGCGGGCGACCACACTGCGCTGCAAGCTGCCCAGCTTTTGGCCGAATCCGGCGCTGTGGTCGAAGTGATGACGCCTGACCGCACCTTTGCCCCCGATGTCATGGCGATGAACTTGGTGCCCTATATGCGCGCCATTCAGGATAAGAAGGTGACCTTTACGGTCACCTATCGGCTGACCTCGGTCGCCAAAGAGGGCAATCTGATCAAGGCCACCATCGACAGCGACTATAGCAAACTGGGCATCACGCGCAGCTTTGATCAGGTGGTGGTCAACCACGGGACCTTGCCTTTGGACGAGTTGTATTTTGCGCTGAAACCCCGGTCGGTCAATTTGGGGGCGGTGGATTATGACGCGCTGATTGCTGGCCAACCGCAGACCTTTGGCGGCGGCCCAGCGGGCTTTCAACTGTTCCGCATCGGCGACGCGGTCGAGGCGCGCAACATTCACGCGGCGATTTATGACGCTCTTAGGTTGATTGCCGTTATGTAAGATGTTTGAAAATGCCACATTTTTAGGCATAACTCCATTTTTCGACATTTTTTTGGCGATACCTCAAAAGATATATCTATTGGTGCCTTAAAAAAGACAAAAACATCCCTTTGTACACAATTAGACCGCAAACGGATAGGACGTTGCCCGTCAAATCCCCGAGTGACTTGGAGATGAGATTGCCTTTACGCCATATGTTGAATGATTACGTCGATGTTGTTTTGCTGTCATCCGGCCCACTTGCAGCCATGGCCGGCCCACAGCTTGCCCGGCATTTTGACCTGCCCCTTGCCTTGGCTGAGGCGGCTTTATCAAAAGGCAGCGGGCCCGTGGCCACGCAGTTGCCCCGCAAAACGGCCATGGCCGCCCTTGGGCTGATGGCAACTTTGGGCGTGCGGCTGGCTGTGGTGCCCGTTGGCGAAGATGTGGCGCCAGACCTGTTCGACCTGTCCTTGCGGTTGACAGATCTGCGCGCAGCGACCTGCGTCGAACAAAAGCTGCGCGATCTGGGCCTGTGGACATCTGGTGACAGGCCAGATTTTTATGGCCCCGCTGGCTTGCAGATCACTGATCTCTGCCACGAGGCCGTTAAAGGTATCCGCCTGTCTTTGGCCCACACCTCAGGAGTAGATGTGGCCGCTAGCGCGCAAATCGACGCGCTTTATGATCTGTTCCTAGCCCGCGGTCAAAAGCGGTCTGATCTGAAGGCAGAGATCAAACATTTGACAGACATGGGGTGTCACGCCTCTGACCCCTGGCCTGCCTTGGCCGTTGGGCTTGACCGTCAGATGTTGGCGCATTTTGAAACCCGGTTTTCCGACCACGGGTTGGTTTGTGTCAACCAAGCGTTTCAGCGGTATGATGTGATCTTGACGGGGCTTGGGGATGTGTCGATCCGTGATTTCGTCGATTTTCTGACCGTGCGCGGCCATACGCCCTCAGTCGCGTTTGATGGGCTTATGCAGGACCAAGGCTTGGCGATTGACACCGCCCTAAGCCGCAAGTCAGCCGAACAATTCGTGGCCGACTACACCATGATTGGCTTGCAGGTGCGGGCCGACTTTGTGCGCACGCAAGAGAAAGTCATTAAAATGTCGCAGGTTAAGCCCGGATTCATAAAGATCACCTAAGGTCGGCCTTGGGTAGATTACGGGTGTGGAATGGCTGGGCCAGCAAATGGCGCGCCAGTTATCATTAAGCGGAAGACGACCATTGTAGATGGCGGTCATAGCGGTGGGGCGTGGAAAATCGCCTATGCCGACTTTGCAACCGCCATGATGGCCTTTTTTATGCTGATGTGGCTGATAAGCGCAACGACAGAAGAGCAACGCAAAGGCATTGCGGATTATTTCAATCCGACTATTTTTATCACGCAAAGCGCCTTGGGCGGGGATGGGGTCTTTAAGGGCTACTCTTTGCGCAAACAAGAAACGGCCGACCCACTGGGCAATGGGCAAGTCAAGCCTGTTCCAGAAAAACGCGATGGCCCTACAGACCAGAAGGCCGATCTGAAACGTCTGCAATCGCTGCTTGAGGGCAGGGGCGGTGAAAGCCAAACGATGCAGCGCTTGCTAAGCCATGTCGTGACACAAGTCAGCGATGAGGGTTTGGTGATCGAGGTGTTTGACACATCAGCGAACCCCTTGTTTGACACCGACACCGATGTGCCGACCCAAACTTTGACGGCGCTGTCCGATCTTTTGGCCGATGTGATAGCAATGACCACCAACGAAGTCGCCATAGAAGGCTATGTGCGCGCCTATCCCGTCACGCTGATCAAGAACCCCAGTTGGGATTTGTCGACCGCCCGCGCCCAAGCGCTGCGCCAGCTGCTGCAGCAATCGGGTCTAGACCAAGGCCGCATCGCGCGCGTCAGCGGCCATGCTGACCGCACTCCCGTCACCGCCAACCCGATGGCCGGGCGCAACAATCGCATCAAAGTCATTTTGCTGCGTTCTGACCGTTAAACGCATCACATTTTATCTGTTAGTCCTTTCTTAAGCCGCAGCGTGCAGGTTGCTTTTGTCCGACCAAGCTGCAGAAAGGCGCTATGAATGACGATGTCCTCTTCGCTGAACGCGGGGGTGGCGGGGCTGAACGCAAACGCCAACCGCCTGTCCACCATTTCAGACAATATCGCGAACGCTTCGACCTTCGGGTACAAGCGGGTGACGTCTGATTTTCATTCTGTCGTCCTGCATGGCGACCAAAGCACCGCTTACTCGGCCGGGGGGGTGCGGTCGACCACGCAGCGGTTGATTGATGAACGCGGCCCGCTGCTTGCCACAACCAATGCCACCGACTTGGCGATGGAGGGGCGCGGGTTTTTGCCCGTGACCACGATCGACGCTGTGCATCGTGGCGATGCCGCGCCTCCGGTCAGTTTGACGACCACCGCTTCGTTCAAACCCGATGCCGATGGCATTTTGCGCACCCCCTCTGGCCAAGTGCTGATGGGATGGCCCGCAAATGCCGATGGCACGATGGGAACCTTTCCGCGCAACACGATGTCGGGGCTTAGCCCGGTGCAAATTGACCCCAATTTGTTGCAGGCAAATCCGACAACCGCCATGTCCTTGTCGGCCAATCTGCCCTCGCAGGCCACCCAAGCCGGTGCCAGCGGGCAGACCTACACGATGTCGGTACCCTATTATGGCAACCTTGGCGGGCAAGAATCGTTGGATTATGTCTTTACCCCCA
>CAMAYO010000136.1 GCA_945862465.1 Pseudorhodobacter antarcticus | reverse complement strand
CCGCCGACGCCACCCTGCACACATGATACGCCTCAAGCCTCTGCCCGATGAAGTCGCTATCCTAGACCAGTCCCATATCTTTCGCGGGGCGCGGTTGATTGTGGCCTATGTAGCCGAACATGGTCCGATCCCGCTGACGCCATCCAAAGCCTTCAAACGCATCTTTGTGAACTGGGCGGCAGAGGCCTTTGTTTGGCCGAACTGGACGGTGTCGGACCTCTACAGCATCAATAAGGTGCTGAACGAATATGACTTCGGGCCGCTGGAAGTGCTGCACCACCTGCTGATCGATCTCAAACTAGGCCGTCACTACAAGGGCACGTTTCGTCTGACCAAGGTGGGTCAAGGGTTGGTGGAAGAGCCAAAAGACGTGTTTGAAATCTTGGTGCCATTCTTCTTGTTCAACGTGAACCACGGCTATTATTCGCGGTTTGACCATGAGCCGTTTCGCGATTGGGATGCCGGATTGAATGTGCTGAACGTCGAGGCAGAAAACGGCGTATCGCTGGGCGAATTCTGTGCGGCACTCTATGGCCCTGTGACCCGAGACAGGGAGCAACAATGGCGGGTCGAAAGTGAGCTTTACACCGGCATTCTGCGACCCCTGTGTTGGGCCGGACTGCTGGATGAACATGGTAACCGTGTTGGTGGATTAGGGGATCATACTTATCAGAAAACGGCACTTTGGCCGATGTTGTTTGCCTTACAGACCGATGGTCGCGTGCGCCCTGCCGTGCGGCACTGACAACGATTGGGGCAGAGTTACCTGAATAATCCGAGAAGGTCAGACACACCAAGCAGAACACACGCTTTTGCCAAAACGCTGAAATCTAGCAGAAGTGGGGCATGCCAAGTTACTTAAGCTCACTCACAGACGGACAGCACAGCTTTTTGCGACGCCTCGATGGCCCCTGCGAGATAGCCCGGATCAGACGGACTTGCTTCGCTGCCAGCCATGAGCAGACGCCCTTGCCATGCGCCCGTCACCCATTTGCCCGTCTGGGGTGCGGGATGTGCAGATGACATGGCGTCTGCATTTGTGGCTGTCCACTGATCCTGTGCCCAGTCCTTGACCAATGTAGCACGGGGAGATCCGGCTTCTGGTCCAAAAAGGCGTGCCAGCTGTTGGATCGCGGCATGGATTAAGGCTTCATCGCCGAGGGCTACGCGGTTGGCGGCAGGCACCCCAACAAAGCCAAAAAGCGCCACCTTGCCGCTGGCGGTGGTGGCATCGTGGATTTCCAACAGGGGGCCGACCATGCTTTGCGCCATGCCGGACAAGCCTGCATCACGCCAGAACGGTCGGTCATAAAGCGCAAAAATCTTGGCATGTGGTGCCATCCATGTGGCCGTAGCCTGCCAGCGGATTAAGTCGCGCGATACGGGCGTGGGGTGAAGCGATACCTTTTGAGCAAAGAGCCGTGGTGGCAGGGCAGCGATCACATGACTTGCCATAACGGGACGATCTGACGCTAAGAGCTCCACCCTTTCGCCCATCAGCCGCAGGGCAGTGACCGGGGTGCTAAAATGCAAACGGTCCAAAGGCAAATCACGCATCAGCGCCCGCACCAAGGCCGCCGTCCCGCCCGCTAGGCGCATCGACCTTGGTTCTTGAGCTAACCCCGGCACCCGTTGCGGGCTTTCGCGCGAGGTTCTCTCAAAAACCATATCCCCAGTGCTGTGCTGCTGGAAAGAAGGCAGGTCCAGTTCATCGATCAGTTCACCCATCACAGGATGCATCTGTGGCCAGAACCACGACGGACCAAGGTCGAAACCGTCGTCCGCCAGCGCCCCCAATTCATCTAACGTCAGAATGCGCCCACCCACTCGGTCGCGTGCCTCGAACAGGTGGAAATCCACCCCCGCCCTGTGCAGCAGTCGGGCCGCGTTCAAACCGGCAAGCCCCGCTCCAATGATGGCAACAGTCGTGTCGATCATAACTTGGCCTCAAGTTTTGGCATGCTAGGCCAAACTCTTGGACGAGCGGTGCAGTCGTGTTGGCGGCCTATGAGGGCACAGCTATAAATCCGCGGGGCCTGCGGCGAAATCTTCACCCTTAAGTCAGACACCCGAGTGCACCGCGAACCGCGTCACTAAGCATTTAGCTATTCGTCTCAAGCATCATGCCGATCACGATCAGAACCTGATAGTCCTGCTTGCTGCAGCCTTCTACCTCGGGCATCACGGTGCCAGGGGTCATGGGGAAAACACTCATGGGTGCTTTGTCTGGTGTACAGGCTTTACCGGTTTCGTTTGCCGTGTAGAGCGCGGCGCGACACCCAAGATGGGTGACATCGTAGATGTTCGCCCCATAGGCAAGACTCCACGGTTGCTTACCGGTCGCATCGGGTTCTTCAACAGTTAAGACGGACATCGCTTCACGCCCCCCAGTTACAACATACTGGCCAGCTGGAAGCGGAAAACTCGGGGCTTCCATGATGAGGCCATGCTCTTCAAGCCACCAAGCGGCACGGTCAAACCTCCATCCGTCTGGGGCCACATCGGCGTTTGCGACGAGATCTGCATAATCTTCTATATCGACGCCGCGCGGGCCTGGATCGATAACCCAAAGTCCCCACGTTTCAGCATCAGTCCCTGATTTTGCCTTTGGATCGCCAAGAGCGGCGATGTATTGAGTGGGAATGCGGGTAAAGTTTGCTTCAGCATGTGCTGAGACAGCGATCAGCAACAAGGCTGGAGCAAGGATGGCGAGGCCAATTCGACGAAAGAGCACGGTCATAGTCTCTATAGATTTGATCATCGCCTGCTCCTTGGCCGTAAGCTCGGCCCCACCCTCGGTTTTTGTTGTGCCAATTACATAGAGCAAAACCGAAAGAAAGCAAAAAACAACTTTTGCGATTCAGACACTGCCACTTTTGAACTTTTCAACATAAACAGGCTGACAAATGCGCCGAATTGTCCGTCGAAAATGAGGTGTAGCGGATTGGTCCCCATTTCAGGGGCGCGGTTGTGGCGAAAACACTTAGTTGGATCAACCTTGGAGCCTATCCGCCAAGAGCACATAGATTTTGCGAGTATGCTCAAGGATCTCCCAAGTGCCTTTCCAGCCGCGCGGAAGCATGATGGCATCGCCCGTCCCCAACTCGCGGCGGGTGCCGTCAAAGTGGGTCATCACTATCTTGCCTTGCAAAAAGTAGCAGAACTCAGCCGTCTCTGATCGGTCTGCGGTAAAGCTGCCAGGCGAGCATTCCCAGACCCCAATATCCAGTGCTCCATCGGGCGATACCCAAAGCGAAGTGGCCGCCTCTTTCTGACCCGGCGTGAGCGTGGTCGGCTTGTCGGCAAGCGCGCCAATGTCGATCCCGGCGAGGTTGCTGAAAAAGGATAGGTCGATCATGTCTTCTCCGATGCTTGCGGACGCAGTGCAGGACATTACACTGCTTTCAACGACCAGTCATAAGCTTTGCGGTAGTAGGCGCTGACAAGAACTGAGCATTTATGTTCATCATCCCATGGATGCCTCCAATTCTGAGCAATCTTTGACAAATCTACCATCAAAACTAGAATTTTTGAGCAATATTTCTGTACATTTCAACTAGTTAAGTCATTGAATTTAAATACATCGGTGGCCTCCTGCAGACATAAGATGTCGGGCTGCTCTTCTGTCATCAACCGCGCCACCAACCCTTCGCGTAGGCGGACCGAGTTGATGTTCCAAGTGGCGAGGGTCAAGGAGATAGGGCAACTCCAAATAGTGACGGGAGAGCCTAGGCCCTGCTGCAAGAAGGCTCAAGGCTTCAATCGCATGGCGTGGCGGCACAGCGCTTCGCCCGACTGCGGTTTTGGCCAAAAAAAGGCCGGGCAAATGGCCCGGCCAAGTCCAACAGGGAGGAACCGTGCCATAACCCCGACACGGAACGGACCTGTGGCGATCCGCCTTTGCGGGTAACGGCTAAGGCGGATCTGTATGCTTTAGATAAGGTGCGCTGTCGTCAAAATAAGACCCAAAGGCCCAATTCTTGCGACGGTGGCGGAATTGCGCTTAAGAGACCAGCTTGTAGCCACCCGCCTCTGTCACCAACAGACGGGCATTGGCGGGATCGGGTTCGATCTTTTGGCGCAGGCGGTAAATGTGGGTTTCCAGCGTGTGGGTGGTGACACCAGCGTTATAGCCCCACACCTCGTGCAGCAGCACATCACGAGCGACCACGCTGGATTGCGCGCGGTAGAGGTATTTCAGGATGTTGGTTTCCTTTTCCGTCAGGCGGATTTTCTTTTCCTTGGCATCCAGCAGCAGCTTTTGGGCGGGCTTGAACGTATAGGGCCCCATCTGGAAAATCGCATCTTCGGATTGTTCGTGCTGGCGCAACTGGGCGCGGATGCGGGCAAGAAGAACCGGAAATTTGAAAGGCTTAGTGACATAGTCATTGGCCCCTGCATCCAGCCCCAAGATCGTGTCGGCATCGCTGTCATGCCCCGTGAGCATCAAGATCGGGCATTTCACGCCACCTTTGCGCATCCGCTTGCACAACTCGCGACCATCGGTATCGGGCAGGCCCACATCAAGGATCACAAGATCATAGGCTGCGGCCTTGGCCTTTTCCATGCCTTCAGCCCCAGTGCGCGCTTCGAAGACGTCAAAGTCTTCGGTCATCACCAACTGCTCTGACAAAGCCTCACGCAGGTCATCGTCGTCATCAACCAGCAGGATTTTGCGCAATGTGGACATGGATTTTTCCTTGATTGGGGCCGTTTTAGGTCAGATGGACTTGGCAAGGCCCGACAGCAAGATATGTGACAGTGCTCTCACGCGGACGTGTCGCAAGAGAGGGAATTGTTTCAAACTGTGGCACAGCGCCCAAGATCGTGTAAGACGTAATGCCATGACGCTTGCCCTTACCCTTACCGAACGACTGGCCCGCGCGCGGGG
>CAMAYO010000135.1 GCA_945862465.1 Pseudorhodobacter antarcticus | reverse complement strand
GTCAGACCCTTGCACTCGACTTTTTTCCGTCTTAGCGCAAAGACTGCGCCACGTCACGGGGTCTTTGTGCGGCGGCGCTTTCTTGGTGGCGCATTGCCGCCCGCAAAGTCGCTAAACAGCACCAAACCCGCGAGGCCAAAGAAAATGCTCACATCTGCGACGTTAAAAGCATAGGGATTGTCGATGCCGCAGCATGACATATTCAAAAAGTCAGCCACGGCCCCGTAAAGAATACGGTCAATCACATTGCCCAAAGCCCCGCCAATCATCAGGCCTGCCGCCACTTGGGCACGCTTGCCGGATTTTTCGCGCCGCACCCAAACCCAAACCCAAGCCGAGATGACCAGCGCCAAACCAATCAGCACGGCCCGCCCTAGATTTGATCCTTGCGCCATCAGGCCAAAGTTCATTCCGTAATTCCACGCCATGCGGAACACCAAATAGGGTGGAAACACATCGATTTCGACGCGTTGGTCTAGATTAAGCCAAAAGACCACGGCCCATTTGCTGACTTGATCCACGATCAGCACGATCAACGCCACCAAGGGGATCAGGGTGCGCTGCATCTTTTAATGCCTAAAATGGCGCTGGCCGGTAAAGACCATGGCCAATCCTGCCGCGTCTGCTGCTGCAATCACCTGATCGTCGTTCATAGACCCACCCGGTTGGATCACAGCCGTCGCCCCCGCTTCGGCCGCGGTGATGAGCCCATCGGCAAAAGGAAAGAACGCGTCCGAGGCCACGACCGACCCCTGGGTTGGGCTTTGAGGCAGGCCCAAAGCATCGGCCATGTCGCCTGCCTTGCGCGCGGCGATGCGAGTCGAATCGACACGGCTCATCTGTCCCGCACCGATGCCCACGGTGGCACCATCTTTGACATAGACAATCGCGTTGGATTTGACGTGTTTGGCCACTGTCCAAGCAAACAGCAAATCCGCCATTTCCGCCGGTGTGGGGGCCCGTTTGGTGACAACCTTAAGATCCACCGCCGAGATGCCGGCAAAGTCACGGTCCTGCACCAAGATGCCGCCCGCCACCTGCTTGAACGCCAGACCCGGCGCTTTGGCATCGGGCAAACTGGCCGTCGTCAGCAAGCGCAGGTTCTTTTTGGTGGCAAAGATCGCCATTGCGTCTTCTGAGGCGCCGGGGGCTATCACGACTTCGGTGAAAATCTTGACGATTTCTTCTGCCGTTTCCGCATCCAAAGGCGCATTCAGCGCCACAATCCCGCCAAAGGCCGAGGTTTGGTCGCACTGGTAGGCGCGCAAATACGCCTCACGCAGGGTGGCACCTTGGCCCACACCGCAGGGGTTGGCGTGTTTGACGATGGCAACTGTGGGGGCAAGGCCGGCAAATTCGGCCACCAGTTCAAAGGCGGCGTCAGTGTCATTGATGTTGTTGTAAGACAGGTCCTTGCCCTGCCATTGCCGCGCTGTGGCAACGCCTTGGCGGTTTGAGCCGTCGGTATAAAACGCCGCCTTTTGATGCGGGTTTTCGCCGTAGCGCATCCCTTGGGCAAACGTGCCCGCGAACGAACGGTTGCGGGCAAACGGCTCGCCAATCTGCCCCGCCAGCCAACCCGACACCGCCGTGTCATAGGCCGCTGTCTTGGCATAGGCCGTAAGCGCCATTTTCTGGCGAAAGGCTAAGGTGGTCGCGCCGTCGCGGGCTTTCATTTGGTCAATCAGTGCGGCGTAATCCGCCGGATCGGTGACCGCAGTGACAAAGCGGTGGTTCTTGGCCGCTGCCCTGATCATCGCTGGCCCGCCGATATCGATGTTTTCGATGCACGTCTCGTGATCTGCCCCTTTGGCCACGGTGTCCTCAAAAGGGTACAGGTTCACGATCAGCAGATCGATGGGTTCAATGCCATGCGCGGCCATAGCCAACAGGTGTTCGTCATCATCGCGCAGCGCCAACAGCGCCCCGTGGATGTTGGGATGCAGCGTTTTCACACGCCCATCCATCATTTCAGGAAAGCCCGTCACATCTGCCACATCGCGCACCACCAACCCTGCAGCACGCAGCAGGCCCGATGTGCCGCCGGTGGAGATCAACTCGACCCCCATGCCCGCCAAGGCGCGCGCCAAGTCGATCAAGCCGGTCTTGTCCGATACCGAAATCAAGGCGCGGCCGATGGGCACAAGATTTGTCACGGTAAAACCCCCAAAACAGGTGTTAGATCTGGCTGGCAGGGTCTTCCCGCTCCAGATCGCGGATGGCAAGCGGAGTATCCTGCGCTTTGGCCAAGGTCCAGCCCACCTGGGTATCCAAACCCTGCGCTGCGCCAGAAAGCACAATTTGCAAGCTATCGCGCGGGCGCATACGGGTCTTTTCCAGATAGATCGTGGGCTCCAGCGTCAGGATGGTGCTGCCATCATGGCGAAACACCCAAATCTCGCCACTTTTCAGGGTCAGCGACACAGCAGCGCCGCCCATATCCAACCGCGCGTCGACGTCGGGGTGTAAATGGAAGCGGATGGCAAAGGGCAGTCCCGCCTTGTGCTTCCTTGATGGCCCCGCGCCGCGCTGGCCTGACGTGGCGGTTAAACGATCAGTGCCGGTCAACAGGCGGCCCCCCTTGGTCAGCATCAGATCGCGCGCATGGGTGACGCCGTGGCTTTTGGCCCAGCCATCCTGCGCCAGATGCAGGCCGGCGCCCGAATCCCCCGAAAACAGGCGCAGGGCGGTTGTGTCGGCGCGGGTGACAAAGGGCCCAAAGCCCTTGCGGCCAAGCCGAGAGGAAGAGATATCCTCGACCCCCAGCGTCGAATGCGCCGCCGTGGTGCGCCCGGGGGCGTGCCACTTGGCCCCAAAGGCCGCGCCAGAGCCCACCGATACAATCACCGGTCTGCGGCCCGAGGTCAGTTCAAACGCGCCAAGCGAGGCATGGGCCAGTGCGCTTCCCTCAGGTGGGGGGGCTGCATCGACCACGATCGAGGTGCGGCCCCCCGTTAGGCGCACATAGCCCATGGCCATACCGGCAGATGGCAAGGGCTTGATCCCCGCATTGGCAAGGGCTGCATCCAACCGCCCCTCTGCCCCGCGCCCGCCACCGTGAAAGCGGGCAAGGCCGCCGTCTGCGTGGCGCAAAGCGCGCAGAACGGGGGCGATCCGCTCCATCGCCGCCAGAAGTTCGGGGGGGATGGCGCGGCCCACCTCGGCCAGTGTTTGTTCAACCCACGTCAGCAGGGTGAGCAGGTCCAGTAGGTCTTCTGGATTGCGGCTGGCAATACCGCCGCCCATATCAACTTCGGCCTCTAGATGGGCAGCGAGCGCCGACAAGGCGGGGTCCACAGGGGCGGATAGGCCTGTCAGCACAAGGCCAGCAGTGATTGTGGCGGCCAGCGCCTCGACCCTGTTCACCCCGACTGAGGCTTCTGGCCAGCGGCGCGCTAAAAAGTGCAATTGTGCCGATAGGCTAGCCATAAAGGTGGCGCGATCGGCCTCGGGGCGGTCTTGCAGCAGCAGGGGGGCATGGTTGATCCAGCGGATCAGTCGCCGCCCAACGATGGAGGGTTGCCAGCCCGCCCCGCGCCCTTGACCGTACCGCGCTAACCAGTCAAAGGCCCACTCTTGTGCCTTGGCCTGCGCCTTTAGGCTTCCCATCGCGGCCAGATCATCCAGCCAGCCAAAACCATGGGTTTGCATCTGCACATCGGCATCGGCAAAGGGCACATCCCAAATCGCAGTGTCTGGCTTTTCAACCACCACGCCGCCCACGACAAACTGCCCCGCGACCAGTTGTTTGCCCCGCGCATAAAGCCCGATAGAGCGCGGCTCAGGCTGGCTTTCAAAGCCCGCAGCCACAGGCTGGCGGCTGGCGCGCCACATCTCAAACCGATCGCGCCACTTGCCCGTCTCGCGATGCTTTGGGTCGCCCTTGGCCATTTTGCCCTGCTCTGCCGCGGCCTAATTGCGCGGGCTTTCAGGCAAGCATAGCGAAGCCCCCCTAGCCTGTCACCGGGCGTGAGGGGGCCTTTTCGCATTTCAGGCGATATGGTCGAGCCGTTCCATGTATTGGACCAAACCGCGCACCTGACCCAGCCATTTGGTGTAAAGCTTGGGATCATGCGGGGCAGGATGAACCCCTGCAGCGATATCGCCCGCCAGAAGCGATTCGACGGCAAAAGACACCGGCGTCGATACCAAACGCGCCATGGCCGTGCCCTTGGCATCGCCCCAAGCATCCATCGACCACGTCTCGTGGAACATGATCTTGCCATCCCGCTCGGCTTTGAGCGAGACGAACAAGATCACGCGGTCAGGCTCTCCGGGGGCATAAGAGTTTTCGCGCACGAACTGGTCGGCCATCTCGGCCAAACGCGCATCGCCTGTGGGGCCGGATAGGGTTTCAATCTCGCGGAACACGGGCGTCCAAGCGGCTTCCCAGCCGTTCAGGCGGATCGTGCCGCGCACAAAATCTTTGACGCGCCATGCCGGATCGAACCGGTAATCCTCCATGAAAGGATAAGAATCGCGGTTGGGATATACCTCAAAGCTTTCGGGCTGCGGCAGAGGCGCGTCATAAGACGTGATCGCATCCCAAGGCCGAGAAACTTTGAATTCTTCAAAGTTCTTCAAGCTGCGTGACGGCGAGCGCAGCGCCTTCAGCACGCCCAAGGGCGCCCAGCTGAACTTATAGCGGAACGGATTGGGGATTTTGGGCACGCCGCCGCAATAAGACACAAAGCTGAGCACATTGTTCGCGTCATAGCCCTTCGAGGCGCGGTAGCGCGCCACCAGATCATGGGCCATCAAATGGTCAATCCCAGGATCCAGCCCGCATTCGTTGATCGACACCAGACCCTTGGCCTTAAATTCGCCATCCAAAGCGCGCATTTCGGGCGAGATATACGAAGACGACACAAAATGCGCCCCCGTGGCCAAACACGCCTTGGCGATGGGCA
>CAMAYO010000134.1 GCA_945862465.1 Pseudorhodobacter antarcticus | reverse complement strand
GCCGTTTTGGCCGCCTTCCCCACGGCCATGATCCTGCGGCCTTCGGTGATTTTCGGCAATGAAGATGGCTTTTTCAACCGCTTCGCCGCGATGAGCCGGATGGGCCCGATCTTGCCATTGGTCGGCGGTTCCACCCGCTTTCAGCCGGTCTACGTAGAAGATGTGGCTGCTGCTGCGGTTTTGGGGGTGACGGGCAAAGCCCATGGCACATACGAATTGGGCGGGCCTGATGCGCTAAGCCTGACCGCCATCATCCACCGAATGCTGGCCGTCGTGCAGCGCCGCCGTTTGGTGGCGAACCTGCCGTTCTGGGTGGGCGCGGTCATGGCGGGTGTGTTGGATACGCTGTCGGCGCTGACCTTGGGCCTGTTTTCCAACGGCGTGATCACCACCGATCAAGCCCGCCAGTTGCGCCAAGACAATGTGGTGCAGGCGGGGGCGAAAACCTTGGCCGATCTGGGCATCAATGCCGCCAGCTTTGACGCCATTATTCCGGAATATCTGTGGCGTTACCGCGCCACAGGCCAATTCGCCGCCATCCGCGATTCCGCCAAGCATTTGCGGAAGGGCTAAGCCGTGCAGGATATGCTCACGGCAGCGCTGCTGGGTTTGGTCGAGGGGCTGACAGAGTTTATCCCCGTCTCCTCCACCGCGCATCTGCTGTTGCTGGGGCATTTTCTAGGCTTTCAGGGGTCAAAGACGCTGGAAGTCGTTATCCAACTGGGGCCAATTCTGGCGATTGCCTATCTTTACCGCGACAAACTGATCGAGGTGGTGTCCACCTATCGCACCAAACCGGCATCGAAGCGCTTTGTGGGTTCGGTGCTGCTCGCTTTTCTTCCGGCGATGGCCGTGGGGGCGATGGCGCATGACTTTATTAAGACGGTCCTATTCGAGACGCCAAAGCTGATGGCCGTCATGCTGGTTTTGGGCGGCGTGATCTTGGTGTTTGTCGACAAAATCGCGCCGCAAACGCGGGTAGATGATGCAATGGCCGTTCCGTTTGGCAAGGCCTTGGCGATTGGCGTGATCCAATGCCTGTCGATTTTGCCGGGTGTATCGCGCTCTGGCGCTACGATCGTCGGTGCGCGGCTTTTGGGTGTTTCAAAGCGCGCTGCGGCTGAGTTTTCGTTTTTCCTGTCGCTGCCCACAATGCTGGGGGCTGTCAGCTTTGATCTGATCCAATCGCGCCACGAGTTGGATTTTTCTACCCTGACAGGAATTGGCATCGGCTTGATCGTGGCGACGGTGTCGGGGGCGATCGTGGTGAAATGGATGCTGTCTTATGTCTCCACGCAGGGTTACGCGGTGTTTGGCTGGTGGCGAATCATCTTGGGCCTTGGCGTTTTAGTGGCGCTTTTTGCGGGCTTTTAGACATATAGGTATCATTTACTGACCTAATTTACGCAGATTTTTCTCTGTACAACGCCATTTCTTTCCCAATTCGCTTTTATAGGTCAGCATTACTGCCTTTTCTTCCTTGGGGGACCAAGCTATCACCCTGTTCACCGTGAAGCTGGGAGATGCCCCTATGGCCGTGCAACGTATGCTGAAATTCGTCTCTTTGGGCAAAGAAACGCCCGAAAAGCGCCCGGCCAATTTGCGCGCCGAAGACTTTCATGAAATCTATCGCGAATTCGCGGCCTCCAAAGCTGCCGAACAGGCCAGCCGGTGCAGCCAATGCGGCGTGCCCTATTGCCAAACGCATTGCCCCTTGCACAACAACATCCCCGATTGGCTGCGCCTAACCGCGGAAGGCCGCTTGCAAGAGGCGTATGACCTTAGCCAAGCCACCAACACTTTCCCCGAAATCTGCGGCCGCATCTGCCCGCAAGATCGCCTTTGCGAAGGCAATTGCGTGATCGAACAATCGGGCCATGGCACGGTGACGATTGGCGCTGTCGAAAAATATCTGACCGATCTGGCATGGGAAAATGGCTGGGTCGCCCCCATTAAGCCGGGTGCTGACCGCGTGGAATCGGTGGGCATCATCGGCGCTGGTCCGGGCGGCTTGGCGGCGGCCGATGTGCTGCGCCGTGCGGGTGTGCAGGTGACGGTCTATGACCGCTATGACCGCGCGGGCGGGTTGCTGACTTATGGCATCCCCGGCTTTAAGTTGGAAAAGCCCGTTGTCATGCAGCGCATTGCCCAGTTGGAAACCGCAGGCGTGCAATTCGTGCTGAACTGCCGCGTGGGCGAGGATCTGTCGTTTGATGCCATCCGTGGCCGCCATGATGCGGTGCTGATCGCAACCGGTGTGTATAAATCACGTGACATTTCCGCCCCCGGCGTAGGCGCGCAGGGCGTGGTTAAGGCGCTGGATTATCTGACAGCGTCCAACCGCAAAAGCTTTGGCGATGACGTGGCAGAATTCGATTCGGGTGAGTTGAACGCGCAAGGCAAACGCGTGGTCGTCATTGGTGGCGGCGACACGGCGATGGATTGTGTGCGCACGGCCATTCGGCAGGGCGCAGTCTCGGTCAAGTGCCTGTATCGCCGCGACAAGGCGAACATGCCCGGCAGCCAGCGCGAAGTGCAAAATGCTGAAGAAGAGGGTGTCGATTTCGTTTGGCTCTCGGCCCCCAAGGGCTTCACCGGTGGCGCTGTGGTTGACGGCGTGATCGTGCAAAAGATGCGCCTTGGCGCGCCGGATGCCACGGGGCGCCAAGTGCCCGAAGTGATCGAAGATGCCGATTACACCGAACCCGCCGATTTGGTTGTGCAGGCCCTTGGCTTTGAACCCGAAGATGTGCCCGCCCTTTGGGGTGTTCCAGAGCTGGCCGTGACCCGTTGGGGCACGATCAAGGCCGATTTCCGCAGCCATGCCACCAACCTGCCCGGTGTCTATGCCGCAGGCGATATCGTGCGTGGCGCGTCACTGGTTGTCTGGGCCATACGCGATGGGCGCGAAGCGGCGGATGCCATCCTGTCCTATCTCGCCCAATCCACCGCCGTGGCCGCAGAATAAGCCCCGACACCTGAACATCCGGATGGAGTTCCCCATGAAGCGCCTTGTTCTGCCCCTAATCCTTTTGGCGGCCCCCACCTATGCGGCGACTTTTACCCCGCCCATGGGCTGCACTGCCTATCTAACGGTGCAATCGCGCGGCTGTCTGGTGTCGCAGTTCTACACCTGCGAGGCGGATGCCAAGGGCGAGCAGTGGCGGGCCGATTACGATGCCGATGGCCCCTATTTCCTGTCCAAGATCGACCATGACGCGCAATGGCTGGAAAGCTATGACATCTACCCCGGCACCAAAGAGGTGATGGAACCAAATCCCCGCGATCCGGCGTCCTTTTCGGACTTGCTGGCCTTGGGGCTGGATACGTTTGATTTCACGCTGAACAAAGACAACGGCGAACACACCACCATTCGCGGCTTTGATAGGCTGACAGGGGAAACTGCCACGATTGATGGCGTGACCCTGAAGCAGACCGAATACGAATATACCCAAACCGACGAAAAGGGCACAGTCCTGCGCCACTCCAAGGGGTTTGAGTTTATCTCAGAAGACTGGCGCACCTTCTTTTCGGGCCATTCCGATTGGGAGTTGGAAGACGGCACTTGGGCCCCTTCCGACACCCCGCCCGTCAAATTTATCACGGCGGGCAAACCGGGCTTCGCCTCAACCATACCGCTGTTTGAATGTGACGCTCAGATGTTCTCACTAGGTCTATCCCACAGCGTTGCAAAATCTCTCGGAGGGTCTTGATCATGACCAACTATGACGAAGCATGGGTCGCCGCCGAAGAGGCAAAGCGCGCTTGGATGGATGCCAACAGCCTGTACAAAGCCGAAGACGAGCATTCGTCTTGCGGCGTGGGGCTGGTTGTGGCGATTTCGGGCAAGCCGTCACGCAAGGTGGTGGAAAACGGGATCAACGCGCTGAAAGCCGTTTGGCACAGGGGCGCTGTGGATGCCGATGGCAAAACCGGTGACGGCGCAGGCATTCATGTGCAAATTCCGGTCAAGTTCTTCTACGACCAAGTCCGCCGCACGGGGCACGAGCCGGATGCGACCAAGCTGATCGCTGTGGGCCAAGTTTTCCTGCCGCGCACCGATTTTGGCGCGCAAGAAGCCTGCCGGACCATTGTAGAAACCGAAGTGCTGCGGATGGGCCATTATATCTATGGCTGGCGTCATGTGCCCTCTGACATCTCGGTTCTGGGGGAAAAGGCGCTGGCGACACGGCCCGAAATCGAACAAATCCTGATCCGCTGCGAAAATGGCGCGGATGCGGAGCAATTTGAACGCGAGTTGTACATCATCCGCCGCCGAATTGAAAAAGCTGCGACCAAGGCGGGCATTCAGGGGATGTATCTGTGTTCGCTGTCGTGCCGTTCCATTATCTACAAAGGCATGATGCTGGCCGAACAGGTCGCAACTTTTTACCCCGACCTGATGGACGAGCGCTTTGAATCGGCCTTTGCCATCTATCACCAGCGCTATTCCACCAACACCTTCCCGCAATGGTGGCTGGCCCAACCCTTCCGGATGCTGGCCCATAACGGCGAGATCAACACCCTAAAGGGCAACGTCAACTGGATGAAAAGCCACGAGATCCGCATGGCCTCGGGCGCGTTTGGCGATATGGCCGAGGATATAAAGCCGATCATCCCCGGCGGCACATCGGATTCCGGTGCGCTGGATGCTGTGTTTGAAGTGCTGGTCCGTTCGGGCCGCAACGCGCCCATGGCAAAAACCATGCTGGTGCCAGAGGCATGGAGCAAGCAGACCGCCAATATGCCCAAGGCTTGGGCCGATATGTATTCCTATTGCAATTCCGTCATCGAACCGTGGGATGGCCCTGCGGCCCTTGCCATGACCGATGGCCGCTGGGTGTGCGGCGGGCTTGACCGCAACGGCTTGCGCCCGATGCGCTATGTGATCACCGGCGATGGCTTGCTGATTGCGGGCTCGGAAGCGGGCATGGTTCCGGTGGACGAATCCACCGTGCG
>CAMAYO010000133.1 GCA_945862465.1 Pseudorhodobacter antarcticus | reverse complement strand
CAGCCGTTTGCGCGATTTAGTCGACGCGCAGGTGATCAAACCCGCGCTGGACCAGTGGCCTTGGATGAAAGACAGCCTGCGCCTGTTGTAGGTTAGGCCTTAACCGCCTCTGCCGCATCAAAGATGGCGGCGGCGATGAAATCCAGCTCTTCATCGGTCAGGCGGGTAGGCAGGCGCACATCGCCCGCCCGCATCAGCATGGCGCGGGTCTTGGGCAGGTCGGGCGTTTCGCCCAAGAATTGCCAGTTCCAGAATGCGCGAGCATTGTCTTCCGACAAGCCAAAGATTTGCACCGTGATGCCGCGCCGCTTGGCTTCGGCCTGAAAGCGCCGCGCATCTGCGTCTGACCAATCGCCGGTCAGGTTGAACTGGATCGAATCAGGGGCGCGCTCTTCGGGTGTTAGCGGTGGCGGCACGGCCAGATAGGCGCTTTGGTTCAGCCACTCTGCCACACGGTCATGCCCTGCGCGGCCCTTGGCCACACGGCCCGCCACTTCGGGCAGTTGCGGACGAATGACGGCGGCGGACAGGTTTTGCATCCGCATATTGTAAAGCGGCAGCTTGTTTTGCCACAGCATATAGCTGTTTTGCAGGCCGGGATGCTTCTTCCAGTTGTGTTCATAAGCGCCCGACATGATCACGCAGCGCGCGGCCAGTTCGGGGTCGTCGGTGATGAGCATCCCGCCTTCGCCCGCATTGACCAGCTTGTAGGATTGAAACGAAAAGCACCCGATCTTGCCAATCGTGCCAATCTTGCGGCCATGCCACGTCGTGCCCAGCGAATGGGCCGCGTCTTCCACCACAGGCACGCCAGCGGCATCGCAAAGCGCCAAAATCGCATCCATATCAGAGGTGTGGCCCCGCATATGGCTGATCAGCACAGCCCCTGCGCCGGGCAGTTTGGCCGCGAAATCATCCATATCAACGCGGTAATTCTCGCCCACTTCTACCAAAACCGGCTCACATTCGGCATGCACCACGGCTGAGGGGACAGCGGCAAAGGTAAAGGCCGGTATCAGCACCTTGGCGCCGCGCGGCAGGTCTAATGCCTTAAGCGACAAGAACAAAGCGGCCGAGCACGAGGCCACAGCCAGTGCATAACGTGCACCCATCAGTTCGGCAAATTCCCCTTCCAGCAGGGCGACGGGCGATCCTTCGGGCGCTGTGTAGCGGAACAAATCGCCCGAGGACAAGAGCCGCTCAATCTCGGCCATGGCCGAGGCGGGGATGGGTTCTGCATCGTAGACATTGGGGGCTTGGGCCTGTCCGTCATGCGCCATGTTTGCAGCTTTCCTGAAACTATAATTTAGAAAAACCGTAAACCTCAGAAAGGTAACAAGCCAGTGACAATTTTCCCCCTAAGGGCAAATTTGCAGAATTTAGCCTATCCTAAGTGGGAAAAGTGGCTAAAGCCCCAACCGATCGCGCAGACCATACCAAGTCATCGCCAGCACCAACAGCGGCCAACGCAGCGCCGCGCCGCCCGGAAAGCTGCGCTGGGGCAGGTTTGCCAAAAGATCAAACTGCCCACTTTGCCCCGCTACGGTGCCGGCCAGCACCTTGCCCGCCATCACAGCCATTGCGACCCCATGACCCGAATAGCCCGAAGCCGACAGGATATTGGGGGCGGGTCTTGAAAAACAGGGCATCCGGTTTGTTGTGATGGCCAAAGTGCCGCCCCAAGCATAGTCAATCTTGGCGTCAGCCAGTTGCGGATAAATCGCAAGCATAGGTTTGCGCACGGTTTTGAGAATATCAGGGAAGCGGTAGCCATAGCTTTCGCCGCCACCAAAGAGTAGGCGGTTGTCGTCCGACAGGCGCCAGTAGTTCACGACAAATTTGGTGTCTGCGACAGCAATGTTTTGCGACAGAATGTCAGCCGCCGCATCCCCCAAAGGTTCAGTCGCCACGATAAAATTGTTGATCGGCATCACCCGCGCCGCAACCTTCGCGTCAAGCTCACCCAAATAGCCGTTGCACGCCAAGATCACCTGATCCGCCCGAACTTGGCCGTGAGCAGTGCGCACCACGGGTTTCGGCCCCTGCACGATCTTTACCACTTCCGAGCGTTCAAACAGCCGCGCCCCTGCCGCCATCGCGGCTTTGGCCAACCCAAGGGCAAAGTTCAGCGGATGCACATGGCCCGCGCCGCGATCAATCACACCGCCCTTGAACACCTTTGACCCGATCAGCCCGCCAATCGCCTGCTGATCCAGCCGTTCCAAATCGCCATAGCCATAATCGCGTTCCAGCTTTTCCGCGCTGCGCAGGGTGCTTTGCAGATCGCCGTCATGCCAACACGCGGTGGCCACGCCGTGGTGAAAAGTGAGGGGCATATCATGGGTGCTGATCAGGGACTTGACCAAGGCTTTCGCCTCTTGCGCCATTTCCCACATCTGATGGGCTGCGGTCTTACCTGCCGCAGCCTCTAGCCAGTCTTGATCCTGCCGCTGGCCCGATCCAACTTGCCCGCCATTGCGCCCCGAAGCACCAAAACCCAAGCGGTGCGCTTCCAGCAGAACGACGGAATAGCCCTGTTCCGCCAAATGCAGCGCGGCCGACAGGCCGGTATAGCCGCCACCTATGATGCAAACATCGGCCTGAACCTCTCCATGCAGGGTGGGTTGGGCGGCGAAAGGTGTGGCGGTGGCGACATAGTAACACGGGGGATATTCCCCCGCCTTATCGTTGATATGCAGCAGGTTCATACGTTCAACAAAAGATGCTGGCGCTCCCATGGCGAGATCACTTGCAGGAACTCTTTGTATTCGTTGCGTTTCACCGAATCATAAACCTTGCAGAAATCCTCGCCCAGAACGGCCTTCAGCGCTGTGTCGGCCTGTAGCAAGTCTAACGCGTCGCCCAAGTTAGTCGGAATATCGTCGCTGTCGATATAGGCGCTGGCCTTAAATTCTGGGCGGGGTTTTTTCTTTTCCATCAGGCCCAGATAACCGCAGGCCAAGGTGGCAGCGATGCCCAGATAGGGGTTGCAATCCATGCCGGGCAGACGGTTTTCGATCCGCCGTGCGGCGGGCGATGAAATTGGAACGCGCAAGCCCGTGGTGCGGTTGTCATGGCCCCATTCTAGGTTGATGGGGGCCGCGAAATCCGGAACATAGCGCCGGTAACTGTTCACATAGGGCGCCAAAACCGCAATCGCCCCGGTCAGGTGGTTTTGCAGGCCGGCAATGAAGTGGTAAAAAGACTCCGTCGCCTCGCCCTTCTTTTCGGAAAAGATGTTCTTGCCGCTGCGGGTATCCACGACAGAGGTGTGGATATGCATCGCAGACCCCGGTTCGTCGGCAATCGGTTTGGCCATGAAGGTTGCAAAGCAATCGTGGCGCAGGGCGGCTTCGCGGATCAGGCGTTTGAAGAAAAACACATCGTCAGCCAAGCGCACCGGATCGCCGTGTTCCAAGTTAAGTTCAATCTGCCCCGCGCCGCCTTCTTGCAAAATGCCGTCAATTTCCAGCCCTTGGGCTTCGGCATAATCATAGATGTCGTCGATAACCTTGCCGTATTCATCTACCGCCGACAGCGAGTAGGCTTGCTTACCCGCCGCCCTACGGCCTGATCGGCCCATGGGCGGTTCCACCGGCATATTGGGGTCAATGTTGCGGGCCGTCAGGAAAAACTCCATCTCGGGGGCGACAACCGGTGTCCAGCCTTGGTCGTTGTAAAGCTGAACGATTTTCTTCAGCACATTGCGCGGGCTGTAGGGGATGGGATTGCCCTCTTGGTCCATCGCGTCATGGATCACTTGCAGCGTCACATCTGCCGTCCAAGGCGCGGCGGTGGCGGTGGTGAAATCGGGCACCATGAACATGTCGGGTTCGGTGAAAGCGTCAAACGGGTTATCGGCCCATTCGCCCGTGATGGTTTGCAAGAAGATCGAGTTTGGCAGGAAGTAGTTGGTTTGCTTGCCAAACTTTGTGGCGGGCATGGCCTTGCCGCGCGCCACACCGGCGATATCGCCGGTGACGCATTCCACCTCATCCACGCGACGAGAGCCTATGTATTCCTTGGCTGCCTCTGGCAGTTGGTCGGTCCATTTGGACATTTGTCACACTTGAATAGGGGCGGGGGCGTTAGGCCCGTGCCATTTTGAAAAAGTCAGAAATTTGATCCGCCATAAGGTGGTCGTCAATGGGCAGGGGCAGGCGGGTGCGCGCTGTGTCCATCAAGTCATCAGGCACAAGGCCCTTGCCGCGCGTCTCCATCAAGCCACTGACGAATTCGGGGCGAAATTCGGGGTGGGCCTGCACCGTGAAGGCGCGGTCGTCATAAAGCAAAGCTGCGTTGGCGCAAAAGGCATTGCGGCCAATGACTTTGGCCATTGAAGGCACCTGCGTCACCTGATCACGGTGCCATGCGTTCAGGCGCAAGGATTTGTCGCCAAAGTCGTAATCTGTCGCGCCCACTGCCCAGCCGTTGGGATGGCGTTCGACCTTGCCGCCCATAGCTTGCGCCACGATCTGATGGCCAAAGCAAATCCCCACCAAGGGCACGCGCGCGGCATAGCTGGCACGGATGAAGTCTTCCAGCGGCGGGATCCACGGGTGATCTTCATAAGCGCCGTGGCGCGATCCGGTAATCAGCCAGCCGTCGCAGGTGTTGACCGAAGCGGGAAATTCCCCGTCAACCACGCGGAAGGTTTCAAAGCTAAACCCCTTGCCGGCCAAAAGCCGTGCGAACAAATCAGGGTAGTCGCCCAGATCGTCTTTCAGGGCGTCAGGGGCCATGCCGGTTTGCAGGATGCCGATTTTCATAGTGGGTCCATTTTAGGTAGCTTAGCCTAGCGCAGCGCCCTAGGGGGAGGTCAAGGGGGCGCTGCGCGTCTGCGAGTTTAAACGGTGTCCAGATAAAGCTCGATCTTCTCGGAATCAGACAATTCGCCCAAGTAGTGCAGTTCCTGCCGCTTGGTTGAGATCAGGTTCTTGATCAGTTCTGGATGCAGGAAGCGCGGCACAATGGTGCTTTGTTCCAAAGCATCGATGGCTGTTTCCCAATCTTCGGCAATCTGGGGCAACCCGTCGACCGCATAGGCGTT
>CAMAYO010000132.1 GCA_945862465.1 Pseudorhodobacter antarcticus | reverse complement strand
CGCGGCCAGATCGACGGGCTTGCCCGCCACGACAAACACGTTGCGCGCGATTTCGCGGTTTTTGAAAATGCGCTCGACGGTCGACAGGTAGAATTCCGCCGACATATCCATCACGGCAAGATACTCATCGTAAAAGCGGTTGTGGGCATCGTGATCGGCAGCCTCCCCCCGCACCACGCGCATCACCTGTTCGCCAAAAGCTTTCGAATGACGCTCGGCGTTCATCGACATAAAGCCCGCCAGTTGCAGCAGGCCTGGGTAAACCAATCGGCCCGCGCCCTTGTACTTAAAGCCTACGCGCTGAATGGCCGATTGCTCCAACTGACCCATCGTCACACGGCGACCAAAGTCGGTGACATCGGTCGCCGCTGCATCAGGGTCAATCGGCCCGCCGATCAACGTTAGGCTGCGGGGCTGCGCATCGGGGTCTTCGGCCGCCAGATAGGCGGTCGCGGCAAGGGCCAAGGGGGCGGGTTGGCAAACGGCGATTACATGAGTGTCAGGCCCCAGATGGCGCATGAAATCAACCAAATACAGCGTGTAATCTTCCACATCAAACTTGCCCGCGCTGACCGGAATGTCGCGGGCATTGTGCCAGTCGGTCACATAAACCTCGGCATCGGGCAGCAAGCTGGAAACGGTCGAGCGCAGCAAGGTGGCGTAGTGGCCCGACATCGGCGCAATCAGCAAAACCTTGCGCGCCATCGGATCACGGCGGCGCACGGCAAAGTGGATCAGGTTGCCAAAGGGCTTTTCCACCACGGTTGTCACATCCACCAGATGGTCCTGCCCCGTTGGCCCCACGATAGACCGAATGCCCCAATCAGGCTTGGCGCTCATCCGGCCAAAGCTGCGCTCGGTCACCTCTCCCCAGGCCGCTGTCATGGCGATCAAGGGGTTCATCGACAGGGCAAAGGCCGGATAGCTGGCCATAGCCCGCGCCGAAGCACCGGCCCACTCGGAGGTGTTGCGAAAGCTTTCCATCCAGTCGTAGGTGGCCATATACTTCATCTAGTGTCCTTGCGATCGGTGTCAGGGCGCATCAATGCCGTCTGGCGATGGACGCGTTTCGACGTTATGCTGCACAGCGGCGAGAATAGGGGCGAAAGTTGAGCATGACAACCGAGGACAGTGACGCGCACGCAAAGTTGGCCCGGTTGACCGATAATCTGACGCGGGTCGAGGTGCTGTCCGCCCGCCTGATGCAGGCCATGGCCGCGCGCAAGACCCATGATCAGGCGTTGGATGGCCCAGGCCAAGACGTGTATATCAAGGCCGCCGCCGCCTATCTGGCGGGGATGATGCAAAACCCTGCCAAGGTGATGGAACAACAGGTGGGCTATTGGGGCGCCACGATGAAAGCCTATGTCGCAGCCCAAACCGCGCTGCTGACGGGCGCGCCCTTGCCCGCAGAAGGGCCCAAGGACCGCCGCTTTGCCAACCCGATCTGGGATGCCAACCCCGCCTTTCACTACATAAAACAGCAATATCTGCTGAACGCCGAATCGGTGCAAAACGCGCTGGCCGATATGGAAGATATCGCCCCCGATGATCGCAAACGCGTGGAATTCTTCACCCGCCAGATCGTCGATATGTTCGCGCCGACCAACTTTTTGGGCACAAACCCTGATGCCTTGGAAAAGGCCGTTGCAACCGATGGCGAAAGCCTTGTGCAGGGCCTGGAAAACTTGGTGCGCGACATCGAGGCGAACAACGGCAACCTGTCGGTGACTTTGGCCAATCCGCAAGCCTTCACAGTGGGTGACAATTTAGCGACCACCCCCGGTTCGGTGGTGTTTCGCAACCATCTTTTTGAGCTGATCCAATACACGCCCACGACCAAGACCGTCCACAAAACCCCACTGCTGATCTTTCCGCCTTGGATCAACAAGTTCTATGTGATGGACCTGAAACCCGCCAACAGTTTGATCGGTTGGATTGTTGAGCAGGGATTTACGCTGTTTGTCGTATCGTGGGTCAACCCAGATGCGTCCTATGCGGACGTCACGATGGATGATTACATCCGCGACGGCTTTTTGACCGCCATCGCCGAAACCCGCCGCGCCACCGGCGAGGCGCAGATCAACTGCGTGGGCTATTGCATTGCGGGCACGACCCTTGGCCTGACCTTGGCGCATCTCAAACGCGCAGGCGACACCTCGGTTGCCAGTGCCACCTTCTTCACCACGCTCACCGACTTTTCCGATCCGGGCGAGGTGGGGGTGTTCTTGGGCAATGATTTCGTCGATGGCATAGAACGCCAAGCCCAAGTCGACGGCATCTTGTCGCGCGCCTTTATGAGCCGGACGTTTAGCTTCTTGCGCTCGAACGACTTGATTTATCAGCCCGCGATCAAAAGCTATATGCTGGGCGAAGCGCCGCCCGCCTTTGACCTGTTGTTTTGGAACGGCGATGGCACCAACCTGCCCGCCAAAATGGCTGTCGAATATCTGCGCGGCCTTTGCCAAAATGACGGCTTTGCCAAGGGCACGTTCAACGTGTTTGGCAAGCCTGTCAGCCTGTCGGATGTAACCCTGCCGTTGTGCGCCATTGCCTGCGAGACCGATCATATCGCCCATTGGAAGGGCAGTTTTAACGGTGTGCGCCAAATGGGCAGCACCGATAAGACCTTTGTGCTGGCGCAGTCGGGCCATATCGCGGGCATCATCAACCCGCCATCCAAGGGCAAATACGGGCACTACACCAGCGGCCCACCGCAGGGCGAGGCGGCAGATTGGCTGGCCACTGCGACTTTCCACGCAGGCAGTTGGTGGCCGCGCTGGCGCGATTGGCTGGCGGAACGCTCTGGCCCGCAAGTTGCGCCGCCTGCGCCCCAGGCTGTCATCTGTGCCGCACCCGGAACTTATGTAAAGGCCGCTCCTGCGGTATAATCCGCGGCAGAGCGGGCTTCTGCGATGCAGAATTTTGCTGCGATGCGGAAATTTTACTTGAAATGCTGCGGCGCAGCATTTATATCCACCTCATGCGAAACGGGATGGACCCGCTTCATCAGGAGAGCATGAAATGACCAAGGCCCCCGACTTCACCAAAGTTATGCAAGACATGATGGCGTCCTTTCCGGTTGACGCTTCGGCGTTCCAGAACGCTTTCAAAACCCAAGCCGCTTTCGGCGAAAAGCTGACCAAGGTTGCCTTGGACGCTGCTGAAAAGTCGACTGAGATTTCGTCCAAATGGGCAAAAGATGCGCTGGCGAAGCTGTCGGCCGTTGCCACCGCCAAGGCAGAGCCCGCAGATTACACCAAAGCTGCGACTGACTTCGCTTCGTCCACCGCTGAGATTGCCTCTGAACACATGGCTGCTTTCGCTGAAGTTGCCAAGAAAGTGCAGATGGACACCGTTGAGCTGATGCTGGCGGCTGGCAAGACCGCTTCCAACGAAGCCTCGGCCGCTGTGAAGAAAGCCACCGACGATGTGGCCGCCGTGGCAAAGAAAGCCGCTGCTGCTGCGAAGTAATAGCACGCGCAAACCGATTATAGGGCGGGCTGCAAAGCCCGCCCTTTCTTTTTTTCTGCACCTCGCCTAAGCTTCTCTGCAGTGCAACATGTTCAGGGGGCGTGGATCATGGCCGAAACTGCAAAACCGCTGCTGATCAAGCGCTATGCCAGCCGCCGTCTCTATAATACCGAGACGTCGGATTATGTGACTTTAGAAGATATCGCTGGCTTCATTCGAGCGGGGCGTGAGGTGCAGATCATTGATCTGAAATCTGGCGATGACCTAACGCGCCAATATCTGTTGCAAATCGTGGCAGAGCATGAATCCAAGGGCGACACGGTTTTGCCCACCAATGTGCTGACCGATCTGGTGCGGGCCTATACCTCCAACATCCAATCGGTTGTGCCCCAGTTTCTGGCGGCGAGTTTCGAGATGCTGCGCGATGGGCAGCATAAGATCGTCGAAAACCTGACAACGATCCCAAACCCGCTGACCGCGATGCCAGGCTTTGAGGCCATGCGTAAGCAGCAAGAAGCCTTCATGAAAACCATGATGGGCGGCTTGCCTTGGGCGGGTGTAGGCGCGAAACCTGAAGAAGGTGCTGCGGATGCACCCGAGGATTTGGCAGAGATCAAGCGCCAAGTGGCGGAATTGCAAAAGAAACTGTCCAAACTGTAATCCTTTGTTCCAACCAAGGCTGCGGCATCAAAACCCGCAACCTTCACAGGCGGAGAGCGCACCGTGTCCGATCCACAGGGCCGCGTCACCCTTTGGGGCATAGAAAGCTTTCTAGCCGTGGCGGACGAAGGTTCCATTTCGGCCGCAGCACGGCGCTTGGGCGTTAGCCCTTCGGCCATCAGCCAGCAGATCACGGGGCTGGAGGCGGCTTTGGGGTCGGTGCTGCTAGACCGTTCGGCCCGCCCGATCATCCTAACCCCTGCCGGCGCTATGTTTCGCCGCCACGCCCAAACCATCCTGAACGCCGAGGCCGAGGCCCGCGCCGATCTGGCCGTGGCCGATCTGTCTGGCCTGACAACCCTGCGCTTTGGCATGATCGAGGATTTCGACGCCGAGGTGACGCCCGCTTTGCTGTCGGCCCTTGCTCACGATCTGCGCGGATGCCGTTTCTTGCTTGAAACCGGCGCAAGCCACCGGTTGCTTGACCAATTGGAAGCGCGCGCCTTGGATGTGATTGTGGCCGCCGATCAGGGCACTGAAGGTGGGGTTGAAGGCTGGCGCGAAGTGCATCCGATCTTGTCGGAACCCTTCGTGGCCGTCACGCCGCTTGGTTGCGGGATCGAAGGGTTGCCGCTCATCCAATACACGGCACGCCATTTGATGGGCCGCCAGATCGCCGCCCATTTGGCGCGGCAAAACCTGCGGCTGGCGCATCGCTTTGAACTTGATAGCTATTCCGCCATTCTGGCTATGGTGGCGGGTGGGGAAGGGTGGACGATTTTGACCCCTTTGGCGCTGCACCATGCCGCCCGCTTTCGCCCGTTTGTGTCGGTCACACCATTGCCCTTTGCCCCCTTGGACCGCAGTCTGACACTGTCGGCACGGGCAGGGGTGCTGCGCGACATTCCCGCTCAAGTCGCCAGCCGTTTGCGCGATTTAGTCGACGCGCAGGTGATCAAACCCGCGCTGGACCAGTGGCCTTGGATGAAAGACAGCCTGCGCCTGTTGTAGGTTAGGCCTTAACCGCCTCTGCCGCATCAAAGATGGCGGCGGCGATGAAATCCAGCTC
>CAMAYO010000131.1 GCA_945862465.1 Pseudorhodobacter antarcticus | reverse complement strand
GTGCGGGTGTTCCAGTCTTTGGTCATCTCATGCCTCCTGCGCGCAAGGTGCGAACCGGAAAAGCAAGGGGCCTGCGCGCAGCGCCTTAACCTTTTTAGCGGAGGTTTAACGTGGCCCGCAATCCGGTAACAAATCGCCACGCGCGCCTTTTAGCAACGCGCGTAGGCTTGGTCAACGCACCCGATCAAGGTTTGGACGCATCGTCTTTGGCAAGGGCGTAACGTTCTAGAACCTTGGCCTGCGTCAGCAAAAACGCAAACATCGCCACGGTCAGGCCCACAGCTTTGAACGCCACCCAAGTCCCATCGCTAAAGTTGCGCCAGACCACTTCGTTGGCCACAGCCAAGACGGCAAAGAAAATAGCAATCCGGCGGGTTAGGATCATCCAGCCTTCCATCTGCATCGGAATGGCATCGCCCATCACCAGACGCAGATAAGATTTGCCCTGCGCCAAGCCAACCCCAAGGGCGGCGGCAAAAAAGACGTAAATGATGGTGGGTTTCATCTTGATGAAATGCGCGTCGTTGAACCACACGGTCAAGCCGCCCATGAACAGCACCACGACCAGCGTGATGATCTGCATGGCGGCGATTTTGCCGGTCAACCGCCAAAGCGCCAAAATCGACACGGCAAAGATGACGACGAAAACGGCGGTCGATACGATGAACCCAGAATAGGTCTGCCCGCCCAAGGTTAGGCTTTTGTCTTTCAACGCCCAATAGCCCAGCATGAACAGCACCAGCGGCCCATATTCCAGCGCCAATTTCAGGCGGTTGTCATAGGGTTTGGCCCCTTTTTCTGTCGGATCGTTCATACCGCCCCCTCCATCACCACCGCGCCAAGGGCGATCAGGCCCATCAACAGGCCGCGCACCAGCCCCACCTTTTCACCCAAAACCCACCAGCCAATCAAGGCCGCAAATACGGTCGAGGTTTCACGCAACGCCGCAGCCATGCCCACGGTGTCTAAGCGTGTCGCCAGCATCACCGAGCCAAAGGAAAACAGCGCCACGAAGGCCCCCAACACCCCGCGCCGAAGCAAAGGCGCAATCCGGTGGGCAGGTAGGATCACCCAACGTTTGTAGGTCACGATTGGGATGAAGATCCCGTCGAACATGAAAAACCATGCCAAGAAGGTGAACGGATCAGCCGTGGCGCGAATGCCCCACGCATCAAAGGTGGTATAGGCGGCGACAAACCCGCCCGTCACCAAGGCCAAGCCCAGCGCGGGCAGCAAGCTTGCCGCCTGCGCGCCCAGTTGCCACAGCGAATGGCCTGCCAACCCCAAGATGCCCGCCACCAGCAACCCCAAACCCAGCCATTGCACGGGCACAAAATGCTCGCCAAAAACAAGGCCCGCAAAAAGCACGGTAAAGAAAGGCCCCGTGCCGCGCACCACGGGATAAACCACGGTATAGGGCGCGCGGTCATAGGTCATGGCTTGCACGATTTTATAGCCAGCGTGCAGCGTAAAGGCCCCTGCAAAGACGGGCCACATGTGGGGTTCAGGCCACGGCACAACGAACAGCGCAAAGGGGGCCGCGATCAGGCCATAGCTGGCATCAATCGCCGCCCGTGTGATCCACGGATCATCCCGCCCCTTTTGCAGCGCGCCAAACAGCGCGTGCAGAACAGCCGCAAGCAAGGCCAGTCCAATGGCCAGCCTATGTCCAGCGGGCGTGCCTACCATGGAAAGGAGGGCGGCTGTCATATGCGCTTAGGCGTCCCGTCCGACCAAGGCATTGGCGAAATCTTGCGGATCAAAAGGGGAAAGGTCGTCAATCTGCTCGCCCACGCCAATGGCATGAATGGGCAGACCGAACTTGTCGGCGAGCGCCACCAGCACCCCGCCCCGCGCTGTGCCATCCAGTTTGGTCATCACAAGGCCAGACACATCAGCGATTTTCGAGAAAATCTCGACCTGCGTTAGGGCGTTTTGGCCGGTGGTGGCATCAAGAACCAACAGCGTGTTATGCGGCGCGGAAGGGTCTTTCTTGCGCAACACGCGCACGATCTTGGCCAGTTCCTCCATCAAATCGGCGCGGTTTTGCAAACGCCCTGCGGTGTCGATCAAAAGCAGGTCAGCGCCGTCAGCTTGCGCTTTGGTCAGGGCATCAAAGGCAAGGCTGGCAGGGTCTGATCCTTCGGGGGCGGTCAGAACGGGCACGCCCGCGCGTTGGCCCCAGATTTGCAACTGTTCCACCGCTGCGGCGCGGAACGTATCGCCCGCGGCAATCACCACCGACTTGCCCGCTGCTTTGAACTGGGATGCCAACTTGCCAATCGTCGTCGTCTTGCCCGACCCGTTCACCCCCACCACCAACACCACCTGCGGCTTGTGCGCATAGATCGGCAGTGGGCGGGCGACAGGTTCCATGATGCGGGCAATCTCGGCCGCAAGCGCCTCTTTGAGATCTGCGGAGGATATCCGCTTGCCAAAGCGCCCTTCGGCGATGTTGGCGGTGACACGCAGGGCAGTATCCACCCCCATGTCAGACTGGATCAACAGCTCTTCCAAGCTTTCCAGCATGGCGTCATCCAGCACCCGCTTGTTTTCGTCGCGCCCCAGCAAGCGGCCCAGAAGGCCGGGTTTTTCGGCGGGGGCTGCGGCCTCTTCCGGCGGGCCTGCGACCAAATCCTCGAGCCCCGCGCCGATCTTGTCGGAGGAGCGGAACATCTTGTCGCGCAGTTTTTTGAAGAACGACATGGGGCGTGCCTTTTGTTTGTCTTCACCTAAGCCGCACAGCGTGTGGATGCAAGCGGCAGCGCCCTTAGCCGCGGGGCCAGCCCCGCACCCCGGAGTAGTGCGGCAAAGGGCAAGGGTTAGAACAGAGAGCCTTGGCTGGGTTTGGGATCACTGGTTTTGGGTTTTTTGGGGTTGGATTTGGGGCTCATGCGGCCATCGTGGAATTCCAGTTCCAGCACTTGGGCGGCATCGGCTTGATCTTTGTTGGTCACCACCGCGCCGTCGCCCCAAACCACCGCATAGCCGCGCCGCAGGGTTTCGGCATAGCCAAGGGTTTGGCGGGTGCGGTCTAGCGCATCAAGGCGGGCTGTGAGGTCCGATAGGCGCTTGGGCAAGGCGGCGTTTAGGCGCATCGAAAGGGCGGCGAGTTGGTCTTGGTGCTTGGCAATGTCGCGGGCCGAGGTGGCGATCAACCGCGCCAAAGCTGGCGCAAGGCGCGAGGCCCATTTGTCTAACGCGCTATGGGCCCGTTCCAGCCGCAGGTCAGCGCGGGTGTTGAGGCTGGTTTGCGCTGCCGCGAGTGCGTTGCGGCGGCTTTGCAAAAGATTGGTCAAGATCGCGGGGCGCAGGGGCGCAGACAAGGTTTCAAACCGCGCCCTTTTGCGGGCCGTGGCGAGCGTTAACCCGCCGCCCAAACGCTGGCTGGCAGCATCAAAGCGCTGACGCGGGGCAGAGAGCAGCGCATCCAGCCTTGGCAGCGCGCGACCCAGATCGCGCAGGCGTTGGTCGCGCCGATCCAGCGTGCCGCGCCATCCCCGCGCTTGGCGGGCCGCCAGATCGGCCACAGTCGCCAAAAGATCAGCGCGCACAGGCACGGCCATCTCTGCCGCAGCTGTGGGCGTTGGGGCGCGCAGGTCGGCGGCATAGTCGATCAAGGTGGTGTCGGTTTCATGCCCCACCGCCGAGATCAGCGGAATGTCTGATGCGGCGGCGGCGCGGACCACAACTTCCTCGTTAAAGCCCCACAGGTCTTCCAGACTGCCACCGCCGCGCGCCACGATGATCAGATCGGGGCGCGGGATGGGGCCATTGGGGGCCATAGCGTTAAAGCCGCGAATGGCGGCAGAGACTTCGGCCGCACAGGCTTGGCCTTGCACGGCCACAGGCCAGATCAGCACATGCGTCGGAAAGCGGTCGCGCAGGCGGTGCAGAATATCGCGGATCACAGCGCCCGAGGGCGAGGTGACGACGCCAATCACCCGCGGCAGATAGGGGATAGGCTTTTTCCGCGACGGGTCAAACAGACCTTCGGCCCCAAGCGCCGCCTTGCGCTTTTCCAGCATTGCCATCAAAGCGCCAGCGCCTGCGGGGGCCACATCTTCCACGATCATCTGATATTTCGACTGGCCGGGGAAGGTGGTCATCCGGCCCGTGGCGACCACCTCCATCCCCTCTTCGGGGCGGACCTGCATTTTGGCGACTTGGCCCTTCCACGAAATCGCCGCAATCACGTTGCGATCATCTTTTAGGTCGAAATACATATGGCCTGACGCGGGGCGCGACACACGGCCCACCTCGCCCCGCACGCGGATCAGGCCAAACTCGCCCTCAATCACGCGCTTCACAGCACCGGACAGCTCAGAAACCGTGTATTCCGGACTATTGCCGGGCCGTGGGATGGGATCGTCGTCTTCGAACAAAGCCATGGTTGCCTCCGCTTGCCGCCCACCTTATGACGCAGGCTGACAAAGGCCAAGCGGGGGCGCGCAGATGAACATCCTAATCTTGGGCGGCGGCGGGCGTGAACACGCTTTGGCTTGGGCTATCAAGCAAAATCCCAAGACCGACCGCTTGATTGTGGCCCCCGGCAACGCTGGCATCGCGCAATTGGCCGAGGTGGCCGATGTTGATGTGCTGGATGCCGCCACAGTTGTGGCCTTTTGCGCCGAAAACGCGGTGGATTTTGTAATCGTCGGGCCAGAGGCCCCCTTGGCCGCAGGAGTTGCCGATGCCACACGGGCGGCGGGGATCTTGACCTTTGGCCCAAGTGCGCGGGCCGCGCGGCTAGAGGCGTCAAAGGCCTTTACCAAAGAAATCTGCGACGCCTGCAACGCCCCCACCGCCGCTTACGCCCGCTTTACCAGCGCAGAGCCGGCCCGCGCCTATATCCGCGCCCAAGGCGCACCGATTGTTGTGAAAGCCGATGGCTTGGCCGCAGGCAAAGGCGTGATCGTGGCGATGAACGAGGCCGAAGCGCTGGACGCGATCGATGATATGTTCGGCGGCGCGTTTGGCGCGGCTGGGGCCGAGGTGGTGATTGAAGAGTTTATGGCGGGCGAAGAAGCCTCGTTCTTCATCCTCACCGATGGGGTCACCGCCCTGCCGATTGGCACGGCGCAAGATCACAAGCGCGTGGGCGATGGCGATACGGGGCCGAATACGGGTGGGATGGGGGCTTATTCCCCCGCCCCAGTTTTAACCCAAGCGATCCAAGACCAAGCCATGGCAGAGATCGTTCTGCCCACGATTGCCGAGATGGC
>CAMAYO010000130.1 GCA_945862465.1 Pseudorhodobacter antarcticus | reverse complement strand
CTTTGGATGGCGTCAGCGGGATCGGACCATGTTCGGCTACATAGGCCACAATCAACCGCGCCCCGCGAAAGATATGGGACTGGTCTAGGATAGCGACTTCATCGGGCAGAGGCTTGAGGCGTATCATGTGTGCAGGGTGGCGTCGGCGGGCGTGCGTAGCAAGATGCTGAACGGGCTTGGGCTCGATTTTCTGCCACCACTGCGCGGAATAATGGAAAACATCTTCTGATCCTGAAGAAATGTGGTGAGGATTTTCACTTTCCTGGGGTTTTGTCGTTTCGACACGACGCCGCATGAACGCTCTGAACAGCTTACGCTTCTATTGATGCCGTAACGCCTCGATCGGGTCGAGCCGCGCGGCACGGCGGGCTGGAAAATAGCCGAAGACCACGCCGACGACGGCGGAAAAGATGAAAGAGGCCACGACGATCCGGTAATCCGGCAGAAACCCGATGTTGAGCGCGTAAGACCCCAAGGCACCAAGGCCAAGGCCGAGGAGGATGCCAAGTATGCCGCCGATCAGCGACAGGACAATTGCCTCAACAAGAAACTGCATCAGCACCTGGGATTCGGTGGCACCCACTGCCATGCGAATGCCGATCTCACGGGTGCGTTCAGTGACTGAAACCAGCATGATGTTCATTATGCCGATGCCGCCCACAAGCAGGCTGATGGCCGCCACCGCCGATAGCAGGCCGGTCAGGACTCCGGTGATGCCGGTCAGCACAGAGGAGATCTGCTTCATGTCGAACACGTTGAAGTCGTCGCTTTGATCGCCGGTCAGCTTGCGGCGTTCGCGCATCAGGCTTTGGATTTGGGTTGTAACATCCTCGGCCTTGGCACCGTCCCTGAAGGTGACCGAAATCGACTGTACGTTCTTGTTGCCGGATATTCGGCGCTGGAAGGCTTTGAGCGGCATGACGATGATATCATTGTCATCCTGCCCGAAGGTAGACGCCTCGCGCTTGGCCAGCAGGCCTATGACCTCACACGAGATTTTGCCGACGCGGATCGTGGTGCCCACCGGGTTGCCTTCGCCGATCAGGGCGACGGAAGTGGTTGTGCCAAGAACGCAGACCGGGGTGCCGATCCGCATTTCGCCGTCCGAGAAGATGCGGCCAAAGTCCAGCGTCCAGCCACGGATGCCAAAGTAGGCATCATCGGTGCCGGTGACTTGGACGGTGTGGTTCATCTCGCCAAAGACCACAGTCTGACTGCGCGAGGAACTGGGGGTGGCCGCGACGATATCGGGCACATAACGTAGCAGTGCTTGCATGTCGGCCAACGTCAGCGGGGTCGCATCGTTGGAGCCGCCGCCAGGCCCGCGACCGGGCGCGCCGGGGCGGATCATGAGCAGGTTCGATCCAAGCGAGGCCACGTCAGACTGCACCTGCGCCGTGGAACCCTGACCCACAGTCACCATCGCGATGACCGAGGCGACCCCGATCACGATACCAAGCACTGTGAGGAACGAGCGCAACTTGTTGCGAAACACCGTGCTGAGAGCGAGGCGCAGGGCTTCAAGCAGCATGACGGTCCCTGACCTTGTCGGATTGAATCTTGCCATCGACAAAGGTGACGATGCGGTTGGCATAATCAGCCATGTCAGGCTCGTGCGTGACCATCAGGACCGACAGGCCTTCCTCGCGGTTGAGTTGGACCAGAAGCTCCATGATTTCGCGCCCACGCGCTGAGTCGAGATTGCCGGTCGGTTCATCGGCGAGTATCAGGCCCGGTTTGGTGACGATGGCGCGGGCGATGGCGACGCGCTGCTGCTGGCCGCCTGACAATTCGGAAGGGCGGTGATCGGCCCGGCCTTGCAGGCCGACCTTGATCAGGGCATCCATCGAGCGCTCGCGGCGTTCCTCGGCGGGAATGCCTTGATAGATCAGCGGCAGTTCGACGTTCTCAAGGGCTGTGGTGCGCGCCAACAGGTTGAAGCCCTGAAAGATGAACCCCAGAAAATGCCGCCGCAGCAGCGCCCTTTGATCGCGGTCAAGCCCGGTGACATCGGTGCCGAACAGCAGGTACTGGCCGGAAGTCGGCGTATCAAGGCAACCCAGAATGTTCATCGCACTCGACTTGCCAGAGCCGGAGGGGCCCATGACGGCAATGAACTCGCCCTTCTGCACGGAGAGGTTGACGTCGTTGAGCGCATAGACCTTCGCCTCGTCCACCCCGTAGATCTTGGACAGATGGCGCAGTTCCAGCATGGGGGTGGCTGCGGCTGTCATCGGCTGCTCTGCGCCGTGATGACCAGATCGCCAGCGGTCAATGGGCCTTCCAGAACTTGGGTCGTGTCACCATCGGTGACGCCGGTTTTCACGGCAATGCGAGTGGGTTCACCGTCTTTTAGGATGTAAAGGTTGCGAAAGCCCTCTTTGGTCACGGCATTGGTCTTGCTGGTGTTCTGTCGGTTGCGATCCCCCGGTGAGCCACCAGAGAAAAGCATGCCCAGAAGGCCCGAACTGCGGCGCGTGGCGGCAGGCGCGACAGGTGGGGTGTAGCGGAAGGCGGCATTGGGCACGCTGATGACATCCGTGACCTCCTCCACCGTCACATCGGCCGAGGCAGTCATGCCGGGGCGCAGACGCAGGTCGGAATTGTCGATGGTGAGGATGGTCGGATAGGTCACGATGCCATCGACAGTCTGCGGGGCGAAATGCATCTCGGAGACCGATGCCGGGAAACTTTGACCCAGATAGGCATCGACACTGAAGGCGGCAGAATTGCCGACCTGCACCTTGCCGATATCGGCCTCGTCCACGTCGATCTGCAACTCCATTTGGCCGAGATCATGTGCAAGGGTGAAAAGAACTACCGTGGTGGTGGATGCAGAGACAGTCTGGCCCAGATCGGCCTTGAGGTCCAGCACCATGCCGTCGATCGGCGCCACGATGACGGCCTTATCAATGTTGGTCTGGCTCAGCTTCACATCAGCTTCGGCCACTTGCACATTGGCGACGGCCGAGGCAAGCCCAGCATCCGCCCGGCGCTTGGCGGTGATGGCTGCGGCCAGTTCCTCGTTCGAGTTCAAACCCTTGTCGTGGATCTTCTGGGTGCGGTCGAGGTTGGCAATAGCGGCCTCCTGTGTAGCCAGCGCATCCTCAACGTCGGCCTTGCGGGCCGACAGCGTGGCCAGATCGCGCGCCAGTTCCGCCTCCAGCGAGGATGTGTCAAGCCGGGCCAGAACCTGACCCTTGGTTACGGTGTCATTGACGGCCACATCCACCTCAGAAATCGTGCCCGAGATGAGGGAGCCGACATCAACCTGCTGGATCGGCTGCACGGTGCCCACGGCGGTCACGGTAACGGTGATGTCGGCGGGTTTGACCTCGGTCGTGGTGTAGCGGATCATGGCGGTGGCGGTGGTGCGGGTCTGCAAATAGCCATAACTGCCCCCCGCGAGGGCCAGGATCAGCAAAGGCCAGACAATCCACCCCCGCAGCTGGAAACGCTTGCGCCGCCGTGTGATCGCCTCGACCAAGATCTTATCGGCCATGGGAAGTCCTTTTGTTTGCTGGGCTCTATCTTGCCCGAACAGCTTGAGGTTTCAACGCCAAAGCCGCAGATTTCCATCACTGCCGTCATGCGTCACGGGAAAGTGCAGCGCAACACCGGCCAATGGCCCATCCTACCTTTACCCTTTCGTATTGCCCCACGAGGCACTGAACACATCATACTAATGATCACTGTATTGAAGCGCCCCCCGTGAAGTGGCCCACCAACTGAGATAGCATCATCACACTTTTTGGACGACGCGAAGACAACCAAGTCACTTTTCCGTTGTTCTGGTCAGGTTGCGGTCGGCATTGCGGGGGCATAGGCTAACGCGTTAAACATAAACTCAGAAATGCTCAAAGGCTGCAGCGCAATGAAAATCGCTACTTGGAACATCAACTCAATTAGCTTTAGAGAACAATTGGTTGCGCGACTTTTGACAGAAGAGCAGCCCGACGTCTTATGTCTGCAGGCCGCCGCACATGTATTTAAATTCAATGACTTAACCAGCTGAAGTGCACAAAACTATTGCTCAAAAGTTCTAGTTTTGATGGTAGATTGCTAAAGGATTGCTCAGAATTGGAGACGGTGTTTTGGCGAGACAAACCGACAAGGCAGAGATGCATTCCGGCAAAGATGGGCAGTTAAAGGTCTATCGGCGCATTGATCAATCTAAGGTCGCGACCCACTCTGACTGCCGCTGGGTGAACGCCAAGCGATGAAAACTCTCACCCCGCGTCAAGGCCAGACCCGACATGCGCAGATTGCTGCCTAAAGCAGCAGTTGCGGATCAGCGCCAAGGTCCAAACCGGGGAAAACGGTCGCCTCAATCGCCGAGGCTTGAACCCCATAGAGGCTGCGCAACGCCCATGCGGCATAGGCGCGGACATCGCGTGTGGGCATCAGATCGCGGTCGCCCAACAGATTGCTTTCTGACAGGCCGGGCCAATCGGCCATCACTCGTTTGCCGCGCAAGGCGCCACCCGCAGCAATCATCAGGCCACCTGTGCCATGATCGGTGCCCATCGTGCCGTTTTCACGCGCGGTGCGGCCAAACTCGGTCATGGCCAGCACCAGCGTCGTGCCCCAATGTGCGCCAAGCCCGACTTTCATGGCCAAGACCATGTCGGACAACGCTGCAATTTGTTGGGCCATGTGCGAGGCTGGCTGTTGTGGCTATCCCAACCACCAAGTGACAGGCTGGCGATGCGGGATTTCGAGGTCAACTGTTCGGCCACGTAACGGCCCAGTTCGGTATAGCTGTCATTGGGTTTGGTGGGCGCCTCGTCCATCCTGTCGACGGCGAGGGTTTGCGAGCCTGCAAATGGTTCGGCGAACAATGGATCGGCACTGTTCACCGCCGTAAGCAGGGCCAGACCCTGCGCCGAAAGAGCACTTTCGCTGACTGGGAAATAATGCTCGGTTTTTTGCTGGCCTTCCAAAAGGAGCAGGCGTTGCTGGCCGACCGAGACGGCGGTGCGGTCATCAGCACCGCGGATAACGGAAAGGGCGCGGTTCAGCCAGCCATCATGACCGGGCGTCATCTGGCCTGTCTCACCGCCTGTGCCGTTTTCCAGCGCATCTTGGCCGACGAAATGGCTGCGGCCCTGCCGGTAGGGTGAGCTACTCCCCGATCTTTGGACAGATTTCCGGCGTGTTTAAGCTACTGCCTGCACCTGCTGATCGGTTTCAATGCTGTTGAAGTAAACCACGGCGGGCGGTTGTCCACCATGGGCAGTGTGAGGGCGTTGGTGGTTGTAAAAGGT
>CAMAYO010000129.1 GCA_945862465.1 Pseudorhodobacter antarcticus | reverse complement strand
GCTTCTCCATGAATGCGGCCTTTGAACTGCTTGCGAAACTTAGTGCGCTTAGGTTGCAGCATTTATCTTCTCCCTTACGCGCGTTCGCGGCGCGGTTGGCGCGGTGCAGCGCCTTCCTGCGATTCCGCCTGACGACGGTCATGGGCCTGCGGATCATGCTCAAGGATTTCGCCTTTGAAGATCCAGACCTTAACACCGATGATCCCGTAAGCCGTCAAAGCTTCGGACAGGGCGTAGTCGATGTCGGCCCGCAGCGTGTGCAGCGGAACGCGACCTTCGCGGTACCATTCGGTACGCGCGATTTCAGCGCCACCCAAACGACCCGAAACGTTCACCCGGATGCCCAGTGCGCCAATACGCATGGCGTTTTGAACGCCCCGCTTCATGGCACGACGGAAGGACACGCGGCGCTCCATCTGCTGGGCGATCGACTCGGCGACGAGTTGAGCGTCAAGTTCGGGCTTGCGCACTTCGACGATGTTCAGGTGCAGTTCAGACTTGGTGAAGACCGACAGTTTTTTGCGCAGCGTTTCGATATCCGCGCCTTTTTTGCCGATGATCACGCCCGGACGGGCGGTATAGATCGTCACACGGCACTTTTTGTGCGGACGTTCGATGATCACCTTCGAGATGCCGGCTGCTTTGCAGTCTTCATGCACAAAGGCGCGCATTTTCAGATCTTCCAGCAAGAGGTTGCCGTAATCTTTCGATTCTGCGAACCACCGGCTGTCCCAGGTGCGGTTGACCTGCAGGCGCATGCCGATCGGATTGACCTTCTGACCCATTATGCAGTCTCCCCGACTTGGCGGACTTTGATCGTGATTTCAGAGAACGGCTTCATGATCTTGCCGAAACGGCCACGAGCCCGCGGACGGCCACGCTTCATGACGAGGTTCTTGCCAACCCAAGCCTCGGCGACGACCAAGCTGTCAACGTCAAGGTTGTGGTTGTTTTCTGCGTTGGCGATGGCCGATTGCAGAACTTTCTTCACTTCGCCCGCGATCCGGCGCTTGGAGAAGGTCAGGTCGGCCAAAGCCTTGTCAACCTTCTTGCCGCGGATCAGACCGGCGACCAAGTTCAGCTTTTGGTCCGAGGTGCGCAACATGCGCGCCACAGCCATTGCTTCATTCTCCGCCACGCGGCGCGGATTCTTTTCCTTACCCATGGCTTACTTCCTCTTGGCTTTCTTGTCGGCAGCGTGCCCGTAATAGGTACGGGTCGGCGAGTATTCGCCAAACTTCTGGCCGATCATCTCTTCGGTCACGGCGACCGGGATGTGTTTCTTGCCGTTGTAGACGCCGAACGTCAAACCAACGAATTGCGGCAGGATGGTGGAACGGCGCGACCAAATCTTGATCACTTCGCTCTTGCCCGACGCGCGCGAGGTTTCTGCCTTCTTCAGCAGGTAACCGTCGACGAACGGGCCTTTCCAGATAGAACGTGCCATGGATTAGCGCCCTTTCTTCGCGTTACGCGAACGGACAATAAGCTTGTCCGAGTGCTTCGACTTGCGGGTCTTGTTGCCCTTGGTGCCCTTACCCCACGGAGTAACCGGGTGACGGCCCCCAGAGGTGCGACCTTCACCACCGCCATGCGGGTGGTCGATCGGGTTCATAGCAACACCGCGCACAGTTGGGCGCACGCCCAAGTGGCGCATACGACCGGCTTTGCCGAAGTTTTGGTTCGAGTTGTCGGGGTTCGACACGGCACCGATGGTGGCCATGCATTCCTGACGGACCAGACGCAGTTCGCCCGAAGACAAACGAATCTGGGCATAGCCGCCATCACGGCCCACGAACTGGGCGTAAGTGCCAGCAGCGCGCGCCAATTGGCCGCCCTTGCCTTGCTTCAACTCGACGTTGTGCACGATCGACCCGATCGGCATCCCCGAAAAGGGCATCGCATTGCCAGGCTTCACGTCAACCTTCGCGCCAGCGACAACCGAGTCGCCCACGCCCAAACGCTGAGGGGCCAGGATATAGGCTTGCTCGCCGTCCGTGTATCGGATCAGGGCGATAAATGCCGTGCGGTTGGGATCGTATTCGATCCGCTCAACCACGGCCGGCATATCAAATTTTGTGCGCTTGAAATCGACGACACGGTAAAGGCGCTTGGCGCCACCACCCTTGTGCCACATCGTGATGCGTCCGGTATTGTTCCGGCCACCGGTCTTGGTCAAACCCTCAGTAAGGGATTTGACCGGACGGCCTTTGAACAGATCCGAACGGTCGATCAGAACCAACCCGCGTTGGCCAGGCGTCGTCGGCTTATACGACTTAAGTGCCATGCTCTCTGTCTTCCGTTAGGGGGGTCTGAGGTTTCAGACCCGGGTGTGTAGGGCGCCGAAGCTCCCCGAATTTAGTTTGGCAAGATGGTCATCTTGGGACCCAAACTGTCGTAAAATTCATGGCCCCGGAAACCCGGGGCCATGAAGATTCGCGGCTTACTATCAGAGCCCGGTAGAGACGTCGATAGTGTTACCCGCTTCAAGGGTAACATAGGCCTTTTTCTTATCGCTCCGCTCGCCAGCACGGCCACGGAACTTTTTGGATTTGCCCTTGGTGATGGTGGTGTTAACCGCCTTCACCTTGACCGAAAAAATCGCCTCGACCGCTTCTTTGATCTGCGGTTTGGTGGCATCCATAGCCACCTGAAAGACGACCGCCCCATTTTCCGAAGCCATGGTGGCTTTTTCGGTGATGATGGGCTTCTTGATCAGGTCGTAGTGTTCGGGTTTCACGCTCATTTCAGACCACCTTGGCCAAGACGGGCCTCCAGAGCTTCAACACCTGCTTTGGTGATCACCAGGGTGTCACGCTTCAGGATGTCATAGACATTCGCGCCAATGGTCGGCAGCACGTCCAGGCCTTCGATGTTGCGAGCGGCGAGGGCGAAGTTGCCGTCAACCGTTGCGCCATCAATCACCAGAACACGCTTCCAGCCACGTTCTTGCACGGCCTTTGCAAGGCTTGCAGTCTTGGCTTCGGCCAAGATGGCCGTGTCCAAGATCACCAACTCGCCAGCTTTCGCCTTAGCCGACAAGGCATGCCGCAGACCCAAAGCGCGGAATTGCTTGGGCAGCGAATGCTCGTGGCTGTGCGGATGCGGGCCCTTGGCCGTACCACCGTGACGGAAAGTCGACACCTTTTTGGAACCGTGGCGTGCGCCGCCAGTGCCTTTTTGGCGATAGATCTTCTTAGTGGAATAAGACACTTCAGCGCGCGTCAGCGTCGAGTGCGTGCCCGCTTGGGCCTTAGCCCGCTGCCAGCGCACAACACGGTGCAGGATGTCGGCGCGCGGCTCTAGGCCGAACAGCGCTTCGTCCAGGTCGATGGTGCCAGCTGCGGCCCCATCCAGCGTGATGACATTCAGTTTCATGCTTCACCCCCAACGACTTCCGCAGGTGCAACCGCACGCACAGCCGCCGGAACTGGCAGACCCGCAGGCGCCGCCTTTTTCACAGCGTCCTTGATCGTGACCCAACCACCGGCATGGCCGGGGACAGCGCCTTTGATCATCAGCAGGCCGCGTTCAGCATCGGTGCGCACGACTTGCAGGTTCTGCGTGGTCGAACGAACAGCGCCCATGTGGCCCGCCATTTTCTTGCCTTTGAACACCTTACCGGGGTCTTGGCACTGGCCGGTCGAACCGTGCGAACGGTGCGAAACCGAAACACCGTGCGACGCGCGCAAACCGCCAAAGTTGTGGCGCTTCATAGCCCCTTGGAAACCCTTACCCGACGACGTGCCGGCGATGTCCACGAACTGGCCAGCCAGATAATGGTCAGCGGTGATTTCCGCGCCCACATCGATCAGGCAATCCGGAGTCACGCGGAACTCGGCGATCTTGCGCTTGGGGGCCACATTGGCCTTAGCGAAGTGACCGCGTTGCGCTTGGGTGGTGTTTTTGGCCTTGGCTGTGCCTGCGCCAAGTTGAACAGCGGTGTAGCCATCGCGGTCAACGGTGCGTTGGGCAACAACCTGAAGGTTGTCGAGTTGAAGAACAGTCACAGGAACCTGGGTTCCGTTCTCAAGAAACAGTCGGGTCATGCCCAACTTCTTTGCTATAACGCCAGAGCGCATGGTTTTCGCTCCTTACACTTTGATTTCGACGTCGACGCCAGCCGCGAGGTCGAGCTTCATCAGCGCGTCCACGGTTTGCGGTGTCGGATCAATGATGTCGAGAAGGCGCTTGTGCGTCCTGATTTCCCACTGGTCGCGCGACTTCTTGTCGATGTGCGGACCACGCAGAACCGTGAATTTCTCAATTTTGTTCGGCAGCGGGATCGGCCCGCGCACCTGTGCGCCCGTGCGCTTGGCCGTGTTAACGATTTCCTGCGTGCTGGCATCCAGAACGCGGAAGTCGAAGGCCTTGAGCCGAATGCGAATGGTTTGACCTTGCATTGCTTTTTCCTTCGGAACGTAAGCGCGGCAATACGCCGGGCTCATAGGTTCACATGTGTGGTGGTAGGCGTCGTAAGTGGTGCGCCCCTATAAGGGCGCACCAAAGAGATATCAAGCGAGGATCTTGGAGACCACGCCGGCACCGACGGTGCGGCCGCCTTCGCGGATGGCGAAGCGCAGCTTTTCTTCCATCGCGATCGGGGCGATCAGTGTGACGTTGAACTTCAGGTTGTCGCCCGGCATCACCATCTCGGTGCCAGCGGGCAGCTCAACCGTGCCGGTCACGTCCGTCGTGCGGAAGTAAAACTGCGGGCGGTAGTTCGCGAAGAACGGCGTGTGACGACCGCCTTCTTCCTTGGTCAGAATATAGGCTTCAGCTTCAAACTTGGTGTGCGGCGCAACCGACTTCGGCTTGCACAGCACTTGGCCACGTTCCACGCCTTCACGGTCGATACCGCGCAGCAGAACGCCAACGTTGTCGCCAGCCTCCCCGCGGTCCAGCAGTTTGCGGAACATTTCCACACCCGTGCAGATCGACTTCTTGGTTTCGCGGATGCCAACGATTTCCACTTCGTCGCCAACGTTGACAACGCCGCGCTCGATACGACCGGTCACAACCGTGCCACGGCCCGAGATCGAGAACACGTCTTCAATCGGCAGCAAGAAGGGCTGATCCACAGCGCGCGCAGGCGTCGGGATATAGCTGTCAACGGCAGCCAGCAGCGCGCGGATCGAATCTTCGCCGATGTCCTTGCGCTCGCCGATCATGGCCTGGTGGGCCGAGCCCTTGATGATCGGAATGTCATCGCCAGGGTAATCGTAGGACGAGAACAGTTCGCGGATTTCCATCTCGACCAGTTCAATCAGTTCTTCGTCGTCGACCAGGTCGACCTTGTTCATGTAGCACACCATGTAGGGAATACCCACCTGGCGGCCGAGCAAAATGTGCTCACGCGTTTGCGGCATCGG
>CAMAYO010000128.1 GCA_945862465.1 Pseudorhodobacter antarcticus | reverse complement strand
ATGACCTCGCCGCTGAAGGCCGAGGAAAACACGATCATCGGCAACACGGTGCTGTACGGCGCAACCGATGGCTATCTGTATGCCAGCGGGCGGGCGGGTGAGCGGTTCGCCGTTCGCAACTCGGGCGCTAAGGTGGTTGTCGAAGGCTGCGGGTCGAACGGGTGTGAATACATGACCGGCGGCGTGGCGGTGATTTTGGGCCGGATCGGGGCAAACTTTGGCGCGGGCATGACGGGGGGGATGGCCTATGTCTATGACCCCGACGGCGTGGCCGAAGATGCGATGAACACCGAGACGATCCTGACCTGCGGTCTGGGCCACCCCCATTGGGAAGCCCAACTGAAAGATCTGATCACTGCCCATGTCGCAGAAACCGGCAGCCGTCACGGGGCGCAGATCTTGTCCAACTGGGCAGAGGAACGGCGCAACTTCTTGCAAGTCTGCCCGCTTGAAATGGTCAACCGCCTGCCCCACCCCCTGTCGGACGAGGCGGTCAAGGTTCCGGCAGAGTAAGCGGGGGTCACCCACCCTTCGCAAGTCTTTGAGACGTTTGCGCACATCGAAAGGGGGAAGGGGTAACCCTTCCCCCTGTTGCGTTACGGGCGGGTGCCCACTTGACCAAAGCGCCACTCTGGGGCCTATGGTTTCCCATGGCTGAGAAGAAACCACAGACGAAAAAGACGGAACCTGCTGCGATCTTGCCCCTATGGCGGCGGGTGCTGCGCTGGATTGGGCGCATCTTGGGCGGGGTTGTGGCGTTCTATCTGGGGCTGATCGTGCTCTTCTCGTTCCTGCCGCCGCCGGGAAACATTTACCAATGGCAGGAAAGTTGGCGCTTGGGTGGCATTGAGCGGCAATGGGTCAGCTGGAAAGACATCTCGCCCGATATGGCGCGGTCAGCCGTGGCGGCAGAAGATGCCAATTTCTGCCTGCATTGGGGCTTTGATATTGAACAAATCCGTGACGCCATAGCCAACGGCAAGCAGCGCGGCGCATCGACCATCAGCCAGCAGGTCGTGAAGAACGTGTTTTTATGGCAGGGCCGGTCTTATCTGCGCAAGGCGCTTGAGGCGATCATCACGCCCGTGGTGGAGCTGATGTGGTCAAAGCAGCGCATTCTTGAGGTTTATTTGAACGAGGCCGAGTTTGCCGAGGGTGTTTTTGGTGTGCAAGCCGCAGCCCAAGTGCTGTTTGACACCGATGCCGCAGAGCTGACCGCCACGCAATCTGCCCGCTTGGCAGCCGTTTTGCCCAACCCCAAAGAACGCAACGCCGCAAAACCTTCTGGCTTTGTGCGGTCGCACGCAGCGCAGATCCGTTCCGGCGCGGAAACAATAAAGGCCGATGGCCGCGCCGCTTGCTTTGAGACGGCAGATTGAAGATGAGGTGGTTGAAATCCGCCCGCCCCCGTTGCATGGAGGGGTGAACTTTGCCGCAGGTCCCCATGATCCGTCTGTATCACTTCCCGCTGTCGCCCTTTTGCCGCAAGGTGCGGCTGACCTTGGCCGAAAAACGGCTAGAGGTGGAACTGGTGGAAGAGCGCTATTGGGAGCAAGATCCCGAATTCCTGCGGCGCAATCCCGCCGGCAAGGTGCCCGTCTTGAAAATGGACACCAAGCTGATGACGGAAAGCCAAGCGATCTGCGAATATCTGGAAGAAACTGTTCCCAATCCGGCACTAATGCCGCGCGACGCCGAAACCCGCCACGAGGTGCGCCGCCTGTGCGCTTGGTTTGATGACAAGTTCCACACCGAGGTCACATCCAAGCTGCTGTACGAGCGCGTCTATAAAAAGATCATGGGGCAGGGGTATCCCGATTCCAAGAATGTGAAATCGGGGGCGACGCGGATCAAATACCACATCGATTATCTGGGCTGGTTGCTGGAACAGCGGCGCTGGCTGGCGGGTGATGTGATGACGCTGGCCGATTTCGCGGCGGCGGCGCATTTGTCAGCGCTGGACTATATCTCGGACGTGGATTGGAACCGCAACGCTTTGGTCAAAGATTGGTACGCCAAGATCAAATCGCGCCCGGCCTTTCGCCCGCTTCTGTCAGACCAAATTCCGGGCTTTCCACCGCCGGCGCATTACGCCGACCTTGATTTCTAAACGGCGCGATTTTTCTGCGAAAAATCAGCTCTCTGCTGGTTCATAGCGCACATAGGCAAAGGCCGAACTGTCGGGCGCCCAGCAGGGCACGTTGATCGTGCCTTGGCCGCCGGTGAATTCCAAAACACGGCGGCGGTGGGTGCCGTCGGGGTTGGCCAAGCACAGCGCCACGGGCAGATTGGCGGGGTGGCCTGTCGTGCCGGTTGGATAGGCCAGATACAACAGATGCGCGCCGTCGGGCGAGGGGTGGGGGAACCAGTTCACCTGATCATCGGCAAACAGCTTGCGCTGGTTGGACCCATCGGCCCCCATCACCCAGATTTGCGCGTGGCCGTCGCGGTCACAGTTGTAATAAATCTGCGACCCATCAGGCGCATAATCGGGGCCGTCACAATGCCCCTCTCCCTGCGTCAGGCGGGTTTCTGGCCCGCCGTTCACGCCGATCGTGTACACATCAATCACCCGCCGCCCCCCGCGCGCTGCGACATAGGCCAAGGTCTGCCCATCGGGCGACCAGCCATGCCACCAACTGGGCGCATCGGGCGAGATCAGGCGGGGTTCGCCACCGCTGGCGGGCAAAAGAAACATCTCTGACCCGCGGTCGCGGTGGTTTGAGATGACGATCAGGCTGCCATCGGGGCTGATGCCGTGGTCATTGTTGAGGCTTTGGGCAAAGCCTGTGTCGACAGGGATCATGCGGGGCGCATCCAACGGCACGCGGTAAAGCCTGCCGCCCCCGTTGATCAGCAGCGATTGGCCAGAGGGCTCCCAATTCGGCGCCTCGATCAGGGTGTCGGCTTGCAGCACTTGGTGCACCGATTGGCTGGCCAAGGTGTAGATTTCCAGAAAGCTTTTCATGTCCGCCCTTATCTGCCGCGCGTCGCTGTGTGACTTTGCCTCCGGCGGGGATATTTTAGCACATATGAAAGGCGATTTCATACTTGCTTAAATATCCCCCGCCGAGCGTGGGACGGAAGAGCCAAGGGCGGTCCTATCAGGTCTTGGCCTTGGGCGTCAGCAACTTCGGTGGCCGCAGCGCTTCGGCCGCTTTGAACAGGCCGAAGGTTTGGTTGACATAGTTCACCACGCCGCCGATCTGCTCCATATATTTGGTCAGTTCCGGCGTGCGTTCGGCTTCCACCACTTGCACGGGGCGTTCGGGGTTTTGGCTTTCAAACTGGCAGTAAAACAACGGCTCGCCCCGACGCAGCACGATGTCTTTTTCCGGTTCGTGCCATTCAAAGGCCCACATCAAGGGGCGCGGCCACACGTTCAGCGGAAAGCGGCCGCCAAAGATGGTGCCGGGCAGGGGGGTTGGGCGGTAATGCGCAAAGGTGCCGATTTGCGAGACATAGACCAGTTCATCCGCGATAAAGCAGTAAGGCAGGGCCAGTTGCACGGTAGGCCTGTCAGGATAGCGCCATTCGTTTTCTGCCACCAAGGTCAGCACTTCGTTCAGCTTATTGGCCCGCACCGGTGATGCCGCTCCCGCGCGGTTGATCAGATGGGGCTTGCCCTTGTCATCGCGGGAAAAGCCTATGTGCAGATCATAGGGGCAATTGACCACGAAATAGCGGCTTTCCAACTGCACGACCGCTGGGCAGCGGCTGGCAGATTTGGCATGGGCCTTGTTGGTTTGCCGAAAGATCAGGCGTTCGGGCGCATCAAACAGCACGGCCCCTTTGTCGCTTGTTAAAAACCAGCCCACGGTCACAGGACCAGCCGTTGGGCCCTGATCGGGCCTATCAAATGCTACAGTGATTTCCATAAATGCCTCCTGAAATGAAAGGCAGAAAACCCCCGCGCGGGCGGCTTGTCAACGGGTGGCTTTGGCTTTGACAAGGTTCTGCCCCGCATCAGGGTGCAGACGGGCAAAGATCAGGGCGGAGGCAAAGGCAAAGCCCGCGACCAAGGCAAAGACATACGGAAAGTTCCCCAGATCGGGCGCGGAAGTGCCGCGCAGCGCCCCGCACAGTTCCAGAACCATCGCCGCAAGCGTGATGCCCACCGATCCCAGCGCAAAGACCAAGATCGCCGCGCGAAACACCACGCGCGCGCCGAACCGATCCGCCGCCCAGCCCGACGCTGGAATAAACACCGCCAGCGCCAACAAATAAGACGTTAGCACCAGTTTCAGATGAATAGGGTCAGTCGCCAGATCAACCGCCATCGCGGGCAGCGAGGTGGAAAGAACCGAGGAATCCACATTCTCCATCAGCAAAGCCACCGCCACGATCAGCGGAACGACCCGCTTCAAACGCGGGGCAGAGAGGGGAATTATGGCCATATGACCTTGTCCCCCAAGCGGTTGGTATAGGCAAGGGGCAGCGCTTTAAGAGGATTTGAAAAAAGGGGATTGCCAGAATTGGACCGTTCCAATAGCTTTTGTGGAACGGTCTAAAACACGGGCGGAAATGGCATGGGCAAACTGGTTTCAGCGGCAGAGGCGGTCGCGCGCATTCAGGATGGAGCGGTGGTGACGGTGTCATCTTCAAGTGCTTTGGGCTGCCCCGATAAGGTGCTGGAAGCCTTAGGCGCGCACTTTCGCGCCACAGGCCACCCGCGCGGCATCACCACGCTGCATCCGATTGCTGCGGGGGATATGTACGGCGTGAAGGGTGTTGATCATATCGCGCAAGACGGGCTTTTGGCGCGGGTGATTGGCGGCTCTTATCCATCAGGCTCTTCCAACCTGCCCATGCCAGAGATTTGGAAGATGGTCAGCGAAGACCGCATTCCCGCCTATAATGTGCCTTCGGGCATTTTGTTCGATATGCACCGCGATGTGGCAGCGCGAAAGGCGGGGGTCTTGACCAAGGTGGGCTTGCAAACCTTTGTCGACCCCACCTTGCAAGGCTGTGCGATGAACGCCAAAGCCGCCGCCGCCCCCATCGTGCACCGTGTGGAATTTGGCGGCGAAACGTGGCTGCATTTTCCCAACATCGTCCCCGACGTCTGCATTCTGCGCGCCACCACGGCGGACGAGCGCGGCAATCTGACCTATGAACACGAAGGCGCTTATCTGGGCGGGCTGGATCAAGCGATTGCCGTGCGCAACCACGGCGGGCTGGTGATTGCCCAAGTCAAACGCCTGACCGCCGCAGGCAGTCTGCGCCCGCATGATGTGCGCGTGCCGGGGCATTTGGTTGATCTGATCGTGCTAGACCCTGACCAAAAGCAAACCACCGAAACCCCCTATGATCCCGCCATTTCAGGCGAGGTGATCCGCCCTTGGGCCAGCTTTGATCTGGCAGAGCACGGCGTGGAAAAGGTGATTGCCCGCAGGGCTGCGATGGAACTGCGGCGGGGGATGACGGCCAACTTGGGCTTTGGCATATCCGCCCTTGTGCCGCGCATTCTGCTAGAGGC
>CAMAYO010000127.1 GCA_945862465.1 Pseudorhodobacter antarcticus | reverse complement strand
TGATGGCCTGTGCCACCCCGCAAGAGCGGTGCATCATAAAGGCCGCGCCCGATTTGCCCGTGCTGAACAGGTTGATCACTGAGGCCGAAGGCAACCTTTCGCGGGGCTATGCCTTTGTCGACGTTGAGGTGGAAATGGAAGTTTGGAAGCTTTGCAGTGTCGATCTAACGTCAAGCGCAGGCGATCTTGGCCAAACAATGTGCCTTGAGACTGAAACGAGCACCATGCGCGAAGCGGTAGCGATCGATTTGACCGCCGAGGCGGCAAAGCTATCGTCCATGCAGACGCGCAGGGCCGAGATCGAAGCCCAAATACAGCCCGCCATCGCACAATGTCAGGCGCAGTTTCCGGCCTAAGTCACTTCAAGCGCACAGGATAGGCCGCGCGCGAGACGCGAAAGGCCCCGTCACCGCCCACCTCTTCGACCTGCCGGAACAGCGATTTCAGCGTGGGATCATAGGGCAAATGGCGGTTGGCCACCATCCACAGCACACCATCGGGCGCAAGACCGCGATGGGCCGCACGGATAAAGGCCACCCCAAGTGCTAAATCCGGCGCACGCGCGGTGTGGAAGGGCGGGTTCATCACCACGGCGTTCCACGGGCGTTCAGGCTTGAAAGTGGTCGCATCGGCCCAGTGAAATTCGGCGCGGGGGTTGGGAACATTCAGGCGCGCGCAATCGAGTGCCACCTTTTCCGCCTCGACCACATCCAATCGCTTGACGCCTTGGCGCTGCAGAATGGCGCGCGACAGATAGCCCCAACCAGCGCCCAGATCAGCCACCCGTGCGGGCAGATCTGAAGGCAAAGCTGCGGCCAAAAGACGCGAGCCCTTATCGACCCCATCCGCCGAAAAGACACCGGGGCGGGTGATAAAGCCGTCGACTTGGGTGTCAGCCGCAGGCCAAGTGGCGGGCACAGGGGCCGCGGTGAAGGACACAAACTTGCCATGGGCTTTTGAGATGACCTCGCCCAATTGAAACCCAGCCCCGCGCAAGTCTTTCAAAGCGCTGTCAAAGCCGTCGGTCTTTTGCCCGTCAATCGCAAGTGACCCACCAAGACCCACCAAGGCCACCGCCTGCGCGATCATCGCCCAAGCCTCGGCCCGCGCGCGGGGCAGGCAGATCAGCGCGGCAGAAAAAGCCTTGCCTTCGACACGGTAGCCAAGGGCCGCAAAATAGTCTTGGTCAGGGCGAAAGCCCGTCAACACCACCGTGCGCGAGGCTGGCAAGGCCGACAGATCATCCCCCGCGCGGGGCCGCAGCACCGCAATGTCGCCCGCAGGCGGCAAGGGCCAAGCGCCTGCGTGCAGGGCCATCTCTAATCGAACTACTCTCATGATCACCGCGAGGCGGTTATTCCTTTTCCATCGTGCATTGCAGCGGATGCTGATGCCGGCGCGCAAAATCCATCACTTGCGCCACCTTGGTTTCGGCCACTTCTGCCGAAAACACGCCCACCACGGCCAGCCCCTTTTTGTGCACCGTCAGCATGATTTCAAACGCCTGCGCGTGGTTCAGGCCGAAGAACCGCTCCAACACATGCACCACGAACTCCATGGGCGTGTAATCGTCGTTCAGCAGCATCACCTTGTACAAAGGCGGGCGTTCGGTTTTCGTCTTGGTCTTGGTCAGAACCGAGGTATCCTGACCTGGGCCCTTTGGGCCGTCAGACATCATGTCAGGATAAGCGGTCAAACGAGTGCTCCGGTGCGAAAGGGGGCGTGTTGCGTAGGGGGCTAATATAGACCATTTTGCCGCCCATGAAAGGCCCCCACCGCCTTTGCACACGGAGAAGTCAATGCCGATCACCACAATTGGCTTCGATGCCGACGATACGCTGTGGCATAATGAGACGTTCTTTCGCCTAACACACCAGCGCTTTGCCCAATTGCTGTCTGATTCGGACCCCGACCATCTGTCCGAACGGCTGGAAGCGGCCGAGCGGCGCAACCTTGGGCACTACGGCTTTGGCATCAAAGGCTTCATGCTGTCGATGATCGAAACCGCTATCGAGGTGACAGAGGGCCGCGTGGAAGCCTCTGTCATTGCCGAGATCTTGGCAGCAGGGCGCGAGATGCTGCGCCATCCGGTCGACCTATTGCCCCATGCCCGCGAAACAGTCACCTCACTGGCTGCTGATCACCGCGTGGTGCTGATCACCAAGGGCGACCTGCTGGATCAGGAACGCAAGCTGGCGCAATCGGGTCTGGGCGATCTGTTCCATGGGGTCGAGATTGTGTCCGACAAAACCGCCGCGATGTATCAGGTGGCCTTTTCGCGGCACGGCACGGGGCCACAAAACGCGGCCATGGTCGGCAATTCGTTGAAGTCAGATGTGCTGCCCGCGCTGACTGCTGGCGCTTGGGGCATTCATGTGCCCCATGATTTGACTTGGTCTTATGAGCGGGCCGAACCGCCCATTGACGCGCCACGCTTTCGCGCAATTTCCGATCTGGGCGCGCTGCCCAACTTGATTGCCGAGCTTAAAAATACACCATAGCTTGTGGTTTTTGATTAAGAACCCACAAGATAGGGTTGCGAAACCTCAGCGCAACACAATTGAAAATTCTGCGAAGCCTATGGAAACAAAGGTGTTTTTTCTTACCAGCACTCGTGCTATGATAAAGTCGAGTTGAAAAGCGAAACCTCGGAATAACCGAGGGCGCGGGCAGTGTGAGGCAGGCAATTGGCAAAGGTTTGGGCGGACTCTGTCCGCAAAATGGTATGGGTGTTGGTTATTGGCCTTTGGGCCAATATCCTTCTGGGGTCCGCCGCTTTTGCCGTGCAACAGGCCCTACATCTGATGGACGCCCGCACGGGTGAGACGCTTTACGCCAAAAACGCCGATACCCCGCAAGCGCCTGCGTCTTTGACCAAGATGATGACGCTGTACATCACCTTTCAAGAAATCGAAGCTGGCCATGTGACCTTGGACACGATGATCACCGTGTCGAAGAATGCGGCCAATCAGGCCCCATCCAAACTGGGTCTTAAAGCGGGCCAAAAAATCGCCCTGCGCTATCTGATACGGGCAGCGGCGGTAAAGTCGGCCAATGATGCGGCAACGGCCATTGGCGATCATTTTGCAGGTTCTTCGGAAAAATGGGGCGCGCGGATGACCGCCACCGCCAAAAAGCTGGGCATGAAGCATTCCACCTTTAAGAATGCCAACGGTTTGCCCGCCAAGGGGCATCTGTCGACCGCGCGGGATATGTCGATCTTGGGGCGGCATCTGTTTTATGATTTCCCGCAGTATTACAACATTTTCTCGCGCCGCTCGACCGATGCGGGCGTGGCCAAAGTGGCCAGCACCAACCGCAAGTTTCTTGACGCCTATGAGGGGGCTGACGGGATCAAAACGGGCTTTACCAATAGCGCTGGCTTTTGCTTGACGGCCAGCGCCGAACGCAACGGGGTGCGGCTGATCGGCACGATCCTTGGCGGCACATCGACCCCGATGCGCAATGAAAAGATGGCCGAACTGTTGGACATGGGCTTCAAAATGGCAAAGCCCGGCGTTGCCGTGGTGGCCCCCAAACCCGCCGATCCCGAAATTGCGCCCAGCGCCGATGCAGCCCTTGTGGCCGAGGCCGAGGGCGATCCGTCATCAAACACCAGCGGTGCCACCCAAGTTGCGATGACCACCTCTCCAAGGCCCATGCCGCGCCCCACGGTGCAGGGCGGTACGGAAATCGCAACCGCTGACGCAACCATCGCTGGGACTGGCATCTCTGACGCTGGGATCGAGAATGCCGTCGCCATGGCAACAGCCGCAGACCCCAACGCCGCATCAGACGCGCAACTCGCCGCGGCTGTGACAATCAAGGCCAGCGCTGCCGACCAACCGGTGGTCTTGGCTGTCGAAGTCGTGCGCCCTCCTGTAAAGAAGGCGCCGATCTATACCGACGAGAATGCCGCACCGGCGCTGGTTCCCGCAAAGCCACAGGTGGTCACACGGGTCTCGACCTCGTCCAGTGATCAAACTTGGGGGGTGAACCTAGGGTCTTATCCCACGACCATGTCGGCCGAAAAGGCGCTGCTGCAGGTGCAACTGGCCGAGACATCCACACTGGGGGCGGGCCTGCGCAAAGTCATCAGCCGCTCCAACGGCTATGACGCGGTGGTGCTGGGTCTTGACCGTGACACGGCCGATCTGGCCTGCCGCAAACTGCAAGCCCGTGCTGTGCAGTGTTTCACCATCGGTGAGTGATGGATTACGTTTTTCCGCCACAGCCTATCCCCAGCCTGCCCGTCTTTAACAGCGCCGCGCGCTTTCCTGTGCGCCGCATCTTTTGCGTCGGGCGCAATTATGCCGACCACGGGATTGAAATGGGCGGCGATCCGGAAAAGGAACCGCCGTTCTTCTTCACCAAACCAGCCGATGCGATTGTGCCGTCTGGCCAAACCATTCCCTATCCTTCGGCCACCCAAGACCTGCATTACGAGGGCGAGTTGGTCGTGGCCATCGGGCGTGGTGGGGCCAATATCGCAGCCGATGACGCCCTGTCGCATATCTGGGGCTATGCCGCTGGCAACGATCTGACACGCCGCGATCTGCAGGCCGAAGCCAAGGCCACCCGCCGTCCTTGGGATATGTCGAAAGGTTTTGACCAATCGGCCGTCGTTGGGTTGATCCACCCACAATCGGCCTTGTCAGATGGCACGCTGACCTTGCAGGTTGACGGCGTTACGCACCAAACAACGCTGCTGTCCAAGATGATCTGGAATTTGGCGGGCGTTATTGCGCATTTGTCCCGCTTGGTCACCCTTGCCCCCGGCGATCTGATCTTTACCGGCACACCCGCAGGGGTTGGGCCCTTACAGCGCGGGCAGACCTGCACCGTCACGATTGACGGCCTATCGCCCGCCACCGTCACCATCTTTTAATCAGGGCGCGGGCTTGTCGTCGTAATCTTTGGTCAAAATCCGGCTTGCATCGCCCTCTGGGTCGTCAAACTGGCGGGTGCGCATCGCCCAGATAAACGCCACCAGCCCGATAAAGCCCAAGAACAACGAAACGGGGATCAGAACCGTCAGGATTTGCATCAGCGCAGCCTTAATGCGTTCAGCGATACGGTGATCGACGACAGCGACATCGCCAGCGCCGCAGCCAACGGCGTTGCGCCCCCCATCAGTGCCAACGGCACAGCGATGACGTTGTAAGCGGCAGAGATCTGGAAGTTTTCCACCATCCGCTTGGTCGCCTGCCGCGCGATGCGCGTGGCATCGGCAATGGCCGACAGGTCACGCCCCAGCAGCACGATATCTGAAGCCACCCGCGCCGCATCCAGTGCTTGCGCGGGCGAGATGGAAACGTGGGCTGCCGCCAGTGCTGCGGTGTCGTTCAGCCCATCGCCCACCATCAACACCTTATGCCCCTGATCGGCCAACCCGCGCACGATGGCGGCTTTTTCGGCAGGCAAAGCGCCCGCGACCCAATCGGCGATACCTACCTGAGATGCAAAGGCGCGCACCGCAGCCTCGGTATCGCCCGACACCAGCTTGATCCGTTTGCCTTGCAAGGTCAGGCCCGCAATTGCAGCCTCGGCCCCCGGACGAATTTGGTC
>CAMAYO010000126.1 GCA_945862465.1 Pseudorhodobacter antarcticus | reverse complement strand
ATGATGCTGCGCCCTGACTTTACCGTGCCTGTCGTGCAAGCCCATATGGCCCACGGCGCAGACCCTGCGCGTTATTGCTACAGCGGCGAAGTGTTTCGCGCCCAAGACCATCTGGGAGCACCGGCGCGTGAAAGCCTGCAAGTGGGGTTCGAGGTGTTTGACCGCCAAGCCCCCGAGCGCGCCGATGCCGAGGTGTTTGCGCTGTTTGGCGGCCTGCTGGCAGGTCTGAAGCTGCGGGCCGTCACTGGGGATATTGGCATCTTGATGGCGGCGGTGCGGGGTATCTCGGCCTCTGACAAGCGCAAGGCGGCGCTTCTGCGGCACATCTGGCGACCCCAGCGGTTTCGCGCTTTGCTCGACCGGTTTTCGGGCCGCGCACCCATGGCACCCGCTCGGGCTGCGTTGCTCGCGCGACTGGCTGCGGGACCGCCAGTTGATTTGATCGCCGCAGCCGGCCCGTTGATCGGCCTGCGCGAGATAGACGAAATCGCGGCCCGAGCTGAAACCCTGCTGGAAGATGCCAAGGCCGCGCCAATCTCGGCGCTGGAAGCGGCGATGCTCTATGACCTGTTGCAACTGCAGGCCCCAGCCCCCGCCGCCTTGACCCATTTGCGCGGCATAGCAGCGCATCTGCCCGCCATTCTGCCTGCGGTGGGCCGCTTTGCAGCACGGCTAGACGCTTTAAGCGCACAGGGTGTGAGTGTTGAGACGCTGGCGTTTGAGGCGAGCCATGGCCGCACCGCTATGGAATATTATGACGGCTTTGTCTTCAGCTTTTTGAGCGGGGAGGATGTCGTCGCCTCTGGCGGGCGCTACGATGCTTTGACAGCGGTTCTTGGGCAGGGCCGTTCGATCCCAGCCGTGGGCGGGATCATCCGCCCGCATCTGGTGGCATCCTTGCGGGGAGATGCCTGATGATCAAGATCGGCGTGCCGTCTAAAGGGCGGCTGATGGAAAAGACCTTTGAGTGGTTTGGCGCGCGGGGGCTGCGCATGGCGAAAACCGGGTCTGACCGCGAATATGCCGGTGTGGTGGAAGGCGTGGCGGGGGTGGAATTGGTGATGCTTTCGGCATCCGAAGTGCCGCGCGAACTGGCAGCGGGGCGAATTGATCTGGGGGTTACGGGCAGCGATCTGGTGCGCGATAAACTGGCCGATTGGGACCGTCAGGTGCGCGAAGTGGCAGCTTTGGGTTTTGGCCAAGCCGATCTGATCATCGCCGTGCCCGCCGCTTGGATTGATGTCGACACGCTGGACGATCTGGACGCTGTCGCCGCGGCCTTTCGCGCGCGGCACGGGTTTCGGCTGCGGATCGCGACCAAATATCACCGATTGGTGCGCGATTATCTGACAGCGCAGGGGGTGGCCGATTATCAACTGGTTGACAGCCAAGGCGCCACCGAGGGCACCGTGAAGAACCTAACGGCAGAAGCCATCGCCGACATCACTTCAAGCGGGGAAACCCTGCGGGCGAACCATCTTAAGGTGCTCAGTGATGCGGTGATCTTGCGATCGCAGGCGATGCTATACCAATCGGCCTTGGCGAATGGCCCCGAAGTCGCTGCTGTGTTGGCGCAGATTGGGCTGCGGCCCTAAGACCGGGGGCTGTCTGCCCCCAGACCCCCGAGGATATTTGGGCAAGTATGAAAGGGGGGTGGGGTTAGCTTTTGCGGCTGGCCAGCGCCACGCCAGCGGCCGCGAGCGCCATGCCGAGCCAACCGAGGGGGGGCATAACCTCTCCAAGCAGGGGCCACGCGAAGAGGGCAGCGAGGGGCGGGACGAGGTAGAACAGCGCCGAGACGCGGCTGACAGCCCCCGCACGGATCATGGCCAAAAGGAGGGTCATGGCGAGGATCGAATTGCCCAGAACCAGATAGGCAAGGATCCAGACAAACTGCCCGTTCCAGTCGACCTGTAGGCTTTCAGTCGCCAATGCCAAGGGCAAGGTGAAAGCAGCCCCCACGGCATATTGAATAAGGTTCGATGTGACGGGGTGGTGTGTGACGCCGAACTTCTTTTCATAAAGCGTCCCACCCGTTATGCCAAACAGGGCGGCGAGCGTGCACAAAAGCCCAAAGGGGTTTTCAGCGGCCACTTCGGCGCGGGCAAAGATCACCACGGCTGCCCCAGCGAGGCCAAGGGCTAGACCCGCCCAGCCAAGTGGGCTTACGCGTTCCCCCACCAGCGCCGGGGCGGCCAGCGCCACGAGGATGGGTTGCAAACACACGATGATCGACACCGCACCCGCCGAGACGCCCGATTTGAAGGCGACATAGCAAAGGCCAAAGTACACCACTTGGATTAAGAAGCCGACCAGCGCCACATCCCCCGCCGCCCGCCATGTTTTGGGCAAAGGCGGGCGTAGCACCAGTGCCACCGGAACCAGCACCACCAGCACCGACACATAACGCAGCGCCAAAAGGGTCAGGGGCTGGGCGTGCTGCAACCCCAGTTTGGCCACGCCAAACCCAGCGGACCAAAGGAGCAGAAAGATCACGGGGGCGGCCATCAGCCAAAGGGGGCGCTTCATGCGGCCCTGTGTGGCAGGGCTGACCCGTCAGGGCAAGTCAATGCAGGCCAATCTCGGCCAAGGCCTGCGCCAAGCTTGCAGGCAGGGCGGTTTCCAAAGCGCGGCCTTTGGGCAGATCGCGGGGGCTTTCCTCGGCCGCCAGATAGCGCCAGCCTTGAAAAGGGCGGCGGGCGGCGGCTTCGGTGCGGATCACTTGGGCATCCAACACCAAGGCGCAGCGCGCTATGCCGTCAGCACCTTGGCGTGGTTCCAGCGCCAAGATGCGTTGACGGGCCAGAACCTGACCCTTGATCACCCAGTACAGCGAGCCGCCATCCAGCACCTCTTCGGCGCGTTTGGGCCACATACGGGTGATATGTTCAGCCCTGCCCGCAGGCCAATGACCCAGATGCTGGGCCTGCCATTGAAGCAGATCTTCGACGCTGTCCGCGCCCACGCAAAGTTTTAAGATGTTCAGTGCCATGCTCCTATCATAGCGGGGATGGCCGCAGGCTCAAGGGTGGGCGGCAGAAAGAAAGGCAAACGGGGCGCTTGCTTGCGCTATGCCAACCGCGTATCTTGTGGCTTCGTTCCGAAAAACCCCCATGTTTTGATAAAGGTCTGTCCATGTCCCGTTTCCACGCGCCCATAGCCGAACAAATTTGGGACATGAAATATCGCCTGAAAGAGGCGGATGGCACGCCGATTGACACCTCGGTCGAGGATACATGGCGGCGCATCGCGCGGGCTTTGGCCGTGGTCGAAAAAGACCCCGCCCTGTGGGAAGAACGCTTCTACGCCGCGTTGGAAGGGTTCAAGTTTCTGCCCGCCGGCCGCATCACCGCAGGCGCAGGCACAGGGCGGGCTGTCACGCTGTTCAACTGCTTTGTCATGGGCACGATCCCCGACACGATGTCGGGCATCTTCGAAGCGCTGCGCGAAGCTGCGCTAACCATGCAGCAGGGCGGCGGCATCGGCTATGATTTTTCCACCATCCGGCCCCGCGGGGCCGAGGTGAAGGGGGTGGCGGCAGATGCCTCTGGCCCATTGAGCTTTATGGATGTTTGGGACGCCATGTGCCGCACGATCATGTCGGCGGGCAGCAGACGCGGGGCCATGATGGCCACGATGCGGTGCGATCACCCCGATATCGAGGTTTTTATCGAAGCCAAGAAAGACGCCGCCCGTTTGCGGATGTTCAACTTGTCGGTCTTGATCACCGATCCCTTCATGGCCGCTGTCAAAGCCGATGGCCCGTGGGAGTTGGTCTTTGGTGGGCGCGTTTATAAAACCCTGCCCGCGCGTGATCTATGGAACCGGATCATGCGCAACACCTATGATTTTGCCGAACCCGGTGTGATCTTTATCGACCGGATCAATGCGGCCAACAATCTGGGCTATGTCGAGCAAATTGCCGCCACCAACCCCTGCGGCGAGCAGCCCTTGCCGCCCTACGGAGCGTGCCTTTTGGGGTCGATCAACCTGCCCACGCTGGTTTCAGGCGCCTTCACCGCTGGGGCCAAGCTGGATGTATCGGCTTTGGACGATCTGGTGCGCATGGCCGTGCGGATGATGGACAACACCGTGGACGCCAGCCGTTTCCCCCTGCCCCAGCAAGAGGCAGAGGCCCGGGCCAAGCGGCGGATTGGCCTTGGGGTGACGGGGCTTGCCGATGCGCTCTTGATGGTGGGGCTGCGCTATGGCTCGGCCGAGGCGGCGGCCCAGACCGAGGCTTGGATGCACGCCATTGCGCGGGCGGCCTATTTGGCATCGGTCGACTTGGCGCGCGAAAAGGGGGCCTTCCCGCTGTTTGACGCAGACGCCTATCTGGCATCGGGCACGATGCAGGGCATGGACGCTGATGTGCGCGCGCTGATCGCCAAGCACGGCATCCGCAACGCGCTGCTCACCTCGGTAGCACCCACGGGCACGATTAGCCTGTATGCGGGCAACGTCTCGTCCGGGATCGAGCCAGTGTTCGCCTATGCCTACACCCGCAAGGTGCTGCAAAAAGACGGGTCGCGCACGCAGGAAGAAGTGGTCGACTACGCCGTGCGACTGTGGCGCGAAACCCATGGCGATGCGCCTTTGCCCGACTATTTCGTCAACGCCCAAACCCTACCACCTCTGGACCATGTGCGCATGCAGGCGGCGGCACAGAAATGGATCGACTCTTCGATCTCGAAAACCATCAACTGCCCTGAAGACATCAGCTTTGAGGCGTTTCAAGAGGTCTATATGGCCGCCTGGGATCAGGGCTGCAAAGGCTGCACCACCTATCGCCCCAATGCCGTGACAGGATCGGTGTTGACAGTCAGCGAAGCGGCCCCCGCCACGCCCGCACAAGTGCCCGAGGATAAAGGCGGCGAAGTGGTCTATTTGGCCGAACCCCTGAGCCGCCCCGCGGCGCTGGAGGGCAACACCTATAAGGTCAAATGGCCGGGCAGCGAACACGCGCTGTATATCACGGTCAACGACATCATCATCGCCGGCCACCGCCGCCCGTTTGAAGTCTTCATCAACTCGAAGAATATGGAGCATTTCGCTTGGACCGTGGCGCTGACGCGGATGATCAGTGCTGTGTTCCGGCGCGGCGGGGATATTTCGTTTGTCGTGGAAGAGCTGAAAGCCGTGTTCGACCCGCGCGGCGGGGCATGGATGGAAGGGCGCTATGTGCCCTCGATCCTTGCCGCGATCGGCGGGGTGATTGAACGCCACCTGATCGCCATAGGCTTTATCGAAGGCGAGGGGCTTGGCTTGAAAACCGACCCCCATGCCGAGCAAATGGTGGTCGGCGGCGGCCCCTTGGGCGCTGCCTGCCCCAGCTGCAACAGCTTTTCGGTGCAGATGAAAGAGGGCTGCATGACCTGCAACGATTGCGGCCATTCCAAGTGCGGGTGAGGGCGGAGGTCTAAGCCAGGCGAATTGGCCTGCCGAAAGGCAGGCCAATTTCGCGATGAGACCACTGAGCTACTCCCCGATCTTTGGACAGATTTCCGGCGTGTTTAAGCTACTGCCTGCACCTGCTGATCGGTTTCAATGCTGTTGAAGTAAACCACGGCGGGCGGTTGTCCACCATGGGCAGTGTGAGGGCGTTGGTGGTTGTAAAAGGTG
>CAMAYO010000125.1 GCA_945862465.1 Pseudorhodobacter antarcticus | reverse complement strand
GGGAAGGCCACATCAACGGCAGGGTCTTCGACCTGCGCGCGGGTCAGGCCTTGGGCCACCATCATCAGGGCCATATCGCCCACGACTTTGGACGAGGGCGTGACTTTGACAATATCGCCGAACATTTGGTTGGCATCGGCATAGGCTTGCGCCACTTCGTGCCAGCGATCTTCTAGCCCCAAGCTGCGCGCCTGCGCCTTAAGGTTGGTGAACTGACCGCCGGGCATTTCGTGCAGGTAGACTTCTGAAGCAGGCGCTGGCAGCCCGCTTTCAAACGCCGCATATTGGCCGCGCACCGCTTCCCAATAGTTGGAAATCTCGCGGATGGCAGAGATGTCCAACCCCGTGTCGCGGTCGGTGTGGCGCAGGGCTTCCACGATCGAGCCCAAGCAGGGCTGCGAGGTTCCGCCCGAAAACGCATCCATCGCGGCATCCACAGCGTCCACGCCCGCATCGCAAGCGGCAAGGATTGTGGCGGCGGCAGCGCCCGATGTGTCATGGGTGTGGAAGTGGATGGGCAGGCCCACCTCTTGCTTTAAGGTCTTGACCAGTTGGCGCGCAGCGGCAGGTTTCAACAGCCCCGCCATATCCTTTAGCCCCAGAACATGGGCCCCTGCGGCTTTGAGTTCCTTGGCCAGATCGACGTAGTATTTGAGGTTATATTTGGCGCGGTTCGGGTCTAGCATATCGCCGGTATAGCACAGCGTGCCCTCGCAGACCTTGTTCGCCTCTAGCACGGCATCCATCGCCACGCGCATATTTTCCACCCAGTTCAGGCTGTCAAACACGCGAAAGACATCCACACCCGACGTTGCCGCTTGGGCCACAAAGGAGCGCACCACATTGTCGGGATAGTTGGTATAGCCCACCCCGTTAGAGGCGCGCAGCAGCATCTGCGTCATCAGGTTGGGCATCACGGCGCGCAGATCGCGCAAGCGTTGCCACGGGCATTCCTGCAAGAAACGGTAGGCCACATCAAACGTGGCGCCGCCCCAGCATTCGACGCTGAAGAGTTGGCTTAGGTTGGCCGCATAGGCGGGCGCTACCTTGATCATGTCGAAAGACCGCATCCGCGTGGCAAGCAGGGATTGGTGGCCGTCGCGCATCGTGGTGTCGGTGATCAGCACCTTTTTCTGCTTCAGCATCCAATCGGCCACGGCTTGCGGGCCTTTTTGTTCCAGCAGGTTGCGCGTGCCCATCAGGGCTTCAGCCCCGACCTTGGGCTTTGGGGCGCGGGCCTTGCGGGCCTCGGCCGCGGGCTTGGGGCGGCCTGCGGTTTCAGGATGCCCGTTGACCGTGATGTCGGCTATGTAGGTCAAGATTTTGGTGGCACGGTCTTGACGCTTTTTGAAGGTGAACAGTTCGGGCGTCGTGTCGATGAACTTGGTGGTGTAGGAATAATCAAGGAATGTCGGATGCTTTAGCAGGTTGATGACAAACTCGATATTGGTCGACACGCCCCTGATGCGAAACTCGGACAAAGCGCGGTCCATGCGGGTGATGGCGGCTTGCGGGGTTTGCGCCCAAGCGGTGACTTTTACCAAAAGCGAATCGTAATAGCGCGTGATGACCGATCCGGCATAGGCCGTGCCACCATCAAGGCGAATGCCATTGCCTGTGGCCGAACGGTACGCCGTAAGGCGGCCATAATCGGGGATGAAGTTGTTTTGCGGGTCTTCGGTCGTCACGCGGCATTGCAAGGCATGGCCCGTCAAGCGCACTTCGGATTGCGAGGGCACGCCCGTGGCTTCGGCCAAGCTTTTGCCCTCAGCGATCAGGATTTGCGCCTGAACGATGTCGATGCCTGTCACCTGTTCGGTGACAGTATGTTCGACCTGAACGCGGGGGTTCACTTCGATGAAATAGAACTTGGACGTGTCCATATCCATCAGGAATTCAACCGTGCCCGCGCATTCATAGCCCACATGGGCACAGATGCGGCGGCCTAGGTCGCAGACCTCGGCGCGTTGCGCTTCGGTTAGATAGGGGGCAGGGGCGCGTTCGACCACTTTTTGGTTGCGGCGCTGCACGGTGCAGTCGCGTTCATACAGGTGGTAAATTTCGCCGTGCTTGTCGCCCAGAATTTGTACTTCCACATGGCGGGCGCGCAGGATCATCTTTTCCAGATAGCCCTCGCCATTGCCAAAGGCGGCTTCGGCTTCGCGCCGGCCTTCCAGCACTTTGGTTTCCAACTCATCCGGCCCTAGAACAGGCCGCATCCCGCGCCCACCGCCGCCCCATGAGGCTTTGAGCATCAATGGATAACCCACCGCCGCCGCTTCGGCCTTGATGGCTGTAAAGTCGTTGCCCAAAACTTCGGTGGCCGGAATAACCGGTACGCCCGCGGCCATAGCCACGCGCCGCGCACTGGCCTTATCGCCCAAGGCGCGCATGGTTTCGGCCTTGGGGCCGATAAACGTGATGCCGTTTTGATCGCAAGCATCGACCAGATCGGGGTTTTCCGACAAAAGCCCGTAGCCCGGATGGATGGCATCAGCGCCTGAATCCTTGGCCACGCGAATGATCTCGGCAATCGACAGATAGGCCCCCACGGGGGACAGGCCCTCGCCGATCAGATAGGCCTCATCCGCTTTGAAGCGGTGCAGCGACAGCTTGTCTTCTTCGGCATAGACAGCGACAGTCTTTTTGCCCAGTTCATTGGCGGCGCGCATCACGCGGATGGCAATTTCGCCCCGGTTGGCGATCAAGATCTTCTTAAATTCGGTCATGGCGGCCCCTTGGTGCCTGCGGGGAAGGCCGCAGAATTGACCATTCATCCTATAAGTGCTGCGGTGCAGCGCAAGGGGCTGTTTTGGGGTTTTGGCCAAGAATTCGGCAAATGAAAGGCTTGTGCAAAAGATTTGTGCAAATAGCGAGAATGTATACAAAAGTATGCTGCTTTTGGCCGATTTCAACCGGCCAAAAGCAAGGCTTTGGCCTTATTCGCCCTTGGGGACCATGCGGCTCACCAAGGGCACCTCGTCCAGCAGGAACGAGAAGCCAAAGGCCACAAGACCCATGGCGGCGGCGATCCAATAGATTGGATGAATGGCATTGATCACGGCATCGGCCACAAGCGCTTTCATCTCGGGCGACAGTTGCGCGATCATCTGCGGGCCCAATTGCGCCCCGTCCCCCAGCTGGGCCGAAGCCTCGCCCAAACCGGTGACCAGACGCACCGAGAACAGCGCACCAAAGGCCGCAACCCCCAAAGCCCCGCCGCTTTGGCGCAGCAAAATGCCCGCAGCGGTGGCCGTGCCCAAAGCTTGGCGCGGCACGGCGTTTTGAACGGCGGTGGTCAGCACCGGAAAGATGCAGCCCATGCCAAGCCCCACCAGCACCAACTGCGCGCTAAACAGCACCATGCCGGTTTGTGCATCAATCTGTGTCAGGCTGACCATCCCCAGCGTCAGCAGCCCCGTGCCCAAATGCGTCAGGATTTTATACTTGCCCGTCTTGCCCATATAAATGCCCGCAAGCGTTGATGCGGCCACGATCCCCAAGGTCAGGGGGATCAATTGCAGGCCCGATCCCGTGGGTGTCGATCCTTCGGCGATTTGCAGATAGAGCGGCAAGAAGGTGATGGCGCCAAACAGGCTGGCCCCTACGGCAAAGCCCAAGATCGACGTGACCCAGAACACGTTCAGCTTAAACAGCGACAAGGGCAGGATCGGCTCTTCGGCGCGCTGCTCTATTTTCACAAAGGCTACAAATGCAGCAATCGTTAGGGCTGCCAAGGCTGCAGAAGTTGTTGATGCCCAATCAAAACTGCGCCCGCCAAGGCTGGTCAGCAAGGTTAACGCGCCAAGGCCAAGGGTCAGGGTGATGGCCCCCCACCAGTCGATCTTATGGCTAACGCGTGTGCCGCGTGGCTTGAAGCTGGCGGCAAAGCCCACAAGGGCCAGCAGACCCAAGGGCACGTTGATGAGGAAAATCCAGTGCCAGTTGGCCTGTTCGGTCAACCAACCGCCCGCCAAAGGCCCCAAGATCGACGAGGTGGAAAAGACCGCTGCAAAGACGCCTTGAATTTTGCCCCGATCACGCGGGGGCACCGCATCGCCCACCACCGACAGCGCCAGAACAAACAACCCGCCGCCGCCCAAGCCCTGAATGCCGCGAGAGATGATCAGGAAGGTCATCGAATTGGCGACCCCACACAGGATCGATCCCAAGATAAAGATGCCAACTGACACAAAGATCGTGTTCCGCCGCCCAAAAAGATCGCCCAGCTTGCCATAAAGCGGCGCTACGATGGTCGACGTTAGGATATAAGCCGTCACCACCCAAGACAAATGCTCGACCCCGCCAAGGCTTGCCACAATCGTGGGCAAGGCGGTCGACACGATGCTTTGATCCAGCGCGGCCAAGAACAGCAATAGGCCGATTGACAGGATGACAAGGCGAAGCGAGCCTGTCTCGGACGGGGCAGGGGCATCGCTGGGCGCTTGGGACATGGTCGGCTCCTATTGGATTGGGGCCAGCCTTAGGGCAGGTGGAATTCTATGTCAACCGCACGGAATTGCGCTTGTCATATACTTGACACACGCAAGGAATTGCCCCTAATCACCCCATGTCACACGCGCCCCCGAATGATCGCATCAAAGCCACCCTGCAAGCCCAAGGCCATGCGGTCGAGGTGGCCGAGGCTTTGCTGTCGCTGGATGCCGATCATTTCCACTTTGTGCGCCGTGTGATGAAGGGCGATGTGCCCCAAAGCCTGATGGACGAACTGAACGCCGGGCTAGAGGCCACCCAGTTTCACGCGCTTTCAGCCATCTTGCGCATTCGCGGCGGCTATGCCCGCCCACCATCCGAGGCGACCGTGGGTTTGCTGGCCGAGGAGTTGGCCCTTGACCCCTCTCGTGCCAGCCGGATCGCCGCCGATCTGGTGGATCGCGGATTGCTGCAGCGCGCCGTCAGCCAAGAAGATGGCCGCAGGTCGGTTTTGGTGCCCACCGATGCCGCTTGGGCCCTGATGGAGGCGTTCTTGGATGCCAAATGGCAGCGCACCATCCGGCTATTTGCCCAATGGTCTGCCGAAGACATCGTCACCTTCGCCCGCCTGTTTGGCCGCTATACCGAAGGGATGCGCGAACAATATCCCGCAGCGGCGCAGGGATGAAACTGGGGATTTTCCGCCCGACAAGTTGGCTGGGCCAATAGCCCCCCTTGCGAGGTTTTGCGCCCCACCTACCGAATGTTGTGGTAGCGCCAGAACAGAAGCGGAACATGGCTTTCCATTGCATCCAGATCGCGCTAGGGTCGGGCGCATGACCGACTCTGACGATCCATTTGACGCCATTCCCCTGTCGCGCCGCGCGCTTTCGGCGCGGCCTGCACCCTATCTGGATGATCTGAACCCCGCCCAACGCGAAGCGGTTGAAGCATTGGATGGCCCCGTGCTGATGCTGGCAGGCGCAGGCACGGGCAAAACCAAGGCGCTGATCGCGCGGATCGTGCATTTGCTGGCCATGGGCAAGGCGCGGCCCAACGAAATTCTGTCTGTCACCTTCACCAACAAAGCCGCGCGCGAGATGAAACTGCGCATTGGCCGCATCATGGGCGAGGCGGCAGAGGGCATTGCGTGGATGGGCACCTTCCACTCGCTGTCGGTCAAGATATTGCGCCGCCATGCGGAACTGGTGGGGCT
>CAMAYO010000124.1 GCA_945862465.1 Pseudorhodobacter antarcticus | reverse complement strand
CCCGGCAGAACCTGCATCTGCGCCATCACCAAAGGCGCGCCTTTGGGTGTGGCATCAGAGCCATGAAACGCCGCAGCGCGCGCCGCATCATGGGCCAACAGCACTTTGCCAGCGCCCCAGTTGCGCTCTTTCAAGGCGCGCAGGAAGCCGATCAGGTTCTGGTCGCGGATACGCTCTAGCTCGCGGATGCCGTAGGCACCGGATTGGGCGTCAGACTGGGTGGCGACCAGATCGACCAAGGCATCGTTAAACTCTGGCACGTCCATCAGCTTGGTCCATGGCCATTTCAGCGCGGGGCCGAACTGGGCCATAAAGTGGCGCATCCCCGCCTCGCCACCCGCCACGCGATAGGTTTCAAACAGGCCCATTTGGCCCCAGCGCAGGCCAAAGCCCATGCGGATGGCATCGTCGATCTCAGACGTTGTGGCGACACCGTCCACCAGCATCCACAGCGCTTCGCGCCAAACAGCTTCAAGGAAGCGGTTGCCGATAAAGGCGTCAATTTCCTTTTTCAGGACAAGCGGGAACATCCCGATGTCCTTCATGATCTGCACGGTTTTGGCGACCACTTCGGGCGGGTTCTTGGGGCTGCCAGACACTTCGGAGAGCGGCAGCAGATAGACCGGGTTGAACGGGTGTGCCACGATGATGTTGTGCGGCGCGGGCGAGCCGTCTTGCAGATCAGACGCCTTGAAGCCGGAAGTAGACGAGCCGATCAGCACGCCCGGATTGGCTTGCTGCAATTGGGCGTAGACTTTCTTCTTCAAATCAATGCGCTCGGAAACGGATTCCTGCACATATTCCGCGCCCTCCACCGCTTCACCGATCGTGCCGTGAAAGGTCAGCTTGCCTTCGGGCGGCATGGGCACATCCGACAAGGCGGGCAAGGCAAGGCGGGCGTTGGATAGAACAGCGTTGATCTTACGCTCGGCCTCTGGATCAGGGTCGAACACGCCCACATCCCAGCCGTTCAGCAAGAACCGCGCCGCCCAGCCGCCGCCGATAACGCCGCCGCCAATGATCGCTGCTTTTCTGGTCATGTCATTTCCCCAACGGTGCGCGTTTTTCCAGCTTCAGCTTGGCGCGCACTTCGGCGGGTGTGATCACCCTTGCACCAAGATTGGAAATGATGCTGACAGCGCGTTCCACCAGTTGGGCGTTGGTCGCCAGAACGCCTTTGTCCAGCCAAAGGTTATCCTCCAACCCCACCCGCACGTTGCCGCCTGCAAGAACCGAGGCTGCGACATAGGGCATCTGGTTGCGGCCAATGGCAAACGCGCTCCAATGCCAATCGGCGGGCACGTTGTTGACCATCGCCATGAAGGTGTTCAGATCATCGGGTGCGCCCCATGGCACGCCCATGCACAGCTGCACCAAGGTCGGCGCGGGGATCACGCCCTCTTTGGCCAGTTCCTTGGCCAACCACAGGTGGCCTGTATCAAACGCCTCAATTTCAATGCGCACACCTGCCGCCGTCATCCGCCGCGCCATATCGCGCAGCAAGCCGGGGGTGTTGACCATGACATAGTCGGCTTCGTTAAAGTTCATCGTGCCGCAATCGAGCGTGCAGATTTCGGGGCGGCAGTCGACCACATGGGCGACGCGTTCCGTGGCGCCAGCCATGTCAGAGCGCGGGCTCATCTGATGCATGGATTCAGAGTTTTCAAAGTAGATATCGCCGCCCATGCCCGCTGTCAGGTTCAAAACCACATCGGTGCCGGAACCGCGGATGCGTTCGGTCACTTCGCGGTACAGCTTGCCATCACGGCTGGGCTTGCCCGTTTCAGGATCGCGCACATGACAATGGACCACGGCAGCCCCCGCCTTGGCCGCATCAATGGCAGAGGCCGCGATTTGCGCCGGGCTGCGCGGCACATGGGGGCTGCGGTCTTGGGTGCCGCCCGATCCGGTAACGGCACAGGTGATGAAAACTTCACGGTTCATGGCGAGTGGCATGGGGTCCTCCGATTTGATTGGGGGCAGCATAACGGGCTTGTCACGGCGCGCTTGACGATTTACGAAATCTACATGACTAAAAACGCACAAATCTTTGCGCCCTCGCAACAGGTCTTGACGCTGGCCTTGCTGGTCTTGCCGCAATCCTCGATCCTTGAGGTCGCCTCGACCCTTGATCCGATGCGCTCAGCCAACCGCCATCTGGGGCACGAGGCCTATCGGTGGCGCGTGGTGTCGCCCTATGGGCGGGCCGTGCCCTTGACCTGCGGAATAGAACTGCCGTCATCCGGCCCGCTGTCAGCCGCCGAAGGGGCGGATGCGTTAGTGGTGATTGCAGGCTTTCGCCAGTCTGAAGTGGCAACCGCCCCCCTGATCCGCGATCTGGCCCGCATGGCCCCGCGCTTTGCGGCATTGGGCGGAATAGATGCGGCGGCTTGGGTTCTGGCACGCGCGGGGCTTTTGGCTGGCCACCGCGCCACGGTGCATTGGGAAGACCTAGAAGACCTCGCCGCCGCCCACCCCGAGGTGGATGTTGTGCCCGACCGCTGGGTGATTGACCGCAACCGCTTTACAGCGGGCGGGGCTGCGCCTGCCGCCGACCTGATGTTACACTTGATAGGTGCGCGCCACGGCCTCGCCTTGGCGCGACAGGTGGCAGCCTCGTTCCTGACCACGCCGCGCCCCGGGTCTGATCCGCAGATCGCCCCGCCCCATCCGGCCGATCCTAGGCTTGATCCCCGCGTGGCCCAAGCCGTGGCGCGGATGGAGGCCCGGATGGATGCGCCCGAACCCACCGCCCAAACGGCCCGCGCCTTGGGCCTGTCGCCCCGCAGATTGGAAACGCTGTTTCGCGTGGCTTTGCAAACCACGCCTGCGGCCTATGGCGTCTCGCTGCGGTTGCAAGCCGCGCGGCGGATGATCACAGACACCCGCCATCCCTTGGCCGATGTCGCCCTGCGCACAGGGTTTTCCAGCCCTTCAGCCCTATCGCGCGCCTTTCGCGCCCAGTTCGGAATAGCCCCGAGCACGCTGCGCAAGGCCTAAAGCAACCCACGACAAGCCTTCCTTAACCTGCCCCGTTGTCGCACTCCTCCGAAATGGTGCGGGTCGGCTGGCCTCCCGCCTCGTGTCAGCGCGGGCGGTTCAGATAGGTGCGCAAGGCCTTATCCCCCGCCCGTGCCAAAGCCACGGCTTGGGGCGCAGAGACCAGCTTAAAGCGCACCGCGTCATTCGGGCGCAATTGCACAAACCCGTCCAGATCATCCGATACCACCGTGGCGATCTTGGGATAGCCGCCCGTCGTGCCATGATCGGCCAGCATCACCGTGGCCAAGCCATCGCCCGCGACCTGCACCGATCCACGCAGGATGGGTTCTGACGGGATGGACAGCGCACCTTCGGGCGTCAAAGAGGGCCCGCGCAAGCGCACACCCATGCGGTCGTAGGAATTGGTCAGATAAAACGGCTGGGTGGCCAAATCCTCAAGACTATCGGCCGAAAAGAAGCGGTCTTGCGGGCCCAGAACCGCATGGATCACAGGGCGGGGCCGCGCCCAGATTGGGCAGGGGATAGACCCTTCAAGGGTGTGCTCAACCCGCGCGTCTTGCACGATCACCTCTTGCCATGCCACCAGCGTTCCACCGCCCAAGCCCGATGGACCATGGGTGGCCGAACTGCCCAGCCATTGCGGGGCCATGAGGTGACCAGCAAAGGCCAGATAGGTCCAACTGCCCCAAGGGCCGGGGCGGATCACCAGACGCTCGCCTTGGTGCAAGGTATGCACAGTCCAAGCGCCCATGCGTCGAGAGCCGATTTGCACGATAAAGCCGCCACCGACCACGGCAAAGGTCACCTGCCCCTCGACACAATCCAAGGACAGCCCACCCAACGAAACCTCGATCGCCGCCGCATCGGGCGGGTTCCCAAATACCGATTGCGCGATGGCAAAGGCTTTGCGGTCCATCGGCCCCGAAGCGGGCACGCCGTAGCGCATCCGGCCCAAGCGGCCACTGTCTTGAAAGGTGACATGGGGGCCGGCAAAGGCCACGCGCAGGCGGGTCATGGCAAGGCCTCGAATTCAGCCTGAGACACGCGGTGAAACTGGATATGGTCGCCCACATCGAACAGAAAGGGCCGCGCTTCATCACCGGTCAGCACGCGAGTGGGCGTGCGGCCGATGATCCACCAGCCGGTCGGCATCACCAGCGTGGTGATCAGGCACATCGTGCCCGCGATGATGATCTGCCCCGCCGGCACACCGCGCACAGGGGTGGTTTTGCGGTCAAGCTTTATCGCCTCGGGCAAGCCGCCCATATAGGCGTAGCCGGGGGCGAAGCCGTAAAGGAACACGCGGTAATCGCCTGCCAAGTGGGCCGCAATGACGGCATCTGTCGACAGGCCGGTGCGGCGGGCGACCTCGTCCAGATCGGGGGCGTTTTCATAGCAGACGGGCACCTGCCATGTAACGGGAGTGCGGGGCGTAAGGGGCTGATCGGCCAAGAGGCGCAGGTGGGCTTCGACTTCGGCGTGGTCAGTCATGATAGGGTCAAAATCGACCAGCAGGTTGACAAAAGCGGGCGTCGCCTCGCGAAAGCCTGCGAAGGGATTGGCGGTTAGGGCTTGGTCAAGGGCAAGCACTTGGGCATGCGCGGCATCGCTGATGGCGGTGCCAAATTCCACCAGCACGGCGTGATCGGCGATGGGGCGATAGAGGGCCATTGGTCAGGGCCGCAGGAAAGGGGCAAGGGTCACCCCCGCCGCCGCCAACCGCGCGCGGATGTCTTGCGCCATAGAAACAGCATGGGGACTGTCGCCGTGAATGCAGATGGAATGGGCGGCAAGCGAGATCGGGTCGCCGTCGACAACGGGCATCAGGCCCGTTTCCAAAAAGCCCAACAGACGCGCGGTCGCAGCCTTGGCGTCAGAGATCATCGCATCGGGGCGGCTGCGGGACAGCAAGCGGCCCGAGGAAAGATAGGCGCGGTCAGCGAAGATTTCGCTGTAAACAGGCAAGCCAACAGCATGGGCGGCGTCTTCCTGACAGGTGCCCGAAATGGCCAAAAGGGCAAGGTCGGGCGAGATGGCCTGCACCGCCGCGACAATCGCAGCAGCCACGGCAGGCGTTTCGGCAGCATGGTTGGCCAAGGCGCCGTGTGCTTTGACATAGGCCACTTTGGCACCCGCCAAAGCCGCCAATCCCATCAGGGTGCCAATCTGCGCTGCGACCATACGGGTGATCTCAGACGGCGTCATCGGAATGATCCGACGGCCAAAACCCTCGCGGTCATTGTACCCCGGATGCGCCCCCACGGTGACCCCGTTTTGGGCAGCAAGGCGCAGCGTGGCGAACATGGTTTCCGGATCAGAGGCGTGCCCACCACAGGCCACGTTGGCCGAGGTGACAAGCCCCAACATGGCCGCATCATCGCCCATGGACCAAGGGCCAAACCCTTCGCCCAGATCAGAATTCAGGTCGATGCTGCGCATATGCCCCCCAGTTTGAGCCATGCAACACTGGCAAGGCCCAAGATGCAAGAGTGGGCGGTCAGGCGTAAGTTTTAATATAGGTCCACGTCGGGACACGGGCATTGCGCGCGACCGAAAAGCTTTCGGCGTCGCCCAGATATTGAAAGCCCGCATTGGTCAGCACACGGGCGGAACCGGGATTATCTTGAAACACCTCGGCAAAGATGCTGCGGCTGGCCTTTGGGTTGGCCGCGATGAGCGCCCGCACGGCTTCGGAAGCGATACCGGTGTTCCAAAACGCAGGCGCAACCCAATAGCCGATTTCCGACTGCCCGCGATTCCACTTGCT
>CAMAYO010000123.1 GCA_945862465.1 Pseudorhodobacter antarcticus | reverse complement strand
GTGAGTGTTTTTAAAATATATAATATTATCATATATTTATACTAAAAAATCACCCTATGTATCTTGCCGTTTCCAAGGAATATGCACTTCAACAAACCTTTAACCTCTGTCCTTTTTTCTAACCTGTTACGTTGATTTTTTTCTAAGGCACCCCGGGCACAGCACCGATTTCTTATATGCCGTTTGAATAGTTTCGCGCCTAAATTGCACCCTTTAGTTATGCCTTAATGATAGGTCTTAAAATCAGTCAGACACATCAGCAGCTTTTGCTGAGCTACCAAATCAGCCTCGAAAGGGTGATTCTGTCGCTGCGACACCACAAAAGATAGACCGCCAACGGTCAGCACGAAGGTGAGGGCGGGTCTTGAGCGCCGCAGGTGTAACGCCGCAAACCAACGCCTCGGCGCGGCTTGATGCAAATTTAGCAAGACAACCTTCAAGACAACCTTGAAGTCGGAGAGCACAATACCGATATTAGACCCAAGAGGTCGGCAAACGCCCGACCCGCCACACGAACGGAGGCTTTGATGGCTCAATTTCAGACAAGACCCCTTGGTGCAACCGCCGGCCTTGCCATTGATGCAGGTCTGCGTGCGCACATGAACAGCGTCTATTCCACCATGACAGTTGGCATGTTGGTGACGGCGGGCATTAGCTGGGCAGTGGGCACCACCCCTGCGCTGCTGATGACATTCATCAATCCAGAAAGCGGCAGTTTGAACATTCTGGGCTGGATTATCACGTTCCTGCCTTTGGTCATGGTCATGATCTTCAGCGCTGCATTGCCGCGCCTTTCGGTCGGTGCTGCACAGTTGTTCTTCTATGTGTACGCGGCGGCCATGGGTCTGTCGTTGTCGTTCATCTTCGCCATTTTCACGGGCGCGTCGATCTTCACGACCTTCTTGGCCACCGCCGCATCGTTCGCAGGGCTTAGCCTGTATGGTTACACGACCAAGCGGAACCTGTCGGGGATGGGTTCGTTCCTGATGATGGGTCTGGTCGGCATTCTGGTTGCGATGATCGTCAACATGTTCCTGGCCTCGTCAGCGCTGCAATTCGCCATTTCGGTCATCGGCGTGCTGATTTTTGCGGGTCTGACCGTCTATGACACGCAGGCGATTAAGGGCGAGTATGTTGCCAATGCGCGCGCTGGCAATGAAGAGTGGATGGCAAAGTCGGCGATCATGGGCGCTTTGCGCCTGTATCTGGACTTTATCAACCTGTTCACCTTCTTGTTGCAGTTCATGGGCGACCGCCGCTGAACCAAGCGCTAGGCAGTTAAACAGCGGGCCAGAGGAAACTCTGGCCCTTTTGCTTTGGCGTTAGACCACAGCTCCAAACAGATGGCCCAAAAGGGCTGTCACAGCCATCGCCACAGCCCCCCAGAACGTTACCCTGACCACTGCGCGCACCATGGGCGCACCGCCCGCCTTAGCCCCCACAGCGCCCAGCAGGGCAAGGAACCCCAGCGAGATCACCGTGACCCACAGGCTGATCGACGCTTCTGGCACCAAGAAAGCCGCCGCCATCGGCATCGCCGCCCCGACAGCAAAGCTGAGGGCAGAGGCCCCAGCCGCAACCAAGGGCTTGGCTTCGGAATGCTGCGAAAAGCCCAACTCGTCGCGCAAATGCGCGGCCAGCGGGTCTTTGGCGTGCAAAGCCGTGGCCACTTGCAAGGCCAGATCGGGCGACAGGCCACGATCTTCGTAAATCCCGGCCAAAGCGCGCAGTTCTTCTTCGGGATCAGCCTCAATCTCGGTGCGTTCGCGTTCGGTATCGGCTTTTTCGGTATCGGCCTGCGAAGACACCGATACATATTCCCCCGCCGCCATCGACAAGGCCCCCGCCGCAAGCCCCGCCATGCCCGCCAGCATTACGCCTGACCTATCAAACGCTGCAGCCACCCCCACGATCAACGCGGCCGTGGATACGATCCCGTCATTGGCCCCCAGCACGGCCGCGCGCAACCACCCCACGCGGGAAACATAATGTTCTTCGTAATGATTGCGTTCCATCGGCGCTCCTTTTGGGGAATTGGCCTTGGCCCAAAACCTTGGCCACATCCCATCGTAGACCCAAAGCCGCCCCGCTGACAGGGACAGCGCAAAACGAAAAAGCCGCGCGAACCGCACGGCTTTTGGGTCTTACAGGTCTGGCGCGATCTTACTTGATCTTGCCTTCTTTGTATTCCACGTGTTCCCGCTTGACGGGGTCATACTTATTGACCGTCATCTTTTCGGTCATGGTACGGGCATTCTTCTTGGTCACATAGAAGTGCCCGGTGCCAGCCGTCGAGTTCAGACGGATCTTGATCGTCGCCGGTTTGGCCATAGTCGTCTCTCCTGCATCGGAAGGCTAGGCCATCCGCAAATCCTTGAAGCCCGCCTTTTACCCATCGGGGCGGCAGAGTCAACGGCATCTGGCCATTGTAACAGGAAAAATGCGCGGATGGCCTATAAGCCGGATTCTGTCCAAGGCTTTCGCCTTTGGATGACCATTCCTCTGCCGCACCTGTTACCAGGGCGATCAAGCTGCCAACCCGGGCCTAAGGGCTGAAGCGTCCCCGCGGAGGTCTCCGGCAGAACCTTGCGGCGCTGTGGATCCGGACCTTTCCGCACAAGGCCCCTATTCGGCATTGCTCCGGGTGGGGCTTGCCATACCGTCCCGGTTGCCCGGTCCGTGGTGGGCTCTTACCCCACCGTTTCACCCTCACCTTGGTTTGCGTCCGGCTAGGCCGAACACCAAGGCAGTCTCTTCTCTGTGGCGCTTTCCCTGGGGTTACCCCCGCCGGGCGTTACCCGGCACCCTTACTTCATGGAGTCCGGACTTTCCTCGAAGGTTGCCCCCCGCGGTCATCCAGCCATCCGCGCAAACGGGGGCATAGGCGCAAGGCGCGGCGTGGTCAATGGGCTTGGCGGGTGGCGGTCTGTGGTGGACTTTCGTTGCGCGCCTCGCCACGATGAGCGCGCCAGCAAGAAAAGGGGAACACGGTGACGCTTACCATCCAAAGTCTGATCATCGGCGTAGGTGCCACCGCTCTGTTCGATCTATGGGGGCTGGCGCTGCATCTGGCCTTTGGCCTGCCTGCGCCGGCGTGGAAGCTGGGCGGCCGCTGGTTTGCCCATGTGGCGCGGGGCAAGCTGTGGCACGACGACATCGCGCAGTCGCGCGAGATTGCGGGCGAGACGGCGATTGGCTGGGCGGGGCACTACCTTGTGGGCGTCGTTTACGCGGCGGCATTGCTGATCATCTGGGGACCTGGTTGGGCTGAAACGCCCACGCTAACCCCAGCGTTGATCGTAGGGATCGTGACCATCAGCGCGGGGTGGTTCTTGATGGGGCCGGGCATGGGCGGCGGGATTGCGGCATCGCGGGCCGACAACCCCTGGCAAGCGCGCGGCCTTGGCCTTGCAGCACACGCGGTCTTTGGGCTTGGGCTTTACCTATCTGCCTTGGCTTTGCCTGAGGCCTAAGGGGTTCAGGCGGCGGGGTAGCGCGCCGCCAAGTCAGCGGCCATCGCGGCATCGACGCCATCTAGCGGACCCTTGGCCCAAGGGCGAAAGCGCAAGCGAAAGGCGTGCAGCAGGGTTGCAAGGTCAGCTTTGGGGTAGCCAAAGGCATGGGCAGCGGTTTGGAATCGGGCGGCCAGATCGTCGGACGGGAGAGGGTCTGCTCTGTCGGGCCACAAACTAAAGCCACCCTGCGCCAACCTGCGCCAATCAAAATGCGGACCGGGATCAGCCTTGCGCGTGGGGGCCATGTCGGAATGCCCGATCACCGCCTGCGGACCCAGCGACCAGCGGGCGAAAATAGCCTTCAACAACCGCTCTAGCCCCGCCATCTGCGGTTCGGGAAAGGGCGCATGGCCGACATTCTGGATCTCGATCCCGATTGAGGCAGAGTTCACATCCGTGATGCTGCCCCAGGCCCCTACCCCCGCATGCCAAGCCCTGCGGCTTTCATCCACCAAGGCTTCAGCACTGCCATCTAAATCGACCAGCCAATGGGCCGAAACTTCATGCACGGGGTCACACAAGCGCGCCCGTGACGCCGCAGCATCGGGCAAGGCGGTGTAATGCAGCACGATCAAGCAAGGGCGCTGCCCGCCCACCCGCTCTCCATGGTTGGGCGAGGGGAAGGCTGTCATCACTGCGCGTTGCGGAAGGGGCGCGGATCCCAAGCGCAGGCAAAGCCATCGCCGTCAGGATCAAGCGCCTTACCGTCCCGCTCTGGGCCTCCGGCGGCCAAAAAGGCTTGCTGCGCCAGATCGGGCGAGGCGAACTTAGCGCAGGCCTTTTCGGGGTTAGTCAAGTAGAAGGGCGGGCGCTTATACATCTGCTCGCCCAAGCCATTGGTCGTGCTAAGCGCATAGGCCGCGATGTTGGGCCCTTCGTTGGCGGGTCGTTGGGGCAAGGCGCCCGGTTGCACCACAACATATTGCTGCTTGTTGCATTCGATGCGCTGCTTGTCTGAGGCGATGGTTTCGCGGGTGGTAACCGCACCGAAATCTTGCTCGTCCGAAACGCCCGATTTGACATAATTCATCTCTGACGTTGTCTCAGCGATGCCCGCAAAGGCATTGCCCCGCCCAGCGCAACCCGTGCTGTCAATGGGTGGCAATGCCGAAGGGCTGGTCGCATCCGCCGCAAAGGTTTTGCCCGTAACCATCTGACCGGTGGGGTCCAAGGGAGCTGCTCCTGCCCCGCCTTCCGCCGCCGCAATGGCCGCCGCTGCGGCATCCGTGGAAAAGCCCTGCGATGCCGGCACTGGTGTGCCAAAGGCTTGCGGCACGGCACCGGTGACCGCGCTGTTATAATCCGCCGTGCCAGCATCACGCCCTTTGCCAACCATAGAACAGGCCGACAAAGCCGCCAGAAGACCTATCATCGCAACAGATGTGCGCATTGTTTTACTGCCCCAAAGCATAAGATTTGGCTGGATCGTTACCACCATTTGGCAGGCTTGGCCACAAAGCCCGCCGCCTGTTCAAGTACATAAGCGTGATTAAGCAGACCCGCCTCATCCCACGGCCGCCCGATCAGTTGCAACCCCAGCGGCAGGCCCTTGGCATCTAGACCCACGGGCACAGACACGCCGGGAAGGCCAGCCAAGTTCACTGTCACGGTGAAGACGTCGTTCAGATACATCTCTACCGGATCGGCCGAGGCCATCTCACCCAAACCAAAGGCCGAAGACGGGGTTGCTGGGGTTAGGATCGCGTCGATCCCAGCGTCAAACGCCAGTTCAAAGTCGCGCTTGATCAGAGCGCGCACTTTGCGGGCGCGGTTGTAATAGGCGTCATAAAAGCCCGCTGACAGCACATAGGTGCCCACCATGATCCGGCGTTGCACTTCGGGGCCAAAGCCCTCGGCGCGGGTCTTTTCGTACATCTCGGTGATGCCATCGCCCGCCGCCAGCTTGGCGCGGTGGCCATAGCGTACCCCGTCATAGCGCGCGAGGTTGGATGATGCTTCTGCAGGCGCAATCACGTAGTAAGCGGGCAAAGCGTATTTGGTATGCGGCAGTGAGATGTCAACGATGACAGCGCCTGCATCTTTCATCATCGCAATGCCGTTTTGCCACAAGGCTTCGATCTCGGCAGGCATTCCATCCATGCGGTATTCCTTGGGGATACCGATCTTTTTGCCGCGAATATCGCCCGTCAGGGCCGCTTCAAAATCGGGCACCGGGATGTTGGCGGATGTGGAATCCTTGGCATCATAGCCGCACATCGCGCCCAGAAAAATCGCGGCATCGCGCACCGATTTGGTCATGGGGCCCGCTTGATCCAGCGACGATGCAAAGGCCACGATTCCCCA
>CAMAYO010000122.1 GCA_945862465.1 Pseudorhodobacter antarcticus | reverse complement strand
AGTTCGCGGATTTCCATCTCGACCAGTTCAATCAGTTCTTCGTCGTCGACCAGGTCGACCTTGTTCATGTAGCACACCATGTAGGGAATACCCACCTGGCGGCCGAGCAAAATGTGCTCACGCGTTTGCGGCATCGGGCCATCAGAGGCGGCGCAAACAAGGATAGCACCGTCCATCTGGGCCGCACCGGTGATCATGTTCTTCACATAGTCGGCGTGGCCGGGGCAGTCGACGTGGGCGTAGTGACGGTTTGCCGTCTCGTATTCCACGTGCGCGGTCGAGATCGTGATGCCACGAGCCCGCTCTTCGGGCGCACCGTCAATCTGGTCATAGGCGCGGAATTCGCCGAAGTACTTGGTGATCGCCGCGGTCAGCGTGGTCTTGCCATGGTCAACGTGGCCGATCGTGCCGATGTTAACGTGCGGTTTGTTCCGTTCAAACTTTGCCTTACCCATTTGGGTCACTCCTCATTTCGGTGGCGGTGCGCAGGTAGCGCGCATCCTACGGTTTGGTGTAGGGTGCGCATTTATTGCGCACCGCTGTTATCAAGCGAATTTCTTCTGGATTTCGTCCGAGATGTTCTGCGGCACGGTATCGTAGTGGTCAAAGCTCATCGAGAAGGTTGCCCGTCCCGACGTCATTGACCGCAAGTTGTTGATATAGCCGAACATGTTGGCCAAAGGCACCATCGAGTGGATGACATTGGCATTGCCCATGCTGTCCTGGCCTTGGATCATGCCCCGACGCGAGGTCAAGTCGCCAATCACGCCGCCGGTAAAGTCTTCCGGCGTCACAACGTCGACTTTCATGATCGGTTCCAACAGTTTGGCCCCTGCTTTCTTCAAACCATCGCGCATCGCAGCACGCGCGGCAATTTCGAAAGCCAGAACCGAGGAGTCAACGTCGTGGAACGCGCCGTCGATCAGCGCCACCTTGAAGTCGATCACAGGGAACCCAGCCAAAGGACCCGAGTCCATCACAGACTTGATGCCCTTTTCAACGCCGGGGATATATTCCTTGGGAACAGCACCCCCAACGATCTTGGATTCGAACGAATAGCCCACGCCAGGTTCAACCGGCGTGATGATCAGCTTGATGCGGGCGAACTGGCCCGTGCCGCCGGTTTGCTTTTTGTGGGTGTAATCGATTTCCGTCTCGCGGCTGATCGTTTCGCGGTAGGCCACTTGCGGAGCACCGATGTTCGCCTCGACCTTGAATTCGCGACGCATACGGTCAACGAGGATGTCGAGGTGAAGTTCACCCATGCCTTTCATGATGGTCTGACCAGATTCAAGGTCAGTTTCCACCCGGAACGACGGATCTTCAGCAGCCAGACGGGCCAAAGCGATGCCCATCTTTTCTTGGTCAGCTTTGGTCTTGGGTTCGACGGCGATCTCGATCACGGGGGTCGGGAAGGTCATCGTTTCCAGAACAACGGGCTTGGCCTGATCACACAGGGTATCGCCAGTCGTGGTTTCTTTCAGACCCGCCAAGGCCATGATGTCGCCGGCAAAAGCTTCGCCGATTTCTTCTTGCTTGTTGGCGTGCATCATGACCATGCGGCCGATCCGTTCTTTGCGGCCTTTGGTCGCATTGTAGATCTGGTCGCCCTTTTTGACCTGACCCGAATAGATACGGGTAAAGGTCAAAGTGCCCATGAAGGGGTCGTTCATGATCTTGAAAGCCAGACCCGAGAAGGGTTGGTCATCATCGGCCGAACGCGAGATGTTGCGTGTTTCCGTCTCGTCGCCCGGAGCGAAGCCCATGTAGGCGGGCACATCCAGAGGATCGGGCAAAAAGTCGATCACGGCGTTCAACATCGGCTGAACACCTTTGTTCTTGAACGCAGAGCCAGCCAAGATCGGGATAAAGTCGATAGCCAGCGTGCCTTTGCGGATCAGCTTGCGCAGCGTGGCTTCGTCAGGCTCGTTGCCTTCCAGATAGGCTTCCATCGCTTCGTCGTCTTGACCGACAGCGGTTTCCAGCAGATTCAGGCGCCATTCGTCGGCCTGTGCCTTCAGCGAGGCGCGGATCGGCTGACGGATCCAAGAAGCGCCAAGATCTTCGCCCTGATAAACCCATTCTTCCATGGTGATCAGGTCGATGATGCCTTCAAGCTTGTCTTCAGCACCGATTGGCAACTGGATCGGCATCGGGTTAGCCCCGGTGCGCTCCCTGATCATCTTGACGCAGTTGTAGAAATCAGCGCCGGTCTTGTCCATTTTGTTCACGAACACGATCCGCGGAACCTTGTAGCGGTCTGCTTGACGCCAAACGGTTTCGGTCTGCGGTTCGACACCAGCGTTGCCGTCCAGCAGAACCACAGCGCCATCAAGCACCGCCAGCGAACGTTCAACTTCAATTGTGAAGTCGACGTGGCCGGGGGTGTCGATGATGTTGAAGCGGTATTTGTCGTTCGACGCGCTGTCACCCGAGTCAACCTGACGCTGCCAGAAAGTTGTGGTCGCGGCAGAGGTGATTGTGATGCCACGCTCTTGCTCTTGTTCCATCCAGTCCATTGTGGCTGCGCCATCGTGGACTTCCCCGATCTTGTGGGTTTTGCCGGTGTAATACAGGATCCGCTCGGTCGTCGTGGTTTTACCCGCGTCGATGTGAGCGATGATCCCGAAATTCCGGTATCGGTTCAGCGCATATTCGCGTGCCATAGTGCCCTCTTACCAGCGATAGTGGCTGAACGCTTTGTTTGCGTCGGCCATTTTGTGGGTGTCTTCGCGCTTTTTCACAGCCGTGCCACGGTTGTTCACCGCGTCAGACAGTTCAGCAGCCAGACGTTCTTCCATGGTGTTCTCGTTGCGCTTGCGCGCCGCGATGATCAGCCAACGGATCGCAAGCGCCTCGCGACGCTCCGTGCGAACTTCGACCGGCACCTGATAGGTTGCACCACCGACGCGGCGCGAACGCACTTCGACGGAGGGTTTCACATTGTCCAGCGCTTCGTGGAAGGCTTGGACGGGTTCGCGCTTCAGACGAGACTGAACGCGGTCAAGAGCACCATAAACAATCGATTCCGCGACGGACTTTTTGCCATCCAGCATCAGGTTGTTCATGAACTTCGACAAAACCCGATCGCCATACTTGGCATCGGGAAGGATTTCGCGCTTTTCGGCGGCGTGACGACGGGACATTCTCTATCTCCTCACTTCGGACGCTTAGCGCCATACTTCGAACGACGCTGACGACGTTCTTTAACGCCCTGGGTATCCAGAACGCCGCGAAGGATGTGATAGCGCACACCCGGCAAGTCTTTGATACGACCGCCACGGATCAGAACCACAGAGTGTTCCTGAAGGTTGTGCTTTTCACCCGGGATGTAGCAGATCACCTCGAAGCTGTTGGTCAGACGCACTTTTGCGACTTTCCGCATAGCCGAGTTCGGCTTCTTCGGAGTGGTGGTGTAAACGCGGGTGCAAACGCCACGCTTCTGGGGGCAGGATTCCAAGTGTTGCGACTTGGACTTGCGAACTGGTGCCTCCCGCGGTTTGCGGATCAGCTGTTGAATAGTCGGCATGCACGTTCCTCGTGTTGCTCTGTCAATACTCGCACCAAAGCTTGATGCGCCACTTCTCGACACGGCCCTTTGCGCCTATCGCAAAAAACCAAAACCGCAGTCGCGCCCAAGTTCGGGTGCGGTGCGGTGGAATTCCAGAGGATCGGGGCTTGCACCCGGATCATGACCAGTTCCAATGTCTTACCCCAGCCAAAGGCGGACCCGTGGCTAAGGTAGGCGGCTGATAGGGGGAATCACTGGGGAAGTCAACAGCGCTTGATCGCAACTTTGGACGAGAAAAGCCAATGCAACAAGGCCGCCAATAAGGCCACCAGAAGCGTGCCCAAAACCACGTCTGACAGATAATGCCGGCCAACCGCCATGCGCTGCCAAGCTGTAACCAAGGGCAGTAGCAACGCCACAGCGACCCCCATTTGATAGAGCATCGGGCGCATTTTGTCGCGGTTGGCGCGCAGCGCCATGCAGATGGAAATCGCCAAGGCAGTGGCCCCTGCCGCCTCTCCGGACACGAAAGAGCAGTTACGCGCGCATTGGTCTGCCAACTCCCAAGCCTTGCTGAATTGGGCATCACCGCCAAAGTCTTGGGTCATAAAGGGCCGCGCCCTGCCCCATTGGCGCTTAAGCAGCCCGTTCACGATCAGCCCCGGCCCCAGCAGAAAGACCAGCGCCTGAAAGGCCCAATCGCGCGAGGTTAGCATCAAGATGGGGCGTTTGCGGCTGGCAAAGGCCAAGATCACTATCAGCACAAAGCCACCATCTTCGGCCCAGATCAGCACATTGCGCAGGCCTTCGACCCAAGGGTTGGTCGCAATCGGAAAGTGCGCGCCATCGTAAAACAACTTTGCTGTCGCAATGTCGAGGCTGGGATAGGCGATAAAAATCCAGCTTGCGGCCAGAACAGCGATCGCGATCGCCGCCACAGCCCTCATGCTTTTTCTTTGCGTAGCAGCCACAGGTTGCGGGCGTAAATCACCGTGCCGGGCAATTGGCCGATGATGATGACGGGTTCCAACTTGTGAATGCCGTAAGCCAGCACGATCAGGCTGCCCAAGATCGAGAAATACCAGAACGCCACTGGCACCACCGACCGCCCCGCTTTTTCAGATGCCCACCATTGCACCAAAAAGCGCGCGGTGAACATCAACTGGCCCAACAGCCCCACTGTCAGCCACATAGCATCCAAAGGCGTATCGGCCCCAATCATGTCCAACAGGTTATACATCTGTGTCCTCAGGCAAGGGCTTGGCTTTCTTGCGGCGGCGCAGCAGCCAAGCCACGCCCAGCAAATCCACTGCGCCCACCAAGGCGCGCTGCAGGTTGGAATAGTTCGAGGCCCCCGCCCCGCGCGGGCGGTGGCTGACATCGACATGGGCCACCTGCCAGCCGTCGCGGGCAAACAAAGCGGGCAAATAGCGGTGCATGTGGTTGAAATAGGGCAGCGCTAGGAAAGCATCGCGTCGGAAGGCTTTTAGCCCACAGCCCGTGTCACGCGTGCCGTCTTGCAGCATCCATCCGCGCAGGGCGTTCGCAAGGCGCGAGGCCAGTTTCTTTGACCACGTATCCTGCCGTTTGACCCTTTGTCCCGCCACAAGGCCAACCAGCCCAGCAGCATCCGCAAGCAATGGCGCAATCAGGCGGGGCAATTCTTCCGGCGGGTTTTGCCCGTCTCCGTCCAGCGTGCAGATCAACGGCGCGCGTGCCGCCAGAACGCCGGAATGCACCGCGGCACTTTGGCCGGCGGATACGGGATGCCGCAGCAGGCGCACATGGGCCAAGGCCATGGCGCGCACACGGGCGGCGGTGTCGTCGGTGGACCCGTCATCCACCACAATGATTTCAAAAGGCTGATGCGCCTGCAGCGCCGCATCAATCGCGCGCACAAGGGCTGCGATATTCTCCCCCTCGTTTCGCGCAGGGATGACGACGGACAGGGTGGTCATGGCAGGGTTCACTTTCCTTTGGCCGCCCGGGCCTGCATCGCTTCAGCGGCATAGGGGGAAAGCGGGGCCATTTCAAGCCATTCGCCTTGGGCGGGCCTTAGCGACTGCGTTCGTGCATCAGCATATAAACGCCCGATGCCACCACTATCGCCCCGCCAATCAGCGTGAGCTGGTCGGGCAAGGTGCCAAACCGCGCCCAACCCAGCAGAATGGCAAACAAAAGCGAGGTGTAGCGGAAAGGTGCCACCACTGCCAAATCGCCAACCCGCATCACCTTGATCGCGGCCAGGTAGCCCACAATCAAGAACCCAGCGGCAGCCGAGGTTTCGGCCAAAGCCTGCAGGCCAATCGGGTGCCACCCCTCGCCCACCACACCGACACCACCCATCAACGTCACCGCAACTGAGGCCCAGATAGCCCCCGTCGTCGAAGGCAGCGC
>CAMAYO010000121.1 GCA_945862465.1 Pseudorhodobacter antarcticus | reverse complement strand
ATGGGGGTAGAAGTGCTTGTCGAAAAACTCGGCCAAAAGCATATCGCCGGGATGCGCCTTTTCGGGCGATGCGAATTCGGGCTCTGCAAAGATCCGCCATTTAGGAAGCATGCGCATAGGTGTCACTCTCGATTGGGTTGAGATTGCGTAGATGTTCTCGTTTGTTCTTTTCTGATTCTCAATTAAAAATCGCCCCTGCCGCTGCTTTCTGTTAGAAAAAGCAGGGGCTTTTTCTAAATCCATTTAGATTTAGAATTTAGTTGATTTCGATATTAGGGATGCGGCGTACCTTGAGGGGTTTAGCCCTTTGGCGTGCAGCCAAATTCACGCCTACGACATCGGTCAGCGGTCGGTAAATAGAAAACTGATTCGCGAAACGCCACACGGCGATCCTGATGCGTTTGGAATGTCCGTCGACTGAACAACAGTAGCCCTCCCCTCTTGTTTCTCAGTATGTATTTTGGGGGTAACGCCAAGTACCTGCGTTTTTACCGCATCGGGGGCTTTTTTTCAAAAAAACGATGCTACACAAACAGTAGCCTATGGCTAATTACAGCACGGAAGGATTCTTCTTGCAACCACTATCTTGAGCATGTCGGCTGGCTTCGCTGCTGCTGACGTCGCTGTTTCGGGCGACGCACGTATGGGCATCGCCTCCTACGACGGCGACGCAGCATTCTCGAACCGCGTTCGTATCAGCTTCTCGGGCTCGGGCACCACTGATGGCGGTCTGGCATTTGGCGGTTCGATTCGCGCCGACAATGCAGTCAATGGCGAAGCTGGCACTGCCGGCAGCGCGTACATCTCGGGTGCTTTCGGCAAAATCACCATGGGCGGTGTTGACAGTGGTGACGCGGCTGCAGTTGGCCAACTGTCGTCGGTTGGTTACGAAGGCTTGGGTTCGGGCAACTCGATCGGTTATGCCGCCGATGGTGGTGACATTGGCTTTGGCGTTGGGAATTCGGCTGACAACGTGGACAATCCGTCGAATGCGCGTGTTTTGTACACTTATTCTGCTGGTGCTGTGACGTTCCATGCATCTGTGTCCCAGATTGACAATACTGAAGCAGATCGCGACGTAGCAACCGACGCGCTGCTGAACGAGTATGACGTCCACTCGTACGCTGTCGGTGCTTCTTACAACACTGGTGCTGTGACGGTAGCGGTTGGTTACGGTACCGCTGGCATTACTGTTGATGACGGCGACAACACCAACATCACTGATGCGGAATTGTCTTTGACGGACGTCAGCGCTTCGGTGACATATGTTGCTGGTGACACGACCATCAAAGCAATCTACCAAGACAAGCAAGCCAGCGCAGATGCAGCTGGTGTGAATACTGATCTTGCATCGGTTGTTTCTATGGGCGCTTCAGTTGATCAAAAGATGGACGCACTGACGGTCACCGCCTATGCGTTGACAAGCGACATTGAGTCGGTTCCCGTTTTTGGTGCGGGCAATTCTGTTACGCTGAATCGTTTTGGCCTGGGCGCGTCCTATGATCTGGGCGGTGGTGCAAAGTTCAAAGCTGGTGTGGCACAACTTGAAGTCGTCGTGGGTGTTGGTTCGGCCTCTGTGAGCGAGTCGGAACAAGCTTTCGACGCTGGCGTGACCTTCTCGTTCTAATCCACCCAAACTCCACATCGGAAAGGGCGGGCATTTGCTCGCCCTTTTCTATTGCGCTGACGCCTTGGCGCAGACCACAGTCGCAGCCAACCACAGGCTACTCTTGCCCGAAATGCGCTTTCAGCGGGGCCAGATATTGGTCAAACGCGCGCCATTTCTTGCTGCTGCCTTGGTAAATCCCCGACCGCACCTGCCGCAGTGACGCGGTTTGCACCGAGCGTTTGTTGTCTTGCGGCGACAGGCAGGCCGCATCAAACGGCAAGCCGCAATAGTCTAGCACCGCGCGGATCACGGGTTCGGGCGTGCGGGTTAGACCTTCGTAATCGACATCCATGAACCCATCCGGATAGGCCGTGCGCCAATCGGCCATCATCTTTTCGTACAGGTCATAATATTGCATCGTGTGCTTTAAATTATGGGCATAGCCGATGGTCGTATGGGTGAAATAGGTTTTGTAAACCGACCAGCACACCGCCACCGGATCGCGCCGCATATGCAAAATCCGCGCCTCGGGGAAGGCTTTCTGGATCAGGCCGATCAGGCGAAAGTTCGCGGGCAGCTTATCAACCACCACAGGCTGGGTGCCCGGTTCATCGTTAAGTGCTGCCAGATAGCCATCGCGAATGCGGGTAAGGGTTGGCGCATCCAAGGGGCCTTTGGGCGCATGGCCCAGTTCGGCTGACACAAGCTTGGGCAAAATCTCAAGCTCGCCCGCGCCGTGCACCTGCGGGTGGCTGGACAGGATTTGCTCCATCAAAGTCGTGCCCGACCGCATCATGCCCAGCACAAACACCGGACGGCGCTGTGCGGGGGCAGGGTGGATGGCAGGGGCCGCCGGGGCAAAGCGCTGCAACAGATCGGCAAACAGGGTGCGATCCGCCTCGATATCGTAGTTGGCTTGGGCTGCACGCAGGTCATTGCCCTTTGCCAGATGGGCAAAAGCAGTGTCAAAATCGCCAAAATCCTCAAAAGCCTTGGCAAGACCGAAGTGGAGCGAGGCTTGGTCATCGACGGGCAGGGTCAGATCATCGGCCAGCGCCAGCATAGCGGCGACAAGCGGATCATCGGGGGTAAAATCCTTGGCACGGCTGAGGTTGTAGAAGCTTTTGGTTGAACGTGGCGCAACTTGCAGCGCCGTTTCGAATTCAACGATGGCCTCAGCGACCAAGCCTTTTGCCAAAAGGATGTTGCCCAAAATCCCCCGCGCTTGGGCGTTATTGGCATCAGCGCGCAATAAGGCACGCAGGGGCGATTCGGCTTCGTCGAGTTTGTTAATTTTGAACAGGCAGGCCGATTTTCCGATGATGGCCATTTGATCGGCGGGCGTCGTTTCAAGATATCGGGTGAAGGCGTCAATGGCCTCGGCATCGCGTTCGGCCAAGGCGAGTAGACGGGCCCTTATAAGCAAGGCGCGGGTGGAATCGGGCGTTTGTTTTAAGACATCGTCGATGGCATCAATTGCAGCGGGTATTTTATCGGCGGAATGCAGGGCATTTGCCAAATTAAAACCAGCTTCGATGTATTTCGGGTCTAGTTTCAGCGCCAAGCGAAGATGTTTAACGGCGGCAGGGAACAGCCCCGCTTCCAGCAAAGCCCCGCCCAAAACCCCCTGCGCCCAAGGGCTGTTGGGGTTAAGATGCACGGCGGCGGCCATTTCCTCAATCGCGGGTTCCAACCCCACGGCACGGGTGCGCTGAAAATGCTCCATCTGTGGGGCCCCAAAGGGGCGGGGGGGCAGGCGGGTGGCGGCAGCTTGGGCTTCGGCCAGCTGATCGACCAAGCGGGCGTTGCCGGGAAACCTCTCGATCGCGGTTAAGATCGACACGCGGGCGGCAAGGGCGCGGCCTGCTTTGATGTCGGCCTTGGCGGCCCGCAGCAGCTTGTCGATGTTAAAGCTCATGTTTGGGACTTTCTTTTGCTGCCCCTTTCTACTTGGCGGGCCTTGCGACATCAAGGCGCAGGCCCTTGCGCCCCCTTTCCTTTTGGCGGCTCCCGTGATTCTGTGCGCGCAAAGCAAAGGTGCCCCATGTCCTTGATCGAAATTCGCACCCGTCTGGATGCGGCCTTGGCTGCCGCTGGCCGCGCGGCGGGGTCTGTCACCCTGCTTGCGGTGTCAAAGCTGCAGCCTGACGCCAAGGTGCTGCAAGCGTTGCAAGCCGGTCAGCGCGCCTTTGGCGAGAATTATGTGCAAGAGACGGCCGCCAAATGGCCCCCCTTTCGTACCCAGTTTCCCGATGCCAAGGTGCATATGATAGGCCCCCTGCAGACCAACAAGGCCAAGCAAGCGGTGGAGTTGTTTGACGCCATCCACACGCTTGACCGCGCCTCACTGGCTGAAAAGCTGGCGAAACTGGCGCAAGCGCGGGGGCAATGCCCCGATCTTTTCGTGCAGGTGAACACGGGGGAAGAGCCGCAAAAGGCTGGCATCTTGCCCGCTGGTTTGGATGATTTCCTGAAAGACTGCCACGCGATGGACCTAAAGCCGCAGGGACTGATGTGCATCCCCCCCGATGGGGTAGACCCGACGCCGCATTTTCATATGCTGGCGGGCATGGCGGCGCGTCATGGCCTGTCTGGCCTGTCGATGGGCATGAGCAGCGATTTTGAACTGGCCGTGGCCTTGGGCGCCACCCATGTCCGCGTTGGTTCGGCTATCTTCGGCGCGCGTCCTACCGCCTAAGTCGGGCGCACGATCAATCGGCTTTGCGGGCGCAAGCGTTGCGCAATCCACAGCAAATCCTGCGGTGCCAAGGCCACGCAGCCCGCCGTCGGCGCGCAGGGTCTGCGCCAGCGGTGAATGAATATGGCCGAACCCCGCCCCGGCACAGAATAGGGCCAGTTCCAGTCGGTGATCAGCACCAGATCATATTGCGGGTCAGCGCGGCGCAAGTGTTCGTGCGAAAATCCATGCGGCGCCCGCACCATCAGGTTGTAATCAGGGTCGCGCACATCGTCTGACCACAGGTCACTGGGCCCAATAGGCAGCGCCCAATCTGTAGGTCGCGCCATGCGGTCGGGGCGGTACAACATCCCCACAATCCGATGAGTGCCCGTGGGTGTGCCGCCATCCCCCTCGCGTTTGCGCTCTGCCGCCACCACACCGCCGCGCCCGATGGTGCAGGCAAAGCGGCGGCCCTGAAAACGCAGGCCGGTTGGAGTCAGCACCATGTCAAGCGGGGTCATTCCAAATGCCCTGATTTCGCGGATTTGGTCGCCAGATACGCAGCATTCTGCGGATTTTGCCCCACGTGCAAAGCCACGCGGTCGGTGACAGTCACGCCGCAGCCGCGCATCATATCAAGCTTGCGGGGGTTGTTGGTCATCAGACGGATCGCCGAAAACCCCATGCGCTGCAGGATATCGGCGCCGATGCGAAAATCACGTTCGTCGTCTTCAAAGCCAAGGCGGTGATTGGCCTCGACCGTGTCAAAGCCTTGGTCTTGCAAGGAATAAGCGCGCAGTTTGTTGGCCAGCCCAATCCCGCGCCCCTCTTGGTTCAAATACAGCAGAACACCCGCGCCTTCCGCCCCCATCTGCGCCAAGGCGGCGTGCAGTTGCGGGCCGCAGTCGCATTTCAAACTGCCCAGAACATCGCCCGTAAAGCAGGCCGAATGCAGGCGTGTCAGCACGGGCAGGCTGCGGTCAGGGCGGCCTATTTCGATGGCGTAATGCTCTTCGCCGCCATCGTCGGGGCGAAACACATGCACCCGCCCGGCTTGCGCTGCCGACAGGGGAACCCGCGCCGCGGAAACAGCGTGCAGTGGCGACAGGCGCGCCAGTTCGGGCCCAATCTCGGCCAACTGCAACAGGGAAAGATCGTGGCGCAGGGCCACCGCTGCGGCATCGGGGATGTCGACCACCAACACAGCCGGCAAAAGTCGCGCGGATTTGGCCAAGGCCAAGGCTGCGCGGTGCAGATGGGCGGGCCCTTCGCGTAACGCGTTCAGCGGCCCTTTCATTGGCCAGCGCAGATCATCAGCGGGATCTGCCAGACTGCGCACCCAGTCTATCCCCTGATCAGCGGGCAGGGCGATCCGCGCCAAGTCGCCGTCATAGGCTCGTGCTTTCAGCGTCTCGGCCCGCCGGTCGGTCAGGGCAATCACGGGCTGGCTAAAGCCGCGCAGATCGGCAAGGCGTTCGGCGGTCAACTCCTCAACCGCAACGACCAAGGCTGCCCCTTCGCCCACCAGCACTACGGGCACGCCCATGCGCAAATCACCCCGCGCGCGGGCCAGTCGTTCGGTAAGGGTAAGGGCAAGCGTCATGGCATTACGTCTTACACGATCTTGGGCGCTGTGCCACAGTTTGAAACAATTCCCTCTCTTGCGACACGTCCGCGTGAGAGCACTGTCACATATCTTGCTGTC
>CAMAYO010000120.1 GCA_945862465.1 Pseudorhodobacter antarcticus | reverse complement strand
GCTTTGCAATTGCCCTCGTAAGGGCCAAGGTTGAAGCCGTTCTTTTCTTGCCGCAGGTAGTAGCTGCTATCGACATCGCGCAGCAGGGGCAGTTTGTGGCCCACATCCTGCGACCACTTTTCCAGTTCGGGGATCGTATCAAACAGCATATACTGATGGCTCATCACCATCATGGGCAGATCGCGACCAAACCATTTGCCCACCTCGCGGGCGTAGTAACCTGCAGCGTTGACCACGATTTCGCAGCGAATGTCGCCCTTGGGCGTGGATACCACCCATTCATCGCCTTCGCGCCGCACACCTGTGGCGGGGCAGAAGCGTTCGATCCGCGCCCCCATTTGCCTTGCGCCCTTGGCCAAGGCTTGGGTCAATTGTGCCGGATCAATGTCGCCGTCATAGGGGTCGTGCAAAGCGCCCGACAGGTCGTGGGTTTCAAGGAAGGGGTAGACGTTTTTGACATCATCCTTGGACAGGATGTTCAAATCCATGCCCTGATAGCGCCCCATGCCCACCACCCGCTGGAATTCTTGCAGGCGTTCTTTGGTATGGCCCAAGCGCACCGATCCTGTGACGTGGTAGTTCATCGGGTAATCCACCTCGGCCCCTAAGCCGCGATATAAGCTGGCCGAATAGCGTTGCATATTCATGATCGACCACGAGGACGAGAAGGTCGGCACATTGCCCGCCGCGTGCCAAGTGGACCCAGCGGTCAACTCGTTCTTTTCCAACAAAACACAATCGGTCCATCCGGCCTTGCACAGATGGTACAACGAAGATGCCCCCACGGCCCCGCCGCCAATGATCACCACCCGCGCGGTTGTTGGAAAATCAGCCATGTCACACTCCCTTTTCGATGCGCCCACTATCGCCCCCTTGGCCCCCGCTTTCAATTCGCCCCAGACCGCGCTATTGATCGATAAAATCGATCAGAGGATGCCATGCAAACCGAAGTTATCGACACGTTTTTAGACCTGATTGAAACGCGCAGCTTTCACCGCACAGCCGAACGGCTACAGGTGAAGCAATCGACCATCTCGGCCCGGATTGCGGCGTTAGAGGCGACATTGGGCGTAAGGTTGTTCACACGATCGCGCGCGGGCACAGATTTAACGACCGAAGGGTTGAAATTTGAAACCCACGCCCGCGCCCTGCGTCATGCTTGGGCCGAAGCGCAGCGGGCAGTCGTGCCATCGGGGACAGCGGCGGTGGTATTGCGCATCGGCATTCAAAACGATCTGGCGGCGGGGAATATCGGCGATTGGGTGGCCAATTTTCGCCGCTCGCTGCCGGAATGTTCGTTCTATATCGAACCCGACTATTCCGCCCAGATGTGCAAGGATCTGGACCGTGGAGTTTTGGATTTCGCGGTGCTGTATTCGCCCCAAGCCCTGCCCGATTTGCACATCACCTCAGTGGGCGAGGTGATGTATCGGTTGATCAGTTCCGATGGGTCAAAGCGCGCCAGCATTGACCCTGCGCGCTATATTCGCGGGGCCTATTCGGCGGCCTTTGATGAAACCCACCGCCAAGTGCTGCCCGATTGTGCGGTGGCGGTGCTGGCGTCGGGGCAGAATGCGGCCGTGGCGGGCCTTTTGGCCAGCATGGGGGGCGCGGGCTTTGTGCTGGCCGATACGGCCGAGCAGATGATCGCAATGGGCGGCTTTTCAGCCGTCAGCGATGTGGACCCGATCAGCCAGCCGATCTTTGCCGCCATGCACCAACGCCACCGCACCAGCCGGATGCACCGCCACCTGACGCGGATCGTGGCGCGTGAGATTTCGGGGCGTGGCTAAACCACTGGCAGGCGGCAGGGTTTAAAGCCCCGTAATCCCCGGCAGGCGCAGCCCGTGATCCTTGGCGCATTGGATGGCAGTGTCATAGCCCGCATCAGCATGACGCCAAACCCCAGAAGCAGGGTCGTTCCACAGCACGCGCTCTAGCCGTTTGGCAGCTTCGGGCGTGCCGTCAGCCACGATCACAACACCAGCGTGCTGGCTAAAGCCCATGCCCACCCCGCCGCCGTGGTGCAGACTGACCCAAGTGGCGCCTGAAGCGGTGTTGATCAGCGCGTTCAGCAAGGGCCAATCGGAAACCGCGTCAGACCCGTCTTTCATCGCCTCTGTCTCGCGGTTGGGCGAAGCGACCGAGCCTGCATCCAAATGATCACGGCCAATGACGATGGGCGCTTTCAACTCGCCCGAGGCGACCATGTCGTTGAACATCAGCCCCGCGCGGTGGCGATCGCCGAGCCCAATCCAGCAGATGCGCGCAGGCAAGCCTTGGAACGCGATGCGTTCAGAGGCCATATCCAGCCAGCGGTGCAGGTGGTGGTTTTCAGGGAACAGCTTTTTCATCGCCGCATCGGTTTTGCGAATATCTTCGGGGTCGCCCGACAAAGCAACCCAGCGGAAGGGGCCTATGCCTTTGCAAAACAGCGGGCGGATATAGGCGGGCACGAAACCGGGGAAGGCGAAGGCATTTTCAAGACCTTCCTCTTTCGCAACTTGGCGAATGTTGTTGCCGTAATCGAGCGTGGGGACACCGGCATTCCAGAAATCAACCATCGCCGCCACATGGGTGCGCATGGACGCACGCGCTGCGGTTTGCACGGCCCTAGGGTCGCTTTCCTGCTTGGCGCGCCATTCGCCCGTGCTCCATCCCACGGGACAGTAACCATGCAGCGGATCATGGGCCGAGGTTTGGTCGGTGACGATATCGGGGCGGTGACCGCCCGCTTTCATGCGGCGGTAAATCTCGGGGAAAACTTCGGCAGCGTTACCGACAAGACCCACCGACTTGGCTTCGCCTGCCGCTGTCCAGGCATCAATCATCGCCAAGGCTTCATCCAGCGTTTTGGCCTTGGCGTCGACATAACGGGTGCGAATGCGAAAATCGATGCGGGTTTCATCCACTTCCACCGCAAGGCAGCAGGCCCCCGCAAAGACAGCAGCCAAAGGCTGCGCCCCGCCCATGCCGCCCAAGCCGCCGGTCAAGATCCATCGGCCTTTCAGATCGCCGTTGTAATGCTGCCGCCCGGCTTCGGCAAAGGTTTCATAGGTGCCCTGCACAATCCCTTGGGTGCCAATGTAAATCCACGACCCTGCGGTCATTTGGCCATACATCATCAGGCCCTTTTTATCCAATTCGTTAAAATGCTCCCATGTGGCCCAATGGGGGACAAGGTTTGAATTGGCGATCAGAACGCGCGGCGCATCGGTGTGGGTTTTGATGATGGCAATGGGTTTGCCCGATTGCACGATCAGCGTTTCATCCGCTTCCAGATCGCGCAGACCGGCACAGATGCGGTCAAAATCCTCCCATGTGCGGGCCGCACGGCCGATGCCGCCGTAGACCACCAGTTCATGCGGGTTTTCGGCCACGTCTGGGTGCAAGTTGTTCATCAGCATCCGCAGGGGGGCTTCGGTCAGCCAAGATTTGGCCGAAAGCACGGTGCCGGTGGCGGGGAAGATGTCACGGGTGTTGTGGCGGGTCATGGGAACCTCAGAGGATGTGGCCAGCGATGATCATGCGCTGAATTTCGGAACTGCCTTCGTAAATGCGGAAAATCCGGCAATCGCGGGCAAGACGTTCAAGGGGAAAGTCGCGGGTAAAGCCGTAACCGCCGTGCAGTTGCAAAGCGGCGTCAGTGACACGGTGCACCATTTCAGAGGCGAACAGCTTGGCCATCGAGGCTTGCAGCGTAAAGCGCCCCCCCGTTTCGCGCAGGGCCACGGCTTGGGCCGCAAGGGCGCGGGCGGCGGCAAGGTCAGTCGCCATGTCGGCCAGTTGCCAGCGAATGCCTTGGCGGGTGGCAAGCGCCTCGCCCCCGATGATGCGGGTTTTGCACCAGTCTTTCGCCAAACTTAGGGCCGTATCAGCGATGCCAGTGGCCATGGCGGCCACTTCGATGCGGCCGTTATCCAAGACCTTCATCGCGGTCTTAAAGCCTGTGCCTTCGGCGCCGAGGCGGTTTGCTTCTGGGATCAGACAGTCAAACTCCAGCTCCCACACATGGCCGCCGCGCAGGCCCATGGTGCGTTCCACGCGGCCATAGGTCAGGCCCTGCGTGCCCTTTTCGACGACAAAGGCCGAGATGCCACGGTGGCCAGCATTGGGGTCTGTGACGGCGTAAACGATGATGAAATCCGCCACGCCACCGTTGGAAATGAAGCACTTGGCCCCCTTAAGACGATAGTGATCGACCTGTTTGGTGGCCGTGGTGCGCATATCGGCGGGGTCAGAACCCGCATTGCGTTCGGTCAGCGCAAAGGCCCCAAGTTTGGTGCCAGCCGCCGCATCAGGCAAAAAGCGCGCTTGCAAGGCGGGGTCGGCCCCAAGATGCAGCGAGTCGGTGGCAAGGTAATGCGCCGTCAGGGCCGAGGCGGTTGACCCGCAAGCCCCCGCCACAGCCTCTACCGCCGCATAAAGCGCTGCAGCGGATATGGCGGGGCCATAGGGCGCGGGCAGGTTGGCCCCCATCAGGCCAAGGTCGGCCAAGATCGCCAGTTGGCGATGCACGAACTGCGCGGTTTCATCGGTTTCAGCGGCAAGCGGCGCGACCTTTTCAGCCAGCACACGGCGCAGTTGATCTAGGAAGGTTTGCTCTTCGGGGCTCATGGGGCAATTCCAAACTTTGCCAGAATATCCGGCCCATCGGCCCCAAGTTGGGGGGCTGATGTGGCGGATAGGGGCTTTGCCCCGTCAAAGCGCACGGGTTGGCCTACGATGGCCGAGTGGCCCAAGGTGGGATGCGCCATCTGCGATACCAATTCTCGCGCTTGGGCATGTGGCGATGCCGCGGCCTGAGCAAGGGATTGCACTTGGGCGGTGGGGATACCTGCGGCGCTAAGGGCTACGACAACATCGGCCATAGGGCGCGGCAGGGTCCATTCTTCAATTACGGCTTTGATGCGAGGCTCTTGCAGAGTGCGGCCTTCGTCGGTGGCAAGGGCTGCATCTTGGCCCATGTCGCTGCCGATCACACCGCACAGCGCATGCCATTGTCGGTCACCCAAAACGGCAATCACGGCTTGCCCATCGGCACAGGCAAAGCAGCCAAAGGGGGTGGACAGCGGGTGGCGGTTGCCCACAGGCGTGGGGGTGCGATTTGCGTAAAACTGCAAGGCGTGGCTCGTGGGCAGCAAAGAAAACAGCGCGTCAAACATTGCCACGTCGAGTGTAGAACCCTCTCCCGTGGCATTGCGCCGATATAGGGCAGCTAGAATGGCCCAGGATGCATAAAGCCCCGCCATCAAATCGCCGTAACTTTCACCCACTTTCAAGGGCTTGCCGCCCGCTTCTCCAGTGGCGGCCATAAGCCCCGACATGGCTTGTGCGACCAGATCATAGGCGGGCAAATGCGCATCCGGCCCGGTTTGGCCAAAGCCCGAAATCGAAGCATAGATCAAACTGGGCTTATCGTCGCGCAGCTCTGGCCCCAGCCCCAAGCGGCTGGCAACACCGGGGCGAAAGTTTTCCACCACCACATCACATTGCAAAGCAATGGCGCGCGCGGTGGCTTGGGCATCGGCATCCTTTAAATCCAGCACAATCGACTGTTTGCCACGGTTCATCAGCGTGAACAGCGCGGATTCACCTTGCACGAAAGGGCCAATATGGCGGTAATCATCGCCCTGCGGCGGTTCAAGCTTGATCACCTCTGCACCAAGATCAGCCAGCAAAGCGGTGCAAAACGGCCCTGCCATCACGCGCGTCAGATCAAGGATTTTCAGCCCTTTCAGCATCATAGCGCGGGCATCTGAAGCGCTGTGGCATCTGTCAGCGCGCCCGATGCCACCAAGCGTGCGGCGGCGGCAAGGTCGGGGGCCATATAACGGTCATCGCCCAAGGTCGCCACATCTTGCCGCAAGCGCGCAACAACGGCCGCAAGCGGGGCCGAAGTTGCCAAGGGTGCGCGAAAATCAATGCCTTGCGCGGCGGTGATGGCCTCTACCCCCAAGATCACGTTCAAATTCTCAACCATCCGCCCCAAACGCCGTGCACCGTGGGCGGCCATCGACACATGATCTTCTTGGTTGGCCGAAGTCGGGGTGGAATCAATCACCGTTGGGTGCGCCATGTGTTTGTTTTCGCTCATCAAAGCGGCGGTGGTCACTTCGGCGATCATCAGGCCGGAATTCAGGCCGGGGCGCGGGGTTAGGAAAGCGGGAAGGTCAAAGCTAAGAACTGGGTCCACCATCAAGGCCACTCGCCG
>CAMAYO010000119.1 GCA_945862465.1 Pseudorhodobacter antarcticus | reverse complement strand
CACGCACCCTACGTTAACCTGTGGTTAAATCGTCGTGTGCCAATGTCGGCCCATGCCGAATTACATCCGCACACATAGACCAGCCGCCAGCATCTTTTTCACCGTCACCCTGCAAGAACGCGGGTCGCGCGTCTTGGTGGATCAAGTCCCGCGCCTGCGCGAGGCGGTCACACTGACCAAGGCAGAGCGACCCTTTCGGATTGACGCTTGGGTGGTCTTGCCTGACCATTTGCATTGTGTGTGGACTTTGCCTGAGGGCGACGATGATTTTTCGACCCGTTGGCGGTTGATCAAGACCCGCTTTTCGCGGGGCCTTCCAAAGGGGCAGCTGCGCCCCAGCCACATCGCCCGCCAAGAGCGGGGTCTTTGGCAGCGCCGGTTTTGGGAGCATCACATCCGCGATGAAGCGGATATGACGGCGCATGTGCAATATTGTTGGATCAATCCGGTGAAGCATGGATTGGTCGACCGGCCAGAGGCGTGGCCCTATTCCTCGATCCACAGGGACTTTCGGTAGGGTGAGTGCGGGCCCGCACCGCTCTTGGTTGGATGCGGGCATAAGGGTGGATGGGGGCGCAACGGTGCGTGCGAGCACGCACCCTACGTAATGCTCTTTATAGCGAAAGGCTGACCTGACACCGCATGCACCAATCATGCCTTTGAGCGCGTGCGCACCGCCAACACGTCACCCGCCCGTATGGCTCATATGACGGCTGACTTGCCCTGCCACTTTGGCGCGCGAATAGTCAAAGTCGTGGCCTTTGGGTTTGCGGGTGATAGCAGACCGGATCGCGGCCTCTAGCCCCGCATCCGACGCATTTGCGCGCAAGGGTGCGCGCAGGTCGGCCATGTCTTCTTGGCCAAGGCACATATACAACTCGCCCGTGCAGGTCAGCCGCACGCGGTTGCAGCTTTCGCAGAAGTTGTGGGTGAGCGGCGTGATCAGGCCGATCTTTTGCCCAGTTTCCACCAGCCTCAGATAGCGCGCCGGCCCGCCTGTGCGTTCATCCAATTCCACCAGCGTGAACCGCTCGGCCAAACGCGCACGCAGGTCCGACAGGGGCCAGTATTGGTCCACCCGCTGCGCTTCGCCCATATCGCCCATGGGCATCACTTCGATAAAGGTCAGATCATGGCCTTCGCGGGCACACCAATCGACCAGCGTGAACAATTCGCTTTCGTTAAACCCTTTCAGCGCCACGGCGTTGATCTTGACCCGCAGCCCCGCTTCCTGTGCTGCCGCAATCCCGTCCAGCACCTGCGGCAAACGGCCCCATCGGGTGATGTCTGCGAATTTCGCATCGTCCAGCGTATCCAGCGACACGTTGATCCGCTTCACCCCACACGCCGCCAAATCGGCCGCATATTTGCGCAGTTGCGAGCCGTTGGTGGTGACAGTCAGCTCTTGCAAGCCCGCGCCCACCTGCCGGCCCATCGCCTCGAAGAAGGTCATGATCCCCTTGCGCACCAAGGGTTCCCCGCCTGTGATGCGCAGCTTTTGCACGCCCATGCGGATAAAGGCGGAACACAGGCGCTCTAGCTCTTCGAGCGACAAAAGCTCTGCCTTGGGCAGAAAGGTCATGTGCTCGGTCATGCAATAGGCGCAGCGAAAATCGCAGCGGTCGGTTACCGAGACGCGCAGGTAAGATATGGCGCGGGCGAAGGGGTCGATCAAAGGGGCTGTCATGCAAGCCAAGATAGGCGCAAATGCTGCAAGGTAAAAGCCCGCCCCTTTCATACGTGCACAAATATCCCACGGGGGGTCTGGGGGGTGTGAAACCCCCCAGCAGGAGCCGCCGCGCGCCCTTGTTTGGATCAGTCGCTGCGGGTGGGGCGGTCAAAGACCTTGCGCCCCATCAGGCTGCCCACCAGATCGACCATAAGGTTCGCCGTTTTGCCGCGCTCGTCCAGAAAGGGGTTTAGCTCTACCAAGTCAAGCGAGGTCACAAGCCCGCTTTCATGCAGCAGTTCCATCACCAGATGCGCCTCGCGAAAGGTGGCCCCCCCCGGCACGGTCGTGCCCACGGCGGGCGCAATTGAGGGGTCTAGAAAATCCACATCCAGCGACAGGTGCAGCATTCCGTTGGCCGCCTGCACAGCATCCAAAAATTCGCGCAACGGGGCCACCACACCGCGCTCGTCCAGAACGCGCATATCGTTGATGGCGATGGCATGGGTCAAAAGCGCGGCATGTTCGGCGGGGTCAACCGAGCGGATGCCGTAAAGACAAATCCGTTCGGCGGGGATCACGGCGGGGAAGGGGCCAAAGGCATCAAACCCCGACCGCCCCGCCGCATAGGCCACGGGCGTGCCGTGCAAATTGCCCGAAGTTGTGGTGAGGGGCGTGTGAAAATCGGAATGCGCATCAAGCCACAGTAAAAACAGCGGACGGCCGGCGCTTTGGGCAAAAGCAGCAGCGCCCGCCACCGATCCCAAGGCCAAGCCGTGATCCCCGCCCAGCACCATGGGCAAAGCCCCCGCTTGTAGGGCCTGCGCCACAGCTGCGCTGGTCGTCTTTGCCCAAGCCACAACCTCGGCCAGGTTCTGCACCGCAGGGTTGGGGCAGGCGGATGGGGGCACCACAGCCGGCAGCGCCAGATCGCCCCGATCTGTCACTTGATGCCCAAGGTCCGCAATGGCTCCCGCCAGCCCCGCCACGCGGTAGGCCGCAGGCCCCATCACACAGCCCGCCCGCCGTTGGCCCGCATCCATCGGCACGCCGATCAAAGTCACTTGGGTCATGAGCCTGTCCTTGACTGGAAACTGGCCCCCAGTATCCCGCCAATCTTGCCAAGGGTCCACGCCAAAACTGTGCTGCGATCACAAGATGGCGCGTTTGCCGCCAAATGGCTTGGCCCCCATTGGATCGCCCCGCATTTCGTCTTATGGTCGGCTCAAACCTGCCTCCCAAAAGGACTGCCCATGATTGTCGAGCTTGGCCATTTCGCCCTGATCCTTGCTTTTGTCATCGCGGGCCTGCAGGCCATCTTGCCCATGGTGGGGGCGCAGCGCCGTGATCAGGTTTTGATGGCGGTGGCAGGCCCTGCGGCCACGGCCCAGTTTCTCATGATAGCTGTCAGCTTTGGCGCTTTGACCTATGCCTTTGTCACCAGCGATTTCAGCTTGGCACTGGTGGTCAACAACTCCCACACCCTCAAGCCCATGCTGTACAAAGCGGCGGGGGTTTGGGGCAACCATGAAGGCTCGCTCTTGCTGTGGATGCTGGCGCTAAGCCTTTATGGAGCTACAGCGCATTGGTTTGGCGACCAATTGCCCGCACGGCTTAAGGCGCGGGTTCTGGCGGTACAGGGGGCCATCGGGGCTGCCTTTTTGGCCTTTATGCTGTGGACATCTAACCCCTTCCTGCGACTGGCCGCGCCGCCGATGAACGGCAACGATCTGAACCCTTTGCTGCAAGACCCGGGCTTGGCCTTTCACCCGCCGTTTCTGTATCTGGGCTATGTTGGGCTTTCGATGGCCTTTGCCTTCGCCGTGGCGGCTTTGATCGAGGGGCGTGTGGATGCCGCTTGGGGGCGTTGGGTGCGGCCTTGGACATTGGCCGCTTGGCTCTTTTTGACCATCGGCATCACCATGGGGTCGCTTTGGGCCTATTACGAATTGGGCTGGGGCGGGTTTTGGTTCTGGGATCCGGTCGAGAATGCAAGCTTCATGCCTTGGCTGATTGCCACGGCCTTGTTGCATTCGGCCATCGTGGTGGAAAAGCGTGAAAGTCTAAAGGCTTGGACGATCCTTTTGGCGATCTTGGCCTTTGGCTTTTCGCTGGTGGGCACGTTTATCGTGCGCTCGGGTGTTATCACCTCGGTGCATGCTTTTGCCTCTGATCCAACACGCGGGATGTTCGTGCTGGCGATCTTGGCCGTCTTTGTCGGCGGGGCGCTGACCCTGTTCGCCCTGCGCGCTGGCGCGCTAGAGGCGAAAGGGGTCTTTGCCATGGTCAGCCGTGAGACGGGGCTGGTGGTGAACAACCTTTTGCTGACCGTGGCCTGCTTTGTGGTCTTTATCGGCACGATCTGGCCCTTGGTGGCCGAGATTTTGTGGAACCGCGCCCTTTCGGTCGGCGCGCCCTTCTTCAATGCCGCCTTTATGCCCTTTGCCATCGCTTTGGCTATCGTCCTGCCGATTGGCGCTGTCTTGCCCTGGAAACGCGCCGATCTGGGCCGCGCGATGAAGCCCTTTGCCGGGGCCTTGGCCCTGACGGTGGCGGCAGCGCTTTTGGCCTATGCGGTCACGGGTGGGGTGTCGACGCTGGGGCCATTGGGCGTGGCGCTGGCGGTGTGGTTGGTGGCAGGTGTTGTGGTCGATCTGTGGCAGCGCTGCGGGCGCGGCGCCTTTGGTCAAAGGTTGGCCCGCCTCATGCGGTTGCCCCGGGCCGATTGGGGCCGCGCTATGGCCCATGCGGGCTTTGGCGTGGTGATCTTTGGCATCGTGTCGCTGACGACTTGGGCGGTGGAGGATATTCGCGTTGTGAAAGTGGGCGAAACCTTTGATCTTGGGCCCTATCAGGTGCAATTGCTGGGCTTTTCTGATGAAGTCGGCCCCAATTACACGGCCAAAAGAGCGGATATGCGCGTGACCAAGAACGGGGCCGAGGTGGCTATGTTGCACCCTGCCAAACGCACCTATCCGATTGCGGGCATGGCCACGACCGAGGCCGCCATTCGTCCTGGCATCTTTGGCGACATCTATTTGGTGGTGGGCGATCCGCAAGACGGCGGCGGCTATGCGGTGCGCTCGTATCTAAAACCCTTTGTCATTTGGCTTTGGATTGGCGGGATGATGTTGGCCTTGGGCGGCATGCTGAGCCTGTCTGACAGGCGGTTCCGCGTGGCCGCAGGGGCGCGGCGGACATCGGATGCTGTGGTGGCCGCAGAATGAAGCGCCTTGCCGCCGTTCTATCCCTTGCCCTGCTGGCCAGCCCCGCCTTGGCCGTGCGCCCTGATGAGATGCTGGCCGACCCAGCGCTGGAACAGCGCGCCCGCGCCCTGTCGCAGGAACTGCGCTGTCTGGTCTGCCGCAACGAAAGCATCGACGATTCCGATGCCGATCTGGCTCATGATCTGCGCGTGCTGCTGCGGGATCGGTTGACGGCAGGGGATACAGACGCGCAGGCCATGGATTATATCGTGGCGCGCTATGGCGAGTTTGTGCTGCTGAACCCGACGACCAAAGGTGTGAACCTGATCCTGTGGGGTGCGGGCCCTGCGGCCTTATTGGCTGGCGCTTGGCTTGCCTTTTCGGTCACCCGCCGCCGGGCGCGGGCGGCAGATGTGGCAGAGCTTTCGGCCGAAGACCAAGCGCGGGTTAAAGCGCTGCTGGAAGACACGAGAAGTTAAGGAAGGGGCCCAAAGCCCCCCCATTACGCCCCGCGTGACAGGGCGGCGACACCAGTGCGCGCAATCTCGCGCAGGCCCAGGGGGCGCATCAGATCGGCAAAGGCGTCAATCTTTTCGGGTGTGCCCGTCATTTCGAACACAAAGCTTTCCAAGGTCGAATCCACGACATTGGCGCGGAAAATTTCGGCCAAACGCAACGCTTCAATCCGCGCTTCACCACGCCCCGCCACTTTGAACAGCGCCAGTTCGCGCTGCACCGAGGGGCCTTCGGCGGTAAGATCATGCACTTCATGCACAGGCACCAAACGGTCCAGCTGCGCCTTGATCTGGGCGATCACAGGCGGCGTGCCGCGTGTCACAACCGTGATGCGGCTTAGATGGCCTTCATGGTCCACTTCGGCGACAGTCAGGCTGTCGATGTTATAGCCCCGCCCCGAAAACAGCCCTATCACCCGCGCCAGAACGCCGCTTTCATTGTCCACCACCACGGCCAGCGTGTGGCTTTCAATCACATCCCCATTTGGATCGCGCAGTTCGTAGGCCGAATGGCTGGTAGAGCCTTTTTTGATATTGAGAGCGCTCATCTTCGCCCCTTTCATATGTGTATAAATATCCCACGGGGGGCGGGGGGGTGAAACCCCCGCGTCGCCGCATCAGACCAGAACCGCGCCCTTAGACCCGATAACGCCCTGCGTATCGGCATCGCCCAGCAGCATTTCGTTATGCGGCTTGCCTGACGGGATCATGGGGAAGCAGTTTTCGTGCTTTTCCACGCGGCAGTCGAAAATCACTGGGCCATTATAGGCCAGCATTTCCTTGATCGCCTCGTCCAGATCGGCGGGGTCGTCGATGCGAATGCCTTTGCAGCCAAAGGCTTCGGCCAGTTTCACAAAGTCGGGCAAGGCTTCTGACCAGCTTGACGAATACCGCTCGCCGTGCAGCAGTTC
>CAMAYO010000118.1 GCA_945862465.1 Pseudorhodobacter antarcticus | reverse complement strand
TTTTACTTCGGCACCTTTATCGGCGGCGGCTTGGTTCTGAACGGGCAATTGTTCTTGGGCCGCACGGGCAATGCCGCCGGTGTTGGGCCATTGCCCGTGCAAGGCCCTGATGGGCAAATGCGCCGGCTGTTCGATTCGGCCTCGATGTCCGTGCTGGAAGCGATGATGACGGCGGCCGGGGAATCCCCCGATCATCTTTGGGAAAGCCCCAATTATTGGCAGGTTTCAGAGCCTGTCTTGCAAGCTTGGGTCGATCTGGCCGCCGAAGGGTTGGCGGGCGCGATCTTGTCAGCCGCGACCTTGCTGGAACTGGAAGCCGTGCTGATTGACGGCTGGATGCCCCCCAAAGTGCGCGCCATGGTGACATTGCGCACCCAAGAGGCCTTAGCACGGCTTGACCTGTCGGGCGTGTCGATGCCGCAGGTGCGCGAGGGCACTGTGGGCGCACAGGCACGGTCTTTGGGGGGGGCGGCCATTCCGCTGAGCCAAAGGTATTTGATTGATCAAAACGCCGCCGCGCGCGGGGCTTAGGGCCACGAATTTTCTGCGAAAATTCGGTTCTAGGCGGAAAACGCAAGCTTAGCCGACAACCGGCTAACCCTAACCCCATTCCGCTAACCCCAATCCCCAATGAATTTTCGCAGAAAATTCGGGTCTTGGCGACAGCGTCGTTTATTCCCCACGCGGAAAGCGTTTGCTCTCTTCCAGAATGTTCAAATCCATATGGTTGCGCATATAGCGTTCCGATGCAGCACGCAGGGGTTGGTAATCCCACGGGTAATAGTTTCCATTGCGCAGCGCCTCATACACCACCCAGCGCCGCGCTTGGCTTTGGCGCACTTCGCTATCGTAGGCTTGTAAATCCCAGCGTTCTGTCGCCACGCCTTGAAAATGGGCCAAAATCTCGGAAGCGCGGGGGTCGGTGGCCAAGTTCACCTCTTCATCCGGATCATTGGTCAGATCGAACAACTGGTCAGGGTCGGCCAAGCAGCGGATGTATTTCCACGCCCCTTGCCGCAACGCCACCATGGGCGTGATCGACCCTTCGGCTGCATATTCCATCGCCACTGGCGTGCTGCGCGGCTGGCCTTTGGCCAAGGGCACAAGGCTTTCGCCATCGGTCCAAGGCATCACTTCCTCCATCGAAATGCCCGCCAAGTCGCACAGCGTGGGCGTGAGGTCGATGGTCGAGACCGGCGTTTCAATCAGGCCGGCTGTTAGCCCAGAGGCCGCTATCATCAAAGGCACACGGGCGGCACCTTCGAAGAAGTTCATCTTGAACCACAGGCCCTTGCGGCCCAGCATCTCGCCGTGGTCCGACACAAAGACAATGATCGCTTCTTGCCGTGAGGCTTCAAGGGCCGCCAAAACCTCGCCAATCTTATCATCGACGTAAGAGATATTGGCAAAGTAACCCTGCCTTGCGCGGCGGATGTGGTCATCTGTCACAGCCATGCCGCGCCAATCACAAGCATCCATCAGGCGTTGGGAATGGGGGTCCATATCCTCATAGGCCAAGGGGGCGGGGGGCTGCAGGTCTGGCGCACCTTCGTACAGGTCCCAGTATTTGCGCCGTGCGACGAAAGGGTCGTGGGGATGGGTGAAGGAAACGGTCAGGCTCCACGGGCGCGCATCAAGGCCGCGCGACAGATCGTAGATTTTCTGCACAGCTTGGTGGGCGACATCGTCGTCATATTCCAGCTGGTTGGTAATTTCGGCCACGCCCGCGCCGGTGACAGAGCCTAGGTTGTGATACCACCAATCAATCCGCTCACCCGGTTTGCGGTAATCTGGAGTCCAGCCAAAATCGGCGGGGTAGATGTCGGTCGTCAGGCGTTGTTCAAAGCCGTGCAACTGGTCTGGCCCGACAAAGTGCATCTTGCCCGACAGGGCGGTTTGATAGCCAGCGCGGCGCAGATGGTGGGCATAGGTCGGGATGTCAGAGGCAAACTCTGCCGCGTTGTCATACACCCGCGTGCGGCGCGGCAAGGCACCCGACATGAAAGCAGCACGGGCAGGCGCGCATAGCGGCGAGGCGGTGTAGGCATTGCCAAAGCGCACCGACTTTGCGGCCAGTTTGCGCAAGTTGGGCGCGTGCAAGAAAGCCGCAGGGCCATCGGCAAACAGCGTGCCGGTCAATTGGTCAACCATCAAGATCAAGATGTTTGGTTTGGTCATATCGCTTCCCGCCGTGCTGCAAACTGTGTCATGGGTGGCGCGGGATGGGCGCTGGGGCAAGAGGAGATTTTGACCCGATACTTGCCCTTGTCGCAATCGCACCGCCAAACGCCGTTTCAGGACAGAGTTTTGCCCCCATCCTGCCGCCTGATGGGCCAAGCTTGGGGAGGCGCCTATGACCATTCGCACAGAGTTTCCGTTCGCCATCGTCGAGGATCCCGACATGGGGATCGTTTTGTCAGATGGATGCCGACTGTCTGCGCGGGTCTGGATGCCCAAAGATGCCGCCAAATCCCCTGTCCCTGCCGTTTTGGAATATATCCCCTACCGCAAGCGCGATGGCACTTTGCCGCGCGATGAGATGATGCACCCCTATGTCGCAGGCCACGGCTATGCCTGCATCCGTGTTGATATGCGCGGCAATGGCGATTCCGAAGGGTTGATGGCGGATGAATACACCGCCCAAGAACTGTCTGACGCGGTTGAGGTGGTTGCTTGGCTGGCCCGCCAACCGTGGTGCAGCGGGCAAGTGGGGATGATGGGCAAAAGCTGGGGCGGGTTTAACTGCCTGCAAACCGCCTATCTGCAGCCCGCCGCGCTGAAAGCCGTGATTTCGGTTTGCTCAACCACCGACCGCTTTGCCGATGACATCCACTATCGTGGCGGCTGTTTGTTGGGCGAAAACTTTGGCTGGGGGGCGGTGATGCTGTCGTATTCCTCGCGCCCGCCAGACCCCGCCTTGCGCCCCGATTGGCGCGAGATGTGGCTGGAACGGCTGGAGGCCGAGCCATGGCTGGCACCCCGCTGGGCCGCGCTGCAAGAGCGCGGGGCCTATTGGCAGCACGGGTCGATCTGCGAGGATTATGCCCGCATGCAAGTGCCCGTCCTGATCTGGGGCGGATGGGCTGACAGCTATATGAACACGGTTGCGGCCATTGCCGAAAACCTGCCCGGCGCCAAGGGCATCGTCGGGCCTTGGGTGCACCAATACCCGCACACCGCCGTGCCCGGCCCTGCGATAGGCTTTTTGCAAGAGGCCGTGCGCTGGTGGGACCGTTGGTTGAAAGGCAAGTACAATGGGGCCGAAAGTGACCCCGCCTACCGCGCCTATATGCTGCATTCCGAAGCGCCCAACGCCAGCCCCAAGCACCGCGCGGGGCATTGGGTGGCTGAGGCCGCTTGGCCCTCGCCCCGTGTGACGCGCAAGGTATTGGGCTTAAGCCCTGCGACGCAAAGGCCGGGGGGGTTCACACCCACTGGACCGCACGTCGAGTATTTGAGCCAAGATGAAGGGGCGGCGATTTCGTGCCAAATAGCCACCCCACAGCATCTGGGTATGAACGCGGGTGAGTTCTTTCCGATGGGGTTGAACGCCGAAATGCCCGGCGACCAGCGCGCCGATGATGCGGTGTCGGTGTGTTTTGATGGGGATGTTCTGACGGCTCCGCTAGAGTTGTTAGGCGCGGCGCGGTTGACGATCCATGTCTCAAGCGACAAGCCCTTGGGATTTGTTGTGGCGCGGTTGTGTGATGTGGGGCCAGATGGCGCTTCGGTGCGCATAGCGCATGGGATGTTTAACCTGTGCCATAGGACCGGTGCTGCAACACCACAGGCATTGGTGCCGGGGCAGACGGTGGCTGTGACCTTTGACTTGGACCAGATGGCCTACCGCGTGGCGGCGGGGCATCGGCTGCGGTTGGCGTTTTCGAATTCCTATTGGCCCTTTGTCTGGCCTTCGCCCGAGGCGGGGGTTCTAACCTTGACGGGCGGCAAGTTGGACTTGCCGGTGCATCAGGGCACGACCTCGGAATGGACCCCACCAGCCGCTGAAACAGCCACCCCTTGGGCACACCGTGTGGTGCGCAAAGGCAGAAGCGCGCGGCATATTGAGACTGACCTTTTGTCAGGCACCCACCGATTGGTTGTGCATGAAGACGGTGGCGATATTGAAAACCTGACCCACGGGCTGACCAGCGGCGAAAGCCTTGATGAGCTTTGGGAAATCAACGCCGACGACCCCACCTCGGCCCGCGCGCATCATGTTTGGGAGCAGCGCCTAAGCCGCGGCGATTGGGCCGTGCGCACCAAGGCCGAGGCTGAGATGACCTGCACCGCCACCCATCTGCGCATGACGGCCCGCCTGACGGCGTGGGAGGGCGACAAGGTGGTGTTTGAACGCGCTTGGGATGACCAAGTGGCACGGCGGTTTGTGTGACAAAAGTTGGGCTAAGGGTGCAAAAATAATCCTTGGTGCAATCGAAGAAGTGCGTTTTAGTCGGATTAGACCAATAAGACTCGGGCAACCGAAAACCAAAAAGGGAGAGAGACATGTCCAGTGAACTGAACCACCTGCTAAGCCTAGCCTCGGCTGGGAAAATGAGCCGCCGCGAATTCGTCGGCCGTGCGGGCGCCTTGGGCGTCTCGACCGCTGTGGCGGGGACCATGCTGTCAACGGCAGCCTTTGCTGACACACCCGTCAAGGGTGGCCTGCTGCGCGCAGGTATGCAGGGCGGCGAAAGCACCAACACGCTGGACCCGGCCTTGGCCGCTTCGGACGTGCCCTTCATGATCAACTCGACCTGGGGCGAAACGCTGGTTGATGTGGAACTGAACGGCACTTTGGGCCTGCGCGTGGCAGAGGAAGTCTCTTCCAACGCAGATGCGACCCAGTGGATGTTCAAGATCCGCAAAGGCGTTGAATATCACAACGGCGCAACCATGACGGCCGAAGACGTGGTGGCAACGCTGAAGCGCCACACCGATGACAAGGCGCAATCGGGCGCACAAGGTATCGTCAAAGGCATCACCGACATGAAGGCCGAGGGCGACATGGTCACCTTGACCTTGGCCGCTGGCAACGCCGACTTACCCTTCTTGATGGCAGACTACCACCTCGTCATCCAACCCGGTGGCGGCGTGGACAACCCCACATCGGGCATCGGCAGCGGCGCTTACAAAGTGGTCGAGCATGAACCGGGCGTTCGCACCACCTTTGAAAAGCACGCCAACTACTGGGATTCGTCGCGCGGCCATGCCGACCAAGTCGAAATCCTGACGATCAACGACAACACCGCCCGCACGGCAGCCATTCAGGCGGGCCAAATCCACCTGATGAACCGGATCGACCCCAAGATCGTCGAACTGCTTAAGGGCAACACCGATGTGGCAATTGAACGCGCTGCTGGCCCCGGGCACTATGTGTTCATCATGCGCTGCAACGCCGCCCCGTTTGACAACAACGACCTGCGCATGGCGCTGAAGATGTCGGTCAACCGTCAGGAAATGGTCGACAAGATCTTGGGCGGCATGGGTTCGCGCGGGAACGACTTCCCGATCAACGCGGCCTATCCGCTGTTTGACGACTCGATCGCCCAGCGCGAATACGATGCCGCCGCTGCCGCCGATTTCTACAAGAAATCGGGCCATGACGGCTCGCCCATTCTGCTGCAGGTTGCCCCCGGAGCCTTCCCCGGCGCTGTGGAAGCGGCCCAATTGTTCCAAGCCAGCGCCAATGCCGCCGGCATTCCGCTGCAAGTGAAGCTAGAGCCCGATGACGGCTATTGGTCCAACGTTTGGAACGTCTCGCCCTTCTGCGCCAGCTATTGGGGCGGTCGTCCGGTGCAAGACCAGATGTATTCGACAGCCTATCTGTCGACCGCAGAATGGAACGACACCGCCTTTAAAGACGCGCATTTTGACGAAGTCATGATCGCCGCACGTGGCGAACTTGACCCAGCCAAGCGCAAGGGAATGTATTCCGAAATGGCCAACATCCTGCGCGACACGGGCGGCTTGATCTGCCCGATGTTCAACGATTGGGTTGAAGGTCGCCGCAACGAAGTGGGTGGGTGGATTGCAAACCCCGCAGGCACGCTGATGAACGGCAAGGCCATGTCCATGTGCTGGCTGAACGCCTGAGGATACTGTGCATCCTTTGATCAAACTCGTGGCCCAGCGCATTGCGCTGGGCCTCATCCTGCTTCTGGCCGTGTCAGTCGTGATCTTCCTTGGGGTCGAGATGCTGCCGGGCGATACGGCGCAAGCGATCCTTGGGCAATCGGCCACGGCTGAATCTTTGGCCAACCTGCGCGAATCCTTGGGCCTGAACCAAAGCGCTGCGGCACGCTATTTCAACTGGCTTGGCCACGCCTTGCAGGGCGATTTGGGCAAGGCATTGACCAATCAACAAGACATCGCCCACGCCATTGGGCAACGCCTGGGCAACACGCTGTTTTTGGCGGCCTGCGCTGGTGGCATCGCTGTGCCCTTGGCCATTGCGCTGGGCCTGATCGCCGCGCGCTACAACGGGCGCTGGCCGGATAAGGCGATTTCGGGCGTCACCCTCGCCATGATCTCTTTGCCAGAGTTTGTCGCGGCCTATTTTGTGATCTTCCTGCTGACGCAAGTCATTCCCATT
>CAMAYO010000117.1 GCA_945862465.1 Pseudorhodobacter antarcticus | reverse complement strand
CTGGCCCCGTGCCGGCGGCGTTTGTCGCCGTGACGGTGAATGTATAGGCCGTTCCGTTGCTAAGGCCACCGACCACCAGCGGCGATGCGGTGCCTGTGCCCGTCAGCCCCTCTGGGCTTGAGGTGACGCTGTAAAGCGTGATCTCTGCCCCCCCATCGCCAGATGGCGCAGTAAAGGTGACGCTCGCCTGCCCATCCCCCGCCGTCGCCGTGCCCATCGTGGGGGCGTCGGCGATGGTGAAATAGGTGAATTGGCTTCCAACGCCCATTGCGCTGCTGCCATTGGGGGTTGTGACGCTGACGTCGACTGTGCCGAGCGTGCCCAAGGGCACGGTGGCGGTGATCAATGAGGCAGAATTGATCACAAATGAGGCAGCGGGCACCGCCCCAAACTGCACTGCACTTGCCGCGGAAAACCCACTTCCCGTGATGGCGACGGTGGTTCCACCCGCGATGCTGCCCGCATTTGGGCTTAAGCCGCTCAGAACTGGTGGCAAGGCATCCACCACCACACCTGGTGTGGGATCAGTCGCAACAAGCGCCAGCGCAAGGTCATTCCCGACAGAATCCTTTAAGGTTGCGCCGTCGAGGACCAAATTCGAAATGCTGATGCCATCCAGATCAAGGTCGCCGGATGCCACAGTATAGCGGAACAAAAGCGCCGTGCTTTGCGAAGCTGAAACAAATATCGCCGAGCGTGCCGCCGCCCCGACCGTGACGGACAAAGACGGACTGCCCGTTATTGTGACGGGTTCTGACACGTTCACCAAAAAGTCCAAATTTTGCCCAAGGCGATAGATGCCACCCGCTGGACCTGAAACACCGGTTACGGTGGGGGGGAAGGCATCAATTCCTATGGATTTATTGCCCCCAAGCGACCCGGTAGTTCCTGGGGCTGGAAGCGTCAGCGTTGCAGGGTTGCCTGCATTATCAACCAGTGTGCCAGCGTTCGGGGCCAAGGCTTCGGTGGTTGTGTAATCAAGATCGGCTGCGATATCGCCAGATTGCACCGTATAGATGAAACTGAGCGTAGGGCTACCTGAACCTGCTGCAAAATTGACAACCTGATCTACTGTTCCCGTTTCTAACGTCAGTTGCGGGGTGCCGGTGACTGTCACAGCCTCGCTGAACGTCACCTGCAAGGCTACACTTGACCCAAGGCCATAGGGTCCATTTGCGCTCGAAGACGTTACTGAAGTAACCGTGGGCGCGGTCGTATCAATCACAATGGCCTTGTTCGCCCCAAGCGACCCCGCAGCCCCCGGCGTGGGAAGTGTCAGCGTCGCAGCATTGGTGGCAAGGTCCGTGATCGTTCCGGCCAATGACGTCGCGCTGACATAATCTAGATCGGCCGAGGTATCGCCCGCTTGCACCGTATAGCTGAAGGTCAGTGTCCCACTCCCCGTCCCCGATTTGTAATTCATCGCCCGATTTGTGGCCCCCAAATTTAACGTCAATTGCGGCGTGCCTATGACAATCACACCCTCGCTAAAACTCACCTGCAGGTTGATGACCGACCCCACCGTATAGGACCCATCAGCCGTCGAAGAGGTAACCGACGTCACCACAGGCGCAGTCGTATCAATCACAATGGCCTTGTTAGCCCCAAGCGACCCCGCAGCACCCGGCGCAGGAAGTGTCAGTGTGGCGGCATTGGTGGCAGAATCCGTGATAGTTCCGACCAATGACGTTGTGCTGACATAATCAAGATCGGCAGAGGTATCTCCCGCTTGCACCGTATAGTTGAAGGTCAGTGTCGCACTGCCCGTCCCGGAAGCATAAGTGGCTACCTGATTTGTGACCCCTGTATTTAACGTCAATTGCGGCGTGCCGGTGACTATCACATTCTCGCTAAAGACAACCTGAACCGCGACGGTTCCGTTTCTGTAGGTGCCATTAGACTTTGTCGAGGTTACAGAACTGACCGTCGGGGCCGTCGTGTCGATCACGATGGCCTTGTTCGCCCCAAGCGACCCTGCAGCCCCCGGCGTCGCAAGCGTTAAGGTGGCTGCGTTGCCTGAGCTGTCCTTTATGGTAACACCGGTGCCCAGGGCCAGTGCCGTGGTGTTGGCATAATCCAAGTCGGCCGAGGTATCGCCCGCCACAACCGTGTAGGAAAAGTTCAGCGTTGTGCTGTTCGTCCCCGAGGCATAAGTCGCCACCTGATTTGCTGACCCTGCTGTCTTTAACGTCAATTTCGGCGTGCCCGTCACCGTCACAACTTCGCTGAATTTGACCTGAACGGTGATGTTGGCAGACGCTTTATAAGACTTATTGGTCGCAGCAGAGGTTACCGACGTGACAGTAGGCGCCACCGTATCTATGGCATAATTGTTGCTCTTCACTGAACCCGTCGCCGCATTTTCAGAGCTATCACTGACACCATTCAAAGCGACGGCGATCCCATTCGTAGCCGCCGTGACAGAGCCTGTGGGAGTTAACGTAGCGGTCCAAGTTTTACCGCTATCGGCGCTGGTAACTGTAGACAGCGTTCCATTGGGAACGGTCAGATTGCTATTGCTGAACCCCGTCACCGGTTCGGAAAAGGTAAAGGTCACCAAGGAGGTTGTGCCGATCCGAAGGGCTGTGGTGGCAACCACAGCCGAAAGCGTGGGCGGCGTTATGTCGGTGGGGATCTGAGAGCCTGTTCCAACTTTAAACTCGGTCCACCCCGCAGGCATACCGTTTGCCGCAGTGGTCAAGCGAAACGCAAACCCCAGATAGGGGTCCGTCGCATAGGTGCCGTCCGCCCCATTCTGCCGCAGACCCGCAACATTGGAAAGCGGCGTTCCCAGACAGGTCGCGATCATCTGTTTGGTGATGACATTCCCGCCATTTACGGCTGATATATTCCAATAAGATCCACCCGGTTCACCGATGGTCATTCCGCCAGATGCGAGAGTGGCCGACGCATAACCAGAACTTGTACTCACAAGCCTTTGAACGAAGCATGTCCCTAAAGGGGCTTGGGAAAAGGTATCATTTGCCGCCGTGAACGCCTGCACACGCTGGTCCATGGCAGTTAAGCCAAGCAGCGCCAAAAGAACAACCCTGATCCACCGATGCGCAAAATCTGCCATAACAACACCCAGCCCCAAAACCGCCATCTGCCGCCGCCACGCGCAGCCTGGTTCATGCAAAGCTTGAATGAACGGATGCAGTGTCCCTTGCGTCGCGGCATCTTCGATGCAGGCAGCGGGAGAAAACCTTGAAAATTCCAAGCGACGGCTGACAACCCCCACAGGACAGCCATCACACGCACCCTTTGTTCTGGGCGCATTTCGTTAAAAAGGTGTTAGGGGCACCCCAAAAGGCGCTTGGAAATGCTTAAAATCCAAAACAATAGCGCCCCACCCTGCCCTGACGAACGGCGCATTGGAACACTTGCGCTGGATTGTGGCGCTGTAGAGCATCCCCGTGGTTTACACCGCTTGGCCATTGGGCAATAAGTTTACCAAGGCGCTTGGCGTCAAGCCTTGAACTGTCCCCAAAACAAACGGTTGTGACCACGATGCTGCTTTTGATCGATAACTACGACAGCTTCACCTACAACCTTGTCCATTACCTGGGCGAGTTGGGGTCGGATGTGCGCGTGGTGCGCAATGATGCGATGGATGTGCAAGCGGCCATGGCTTTGAAACCGGAAGCGATTGTGCTGTCCCCCGGGCCATGTGATCCGGATCAGGCGGGAATTTGCTTGCCCCTTACGCTGGCCGCCGCTGAAACAAACACCCCGCTTTTAGGCGTTTGCTTGGGCCATCAGACCATCGGTCAAGCCTTTGGCGGCAAAGTGGTGCGCTGTCATGAGATTGTGCATGGCAAGATGGGCAAGATGTTGCACGCAAATCAGGGGATGTTTGGCGGGTTGCCATCCCCCTTCTTGGCGACGCGCTATCATTCGCTGGTGGTGGACCGCGCCACCCTGCCCGATTGTCTAGAAGTGACCGCTTGGCTGGAAGATGGCACGATCATGGGCCTGCGCCATAAGACCAAGCCCATCGAAGGTGTGCAGTTTCACCCCGAAAGCATTGCATCCGAACATGGCCACCGGTTGTTGCAAAACTTTCTGACCCGCAACAAGACCAAGGTGGCGGCATGAGCGAAACACTCAAACCTCTGATCGGCCTCGCCTGTGAACGCCCGCTGACGAGGGCCGAGGCGGAGTTGGCCTTTACCGCCCTGTTTGAGGGCGATGCCACACCAGCCCAGATGGGCGGATTGCTGATGGCCCTGCGCACGCGCGGTGAAACGGTGGATGAATTTGCCGCAGCCGCCAGCGTGATGCGTGCCAAATGCCATATGGTGCGCGCGCCCAAAGGGGCAATGGACATTGTGGGCACGGGCGGCGATGGCAAGGGCACGCTGAACATCTCGACCGCCACGGCCTTTGTGGTGGCGGGTGCGGGCGTGACTGTGGCCAAGCATGGCAACCGCAACCTGTCATCGAAATCAGGCGCTGCTGATGCGCTGACCGAGATGGGGCTGAACGTGATGGTCGGCCCGCAAGTGGTGGAGCAGTGCTTGGCCGAAGCTGGCATAGGCTTTATGATGGCCCCCATGCATCACCCCGCAATGCGCCATGTGGGGCCGGTGAGGGCCGAACTGGGCACGCGCACGATCTTTAACATCCTAGGCCCGCTAACCAACCCCGCAGGCGTAAAGCGGCAATTGACCGGCGCCTTTGCCCCCCGCTTGCTGCGCCCCATGGCGGAAACCTTGCGCGCCTTGGGGTCAGATGCGGCTTGGCTTGTCCATGGCAGCGATGGCACAGACGAGATCACCATTGCTGGCCCCAGCGCGGTTGTAGCGCTTGAGGCCGGCGCAATCCGCGAATTCACTGTGCATCCCGAAGACGCGGGCCTGCCGGTGCATCCATTCGAGGCGATCTTGGGCGGCACGCCAGCGCACAACGCCGTGGCCTTTCGCGCGCTGCTGAACGGCGAAACGGGCGCCTACCGCGACGCTGTGCTGCTGAATGCGGCAGCAGCTTTGCTGGTGGCGGGACAGGCTGAAAGCCTATCAGAGGGCGTCGCTATGGCCCGCGTCTCGATCGATTCAGGACAGGCTTTGGCGCGGCTGAACAAACTGCGCCAGATTTCGCCGCTGACAGCCTAATTCACCCCAGCGCATAGCCAGCGCCGCGCACCGTGCGCAAAGGATCGTCAGCGCCAAAAGCACACAGCGCTTTGCGCAGGCGGCCCACGTGCACATCGACCGTGCGGCTGTCGACATAGATGTCACGGCCCCAAACGCGGTCAAGCAATTGTTCGCGTGAAAAAACGCGGCCGGGCTTTTCCAAGAACGTGGCCAACAGGCGAAACTCGGTCGGGCCCAGCTTCAACGTTTGGCCATCGCGGATCACGCGGTGGGTTTCGGCATCCAGGCTGATCGTTTCCCATTCCAGCACCATGCCAAGGGTCGAGGGCCGCACGCGGCGCAGTTGCGCGCGCAAACGGGCCATCAATTCGATGATGGAATAGGGCTTGATCACATAATCATCCGCGCCCGTTTCCAGCCCGCGCACCTTATCAACCTCTTCAGACCGCGCCGACAGCATGATGATCGGGATTGCCCGCGTTTCAGACCGCATCTTTAAGCGGCGGCACACCTCTAAGCCCGAAACATGGGGCATCATCCAATCCAGCAAGATCAGATCGGGCGGGTTTTCAGCCACCAGCATCAAGGCCTCTTCGCCATTGGTGGCGCGCTGCACGACAAAACCTTCCGCCTCTAGATTATAGGCCAAGACTTCGCGCTGTGCAGGCTCATCTTCTACCAAAAGGACGGTTGGCTGTGCCATTAGACCTTCCCCATCGTGACGGATTCCGATTTGGGGCGCGGATCACGCGGCAGATCGCCCGTGGCAAGGTAGATCACCTGTTCGGCAATCGTGGTGGCATGATCACCCACGCGTTCAATGTTTTTGGCGATGAAATGCAGGTGCATACAGGCGGTGATGTTGCGCGGGTCTTCCATCATATGGGTCAGGAATTCGCGAAACAGCGCTGAATACATCTGGTCGATATCGCGGTCTTGCTGGCGCACGGCATGGGCCAAATCAACGTCACGGCTGATAAAGGCATCCAGCGCATCTTTCAGCAGCAGGCTGACTTGGCGCGCCATGCGGCGGATCGATCCAGCAGCCCCCTCAATCGTGTGCATCTGGGCCAAAACGATGGAGCGTTTCGCCAAATTCTTGGCGTAATCGCCGCAACGCTCTAATGAACTGGCGATTTTCATCACAGTCATAACGGTGCGCAAATCACTGGCGGCCGGCGCACGGATGGCGATAAGACGCACGCATTCTGTATTGACCTGTTCTTCCAACAGATCAATCGCTGTATCGCCTTCGCGCACGCGCTCGGCCATGGCTTCGTCGCGGGTTTCAAGGGCGGCGGCCGCATCGGCAAGCGCCGCTTCAACCAAACCTGCCATTTTCAAAACCAGCGCCTGAACGCCTTCCAAATCGCGGTCAAACGCCGCGGCTATGTGACGATCTGTGTTCATTTGTCTCTCCTCAACCGATCCGGCCAGTGATGTAGGATTCGGTGCGCGGATCCTTGGGATTGGTGAAAATCGCGCCGGTTTCGCCGTACTCGACCAAATAGCCTAGGTGGAAAAACGCGGTGCGCTGCGACACGCGGGCGGCTTGCTGCATCGAGTGGGTGACGATCACCACCGAAAACTGGCTGCGCAACTCGTCGATCAACTCTTCGACCTGTGCCGTGGCAATTGGATCAAGTGCCGAGCAAGGCTCATCCATCAAAAGCACTTCGGGCGA
>CAMAYO010000116.1 GCA_945862465.1 Pseudorhodobacter antarcticus | reverse complement strand
TCGTCGGTGTTGGCGATCACCGTGGCATAGCCGCGCTGCGACAGCGCCATTTGCAACGAGGTGGCGAATTCGGCGAAGAATGGGTTGCGCAGATCGTTGATCACCACGCCGATCAGCCCCACGCGGTTAGACCGCAGATTGGCCGCGTTTCGGTTATAGACATAGCCCAGATCCGCCATCACCCGCTGCACCGCTGCGCGTGTTTCTGCCTTTACGGCTGGGCTTTTTTGAAACACCAAACTGACGGTGGATTTTGAAACCCCCGCCGCGCGCGCGACATCAATGATGGTGGGCCGTCTGCTCATGCCATGCCGTGCAGCGCCAGAAGGGTGGCCATGCGGTGCTGCGCCAGATCGGGCTTGGTCAGCAGGCCCGCTTGGTCGGCTAAGCGGAACACTTGGGCGTAATGCGTGATCTCACGGCTCGATTGCAGGCCGGCGGGCATGATGAAATGGCGCTGCGTGCCGTTCAGCCATGACAAAAACGCGATGCCCGCTTTGTAAAACCGCGTGGGGGCTTTGAAAATCTCACGGCTTAGCGGCACGGTAGGGGCCAGAAGGCGGTGGTAGGTGGGCAAATCGCCCAAGGCCAAAGCCTCCAGCGCTTGCGAGGCGGCGGGGGCGATGGCGGCGAATATGCCCAACAGGGCGTGGGAATAGTGCGCGCCGTCGCCCGCGATCAGGTCGGCATAGTTGAAATCATCGCCGGTATAAAGCCGCACACCGGCGGGCAGGCGGGCGCGGAAGGCTTCTTCATGCGCCTGATCGAGCAGCGAGATTTTGATGCCGTCGACCTTGGCGGGGTTTTCGGCAATCAGACGCAGCACGAAATCGGATGCCGTGGCAACATCATGGCTGCCCCAATAGCCCGCTAGGGCAGGGTCAAACATATCGCCCAGCCAGTGCAGCACCACAGGGTCACGCGCGCCGTCGATCAGGAGGCGATAGACTTTGTGATAGGTCGCCTGATCAGCCCCTATGGCGGTAAAGGCGCGGCTGGCCATTAGGATCAACTGGCCCCCTGCGGCCTCTATCACCTCGGCTTGGGCTTCATAGGCCGACCTGATGGCCGCTGCATCGCGCAGGTCTGCCAGCGCCACATGGTCGGTTCCCGCGCCACAGGCCACGCGCGGGGCCAAGGGGTGCGCTTTGGCGGCGCGCATGGTGCGGGTGATAAGCTCCCGCGCGGTGGCCCAATCAACCCCCATGCCGCGCTGGGCGGTATCCATCGCCTCGGCCAGCCCCAGCCCTTGATCCCATAGGCCTACCCGAAAGGCCAAGGTTGCGTCCCAGTCGACAGCAGGGCGCGTGTCCCACGGGCTGCGCTCGGCCAAGGGGTCAGAGATGACATGGGCGGCGGCAAAGGCGGTGCGGGTCAGTGCCACACGCGGCGCGCGGGGGATAAGGGGCGTGCCTTGCAGGGCGTAGGGGGCAAGCGTGCCGTCATAGGTGGGCAGGGTCAGCATGGCTTAGGCACCCTTCCTGATCATATCCGCCGCCTTCTCCGCGATCATGATCGTGGCGGCGTTGGTGTTTGAAGATACCACGCTGGGCATGATCGACGCATCCACCACGCGCAGGCCCGCGATGCCGTTAAAGCGCAACTGCGGGTCAACCACGGCGTGCGGGTCTGCCCCCATGCGGCAGGTGCCGGCGGGGTGATGGTCGGTCTTGGCATGAGCGCAGGCGTAGTTGAAATAATCGGCATCGGTTTGCACGTCGGGGCCGGGAAGGCGTTCGGCCAGCACATAGGGTTTCAGCGCGTCTTGGCGCATGATGTCACGCGCCAGTTTCAGGCCCCTGATCGACATTTCGCGATCATGCGGGTCGGCCCAATAGTTCGGGTCAATCAGCGGGGCGGCCAGCGGATCAGCACTCGCCAGCCGGACCGTGCCGCGCGAACGGGGGCGCAGGTAGGCCGAGTTCAGCGTGACCCCGCCTTGGGGCATGGCGGCAACGCCCGCCTCAATCCCCGACCCTAAGCCCAGATGCAGTTGAATATCGGGCGATCGTGCGTTGGGGTCGGCATACCAAAACCCACCCGTTTCAAACAGGCTAGAGGCCACAGGCCCCTTGCGCGTCAGCAGATATTGCAGCGCCGCCCATGCCGACAGGTGCGGCTTGGCAAAACGGTCGTAGGTGTGCGGGCCGCTGCATTCGGCGATGACGAACAGGTCAACATGGTCTTGCAGGTTTGCCCCCACATTGGGCTGGTCAAACACCACCGGAATGCCAAGGCTGCGCAGGTGATCGGCAGGGCCAATGCCCGACAGTTGCAACAAGCGCGGCGACCCGATGGCCCCCGCTGACAAGATCACCTCGCCAGCCCGCAGCACGCCTTGGCCTGCCAGCTCCACCCCCGTGGCGCGGCCTTGGTCGACCACAATGCGCAGCACTTGCGCACCTGTTTGCACTGTCAGGTTAGGGCGGCGTTCGGCGGGGCGCAGATAGGCCACGGCGGTGGAAGACCTGCGGTAGTTCTTTTGCGTCAGTTGGTAAAAGCCCACGCCATCTTGCACCTCGCCCGTCATATCCATGTTGCGCGGAATGCCCAGTTGGCCTGCGGCGGCAAAGTAAGCATCGCAAATCGGCAAAGGCGCGCGGGGTTGGCTAACGCCCAAGGGCCCCCCTTGTCCGTGGTAGCGGTTGTTGTGGGTGTCGTTATCCTCGGCCTTGCGGAAATAGGGTAGGATGTCGTCATAGCCCCAGCCGGTGCAGCCCGCTTGCCGCCATTCGTCATAATCCAGCGCATTGCCGCGCGTGTAGATCTGCGCGTTGATGGATGATCCGCCGCCAATCACCTTGGCTTGGGTGTAGCGGATCACCATATCCTTCATGTGGCGCTGTGGCACGGTATGCCAGCCCCAAGACCCGATGCCCTTGGTCATCTTCGCAAATCCTGCGGGCAGGTGGTAGAACGGATGCCGGTCACGCCCCCCCGCCTCTAGCAGCAGCACGCGGCGGTTGGGGTCTTCGGTCAGGCGAGAGGCCAGAACCGATCCGGCCGATCCGCCGCCAATGATGATAACGTCATAATCCATGTCACAACCTGCTGATTGAAAGCCCGCCGTCCACCGGCAGAACTGCGCCATTGGCAAAAGCCATCTGCCCCAAGGCCAAGGGCACGGCGACAGAGCCTATGTCAGAGGGAAGGCCCCAGCGCTGGGCGGGAACCAAGCCCTCGGCGATGCGGGCGGAATACTTGTCATGCACCGCAGCCGTCATCGCCGTGTCGATAATGCCCGGCCGCAGATCGAACACCCCCACACCGTGCGGGGCCATCCGCACCGCAAAAAGCTGCGCCATGGTGGCTGCGGCGGATTTCGACAGGCAATATTCGGCCCGCTCGACCGAGATCATCTGCGCGCTGACCGAGGTGATAAACAGCATCGACCGATAGTGGGCCGAGGGGGAGGCCAACATCCGCCGCGCCACCTCTTGCGCCAGAAAGAAAGCGCCGCGCAGGTTGATGCCCATCACATGATCGAAACTCTCTGCCGTAAGCGCCAGCATATCGCCGCGCTGACGGGCCGGAACCCCTGCGTTCGAGACAAAACAGGTCACATCCCCCACCGCATCCAGCAGGGCCGCCGGGTCGCCGCCCAACAGATCATGCCGCAGATACCGCGCCTTGGGCAGGGCGTGCAGGGCCGCTTGCACCGCAGGCGCACTCTCCTCCACTTCCGCCGCCATCACCACGCCAAAGCCCGCCGCCGACAGCGCTTGGGCGATGCCAAGGCCAATGCCCTGCTGCCCGCCCGTGATCAGCGCGGTTTTCATGCCAGCACCTGCAAAATATGGTCCCCCGCCCGCAGCGCCAAAGCGGCGATGGTCAGGCTAGGGTTCACGGCGGCGGATGTTGGCAGCACTGAGGCATCCACCACATAGAGATTGTCCAGATCATGCGCTTTCAGGTTCACATCCACGACCGAGGCTTTGGGATCAGTTCCCATGAGCGCCGTGCCACATTGATGGCTGGGCGTCTTTTTCTCAAACGTCTTTGACACCACCACAGGCCACCCCGCCTTGCGCAAAAAAGTTTTCAGCTTGGCGGTCAAATACTGATGCGCGCCGAAATTGCTGCGTTGCCAGTGCAGCACGATCTTGCCGTTTTGCACCAGAACGCGGCTGTCAGGGTTGGGCAGGTCTTCGGACATGGTCATCAAATGCATGGAATGATCGGCCACGTAGGATGCCAGCCACAACGGCCACCCCGTTTCCGCCGCCAGAATTGGCCCCGTCACCCTGCCTAACATTTGCACATTGCCAAGCGGGCGGTTGTCAGGCCCGCCTTCCAAGTACCAATCGTTGAACTGGATGGTCTTTTCATAAACGCTGGTGTTGCGGCGAAAGGGGCTAAAGGCCAAAACGGCGGATATGTTGTGGTTCATAAAGTTCCGCCCCACTTGGTCAGAACTGTTCGCCAAGCCCGTAGGGTGATCATCATTGGCCGAGGTGAGCAGCATCGCCGCCGATTTCACCGCCCCCATGCATAGGCAAATCACGGGTGCTGAAATGCGCTGCGGCTGGCCGTTTGACACATATTCCACCGCCGTAATCTTGCGCCCTTGCGCGTGCAGTCGTGTCACTTCTGCATTGCGCAGCAAGGTGACGTTGGGGTGCTTTAGCGCCTCGGCCAGTCCGCAGGTTTCGGCATCCATCTTACCGCCGCGCGTGTTGGGAAAGCCGTCAAAAGTCTGCGGCCCGCCTTCCAGCCATTTGTCGATATCCACACCCAGCGGCACTGGGCCTACTTTCAGCCCTTGCGCCCTTAGGCGCGCGGCAAGGTCTGAGACCACAGGTTCATCTGGCACGGGCGGATAGGGATAGGGGGTGGAATGCGGCGGTTCGGTTGGGTCATACCCCAAAGCACCATGGGCCTGATACAGCACCTCGGCCATGGTATACCAAGGCTCCATCTGGGCATAGTCCAGCGGCCATCCGGGTGTTTTGCCCTCAACATGCTGCAAGGGCGCGAAATCCTCGGCGCGGTAGCGCAGCAAAACCGCGCCATAGAACTTGGTGTTGCCGCCGGGGTAGTAGTAATTGCCGGGGTGAAAGGGTTTGCCCGCCTGATCCAACCAGGTTTCGTCTGACCGGAAATACCCGCCAAAAATCGCCGCCCCGTCCCGCGCTTGGGGCGAATCCTTCAGCCAATCGCCCTTTTCCAAGATCAAAATCTGTTTGCCCGAAGGGGCCAAGGCCGCCGCCAAACTCGCCCCGCCCATGCCGGAGCCGATGATGATGATCTCTGGCTGTGTCATACCGCTTCCAACTTTCATTCGTGCCCAAATATCCCACGGGGGTGCGGGGGTGTGAAACCCCCGCGTGCAACGCTGGCCTTATTGCCCGCTAAACACAGGTTTGCGCTTGGCCCGAAACGCCGCCACCCCTTCGGCCTTGTCCGCACTCGCCGCTGTCATGCCAGAGCCAAGCGCCTCGATCATCGCACTGCGGTCCTCACCCACGGCGGCGTGGATCATGTACTTCGCCACTTCGGTTGCGCGCGGGGATGTGGCGCGCAGGCGGTCGGCGATGTCTAGGGCGGTGGCGCAGGGGTCGTCTGATACCTCGGCGGCAAAGCCCAAAGTGGCGCAACGATCGGCCGTCAAAACACGCCCGAACAGCGCCATTTCCTTCAATACCGCTTCCGGCAGCAGCCGCGCCAAGCGTTGCGATCCTGACCAACCCGGCACGATACCCACGCTGGTTTCCGGTAGGGCGATTTTCGCCCCGCGCCCCATCACCCGAATGTCGCAGGCCGCTGCGAGTTCCAGCCCGCCGCCATAGGCTGGCCCTTCCAACACGGCGATGGTGGGTTTGCAAAGCCGCGCCAATCGGTCAAACACACGGTGCCCCGCGCGCACCCAATGGCGGGCAAAATCGGCGGGCGATAGGTCGGCCCAAGCGGTGATGTCTGCGCCGGTGCAAAAGGCCTTTGGGCCAGTGGCCGTGACCAGCACCGCCACCACATCGCCACTGCTTTCCACCGTATCGCAATGGGCCATGATCTGGTCCAGCATCGCGGGCGTCAAAGCGTTCAGTTTGGCGGGGTTGTCCAGCCGCAGTTCGGCAACCGCGCCGTCAATCAGCAGGTGAACGCTGCTCATAAGGTCAACTCCATCGCGGATGGTGACAGCAGGCTTAACGGCAGCACCTTAGCATTTTCCGCCACCCGCACCCGGCCGTGTGAGGCGGCGATAATATCGCGCGCGGGGTCGATGCCGGGCATCACTTCGGTTGCCACCAAGCCGTCTTCCATCAGCCGGATCACGCAGCGTTCAGTCACATACAGCACCTCTTGCCCCTGCGCGCGCGCCCTTGCGCCGGAAAAGGTGACGTGTTCCACCTTGTCGACCATCTTGGTGAACTTGCCCGGTTTGGTCATGCGCAGGCCTGTGGCATCTAGCGCAATCTCAGCCCCCGCTTCAAACCATCCCGAAAAGACGATCTTCTTGGCATGGGCCGTGATGTCAACAAACCCACCGCATCCTGCCGTCAAATAAGGCTTTTTACCGAGTTTTGAGACGTTGACGTTGCCGTCCACATCCACCTCTAGGAACGACAAAAACGTCATGTCAAACCCGCCACCCTGAAAATAGGTGAACTGGTTGGGCGAGGGCATGTAGCCATCGGCATTGCTGGCACAGCCAAAGGCAAAGCCGGTCAGCGGCATACCCCCCACAGCACCTTGTTCAATCGCCCAAGTCACCGCCTGCGGTTCGCCCGCCTCTAGCAGAATGCGCGGCACAAGGGCGGATATGCCAAAGCCCAAGTTGGCCGTCATCCCCCGCCGCAGTTCCATCGCAGCCCTGCGGGCAATCACCTTTTCCACGCCGTGCTCTGCCAGATCAAAGCTGGCCCAAGGGCGGATCAC
>CAMAYO010000115.1 GCA_945862465.1 Pseudorhodobacter antarcticus | reverse complement strand
GGCTATGGCGGTGCGGATGATGTAATCCAGATGGCCCTGTTCGCCAATGTCGAGCGGGTTGCGATCATCGGTGCAAAAGCACAGATAGGGCGCTTGGCGTTCGGTCAAAAGCCCCACCATCGCCGCCAAATCTTTAGACACCGACCCTTCGCGGATCAGAACCCGCATCCCCTTGCGCAGCTTTTCCAAACCTTCGGCATAGGATGTCGCCTCATGCTCCGTTCTGATCCCTGCCGAGATATAGCCGTTCAGATCATTGCCCAACAACAGCGGCGCGTGGCCGTCGATGTGGCGACCGGCGAAAGCCTCTAGCTTGGCCAAACAGTCGGGGTCACGGGCCAGAACGCCGGGGTAGTTCATGAACTCGGCCAGACCGATCACGCGGGGGTGGTTCATCAGGGGCGCAATATCGCCCGCATCCAGCCGCGCGCCGGTGGTTTCCATATGGGTAGACGGCACGCAGGAGGACAGGTTCACCCGCAGGTCCATCAGCAAGCAGGGCGCTGCATCAAGGAAGTAGTGAATGCCCGCAAGCCCGCAGACATTGGCAATTTCATGTGGATCGCAAATGGCGGTGGTCACCCCGTGCGGGGTGACACAGCGGTCAAATTCAAACGGCGTGACGAGAGAGCTTTCGATGTGCAAATGCGTGTCGATAAAGCCGGGGACAAGGATTTTGCCGCTGTAATCAACCTCGACCCGGCCCTGATAGCTGCCATAGACCCCGACGATCGTATCGTCACAAATGGCGACATCACTGGGTACCAGTTCGCCCGTGATCAAATCCAACACCTGCGCGCCTTTCAGCACCAGATCAGCAGGCTCCAGGCCGCGCCCTTGGGCGATGCGGGCGGAAAGAGGGGCCGCGGATAAAGAGGACTGGGGCATGGAAATCTCCTTCATGGCAGGAAAGCGCAGATGGGCAGCGGCGTCCAGCGCTTTGCGCCCTTGCAGTGCGCGCACTTGGATGATGAGGTAGGGCATGACCCATCCGCTGACCACCCCCCTTTCCCGCCCGTTGTTCGGGATCGTGATGAAACTGATCTCGGTGATGGTCTTTATCGTCATGCAATCGCTGATCAAAGCCGCCAATGTACCAGCAGGCGAGGCGGTGTTCTTCCGGTCGGCCTTTGCCATTCCGGTGATCGTGGTATGGCTTGCGATGCAAGGCCAATTGGCCACGGGCTTTGCCACCAAAAACCCGATGGGCCATGTGTGGCGCGGGTTGATGGGAACGATTGCGATGGGCTTGGGGTTTGCTGGCTTAACCTATCTGCCCCTGCCCGAGGTGACGGCAATTGGCTACGCCTCACCTCTGATGGTCGTGATCTTGGCGGCGATGTTCTTGGGCGAAGAGGTACGACTGTTTCGCTTGGCCGCTGTCGCCTTGGGCCTGCTGGGCGTGATGATCGTTCTAAGCCCGCGCCTGTCGGTGGGCGCAAGTGCGGGCACGCGCGAATCCTTTGGCGCGATGCTTGTGCTGGGCGGGGCGATGTTTACGGCATTGGCGCTGGTGTTTGTGCGCAAATTGGTGTTGACGGAAACCACCTCGTCGATCGTCTTTTACCTGTCTGTCACCTCGACCCTTTTGTCGCTGGTCACCATCCCCTTCGGTTGGGTCTGGCCCACGGGCCCACAGGCGGCCTTGCTGGTCAGTTGCGGTATCTTGGGCGGGATCGGTCAGATCTTCTTGACCACCAGCTACCGCGAGGCCGATGCTTCGCTGGTAGCGCCGTTCGACTATGCCTCGATGATCTTTTCGCTGGGGATTGGCCTGTTTATCTTTGGCGAGGTGCCGACCCTGACCATGCTGTCAGGTGCTGCGCTAATCATCTTTGCAGGCATTTTGATTATTCTGCGCGAGCGGCACTTGGGGATAGAACGGGCCAAAGCGCGCCGCGCCATGACGCCGTGATCAGGCCCAGCTAATGGTAATATCGGCCTGACGCGAGCCTTGGGTGACACGGCGGATGTTGGGCATATCGTTGCCGTCGATCCAAGCGCGGGCTTGGGCGGGGGTTTTGCCGTAAAAATTCCAACGATCCAGCAGACGGCGGACCAGTTCGGCTTCCGGCACGTCGATCACGACGGTTAGATCAAAGAAAGCGGCAAGGTCTGTCCACGGGGCTTCGTTGAGCAGCAGATAATTGCCCTCTGTCACCAGAATGCGGTGGTCAGCGGTGACAAGATCAGCCGATCCGCGCGACAGTTCTAACGAACGGTCGAAAACGGGGATGGCCACTTCGTCCTCAACCTGCAGGCGGGTGAGAAGGTGGCGGTAGCCTGCGACATCAAAGGTGTCCGGTGCGCCTTTGCGGGCCTGTTGGCCGCGCGCAATCAGGATGGCGTCGTCGTAATGAAAACCGTCCATCGGCACGACACGGGCAAAGGGGCCAAGTTCGGCCACGACCGCCTCTGCCAAGGTTGATTTGCCCGCGCCGGGCGGGCCAGCAAGGGCAGCGATAAACCGCCCCTGCTGCGATGCCGCTTTGCGACGGATGGTGTCGGCCAGTTGGGCGGGGGTCATGCCGCCTCTGTCACGCCTTCGGGCAGTTTTGCGCCGGTCATATAGGCCACGGCATCCGACATCGAGTGCTCTTTGGGATCAATCACGCACAAGCGGCGGCCCAAGCGGTGAATGTGCACGCGGTCGCACACCTCGAACACATGGGGCATGTTGTGGCTGATCAGGATGATCGGAATGCCCCGATTGCGCACATCGCGGATCAGTTCCAACACGCGGCGGCTTTCTTTGACGCCAAGGGCCGCTGTCGGTTCATCAAGGATCACGACCTTTGACCCAAAGGCTGCGGCCCGCGCCACGGCAACCCCTTGGCGCTGGCCGCCCGAAAGCGACTCCACCGCCTGATGGATGTTCTGGATCGTCGTCAGCCCCAATTCGCTGAGCTTGTCGCGGGCGAATTTTTCCATGCGGGGGCGGTCCATCTGGCGAAACACCGATCCCAAAATGCCGGGCTTGCGCCATTCGCGGCCCAGAAACATGTTGTCGGCAATGGTCAGCGCCGGGCTAAGGGCCAAGTTTTGATAAACCGTCTCAATCCCCAAGTTGCGCGCATCTTCGGGGCCGCGAAAGTTCACCTCGCGCCCATCCAGTTCGATCGTGCCATGATCGGGGATCACGGCACCCGACAGGGCCTTGATCAGGGTCGACTTGCCGGCACCGTTGTCGCCGATGACGCCCAAAATCTCGCCCGGATAAAGCTCGAAATCCGCGCCGCTCATCGCCACGACCGTCCCGTAACGCTTCAGCAAGCCCTTTGCTTGCAGAATGGGTTTGACAGCACTCATTGTGACGCCCTCCTCAGCCATTGATCCAAGGCAACGGCGATGATCACCAAAGTGCCCGCCGCAAACATTTGCCAGTAGTCGTCCACCCCTGCCAGCGACAGGCCGGTGTTGAACACCCCCACGATGAACGCGCCAAGAACCGACCCGATTATCGACCCGCGCCCCCCAAAAAGAGAGGTGCCGCCAATCACCACAGCGGTGATGGACGCCAAGTTCACCGTCGAAAACGCAATGGGTGAGACGGATCCGACGCGACCAATCGCGATCCATGCCGCAAAGCCGCAGATCAGCCCCGCCACAACATAAACCGAAATCAGCACCGAATTGACCCGGATGCCCGACAGCATCGCCGCATCGGGATCATCGCCGATGGCATGCACGTGCCGCCCCCAAGCCGTGTGGTTCAGCACATACCACAGCACAGCCGCCAAAATGAACAGCGTCAGCCCCCCAAGGCTAAGGCTGGCGCCGCCAAAGTTGGCGCTTTGGCCAAACCACAGCAACTCGGGCGCCTTCGCCTCGATGTCGACGTTGCGGATCGATTCAGATTTTGAATACCACAGGGTCAGCGCCGAAAAGATCGATAGGGTGCCCAAGGTCACGATAAAGGGCGGCAGTTTGATCCGCGCCACCAAAAGACCGTTCAAAGCGCCCATCAAAGCGCCAAAAAACACGCCAATCCCCACCGCCAGCAAGGCCGGAAGCCCCGACACCACAGCCAGATTGCCCATGATCAGCGAACTGAGCACCAAAATCGCGCCCACCGACAGGTCGATGCCCGCCGTCAGGATGATCAAGGTCTGCGCCAGCGCAATAAAGCCTGTCACCGTCACCTGTTTGAGAACGGTCGAAAGCGCCCCCATGCCAAAGAAACGCGGTGCAATGATGGAAAACACCGCGATCGAGATCACCAGCACCAAGGCCGGGATCATCGTCGGATAGGTCCGCAGAAAATTCCGCAAGATATGGATGAAGGATTTGTCGTCACGATCGAAATTGGCGACGGTGCTGTCTGCTTTGGCCAAAGTGGCTTCGTAATCCGAAATCACCTTTGTTGGCGTGTCTTGGGTGCTCATGGTCTCGCAATCCCCCGTTAAGCGTTAGGCAGGTTGGCCTGCCCTTTAAGAAGAAGGGCGACTGTAAAGCCGCCCTTCCTTTAATCAAGTCAGATCGTGTTTGGGATTAGCCCCAGCACAGCTCGGTGCCTTTGGTGCTGTCCAGCGACGGCACGCCTTCGGCGGGCTTGTCGGTGATCAGGTTCACGCCCGTGTTGAAGAAGGACAGGCCTTCCGAAACGGTGGGCTTGGTGCCGTCTTTAGCGAAGGCCACGATGGCCTCGATGCCTTTGGACGCCATCAGCAGCGGGTATTGCTGCGATGTTGCGCCGATGACGCCCGACTTGACCGAAGCCACACCGGGGCAGCCGCCGTCAACCGAAACGATGATCGCTTGGCCTTCTTTGCCAGCGTTCTTCAGCGCCTGGAAGGCACCTTCAGCAGCCGGTTCGTTGATCGTGTAGACCACGTTGATGTCGGGGTCTTTTGCCAACAGGGTTTCCATCGCGCGCAGACCGCCTTCGGGGTTCGCGTCCGAGGTTTCGTGGCCGATCACGCGTGCGTCGGTTTCCGAACCCATGACTGTCAGATCAGGAACTTCGATGCCAAAGCCAACCAGGAACCCGGTGTCGCGTGCAACGTCAACCGAGATGTTGTCTTTGTTAATGTCGAGCATAGCGATCTTGGCGGTGGCAGCGCCTTCGCCCATGGTCGCCGCAGCCCACTTGCCGATCAACAGACCCGCTTCGAAGTTGTCGGTTGCAAAGGTGATGTCCTGAGCTTCGGTGTCAGCCAAGGGCGTGTCCAAAGCGATAACCAAGATGCCAGCAGCGCGAGCGTCCTTCAAAGCCGGCCCGACCGAGTCGTTCGAGGGCGTGATCAAGATACCCTTGGCGCCAGCAGCAATGCAGTTTTCGATGGCGGTGATCTGCGGAGCAGCGTCGCCGTCTTTTTCGCCAGCGTAGGCTTGGAAATCAAGGCCAGCAGCGGTGGCAGCAGCCTCAGCGCCTTCCTTCATTTTCACGAAGAAGGGGTTCGTGTTGTTCTTGGTGATCAGGCAAGCCAGATCGCCAGCGGAAGCGGAACCCGCAACCAGAGCAAGTGCAGCAGCGCCGATCAGGGCAACAGCTTTGAACTTCATGGTAGTCCTCCCAAGGATAAAGGGGATGGTTCCCCCGACAGTAAAACGCTCTCATCAGGGATTGCGTCAGGCAATTGCATGACCCTCTCCCCCGATGCGGGGCACAAAAGCCGATTCCTTTCCATCCGTCAAGATAGATAAATCACTGTGATTTATTATTGACAGATTCGCCTTTCCTGCTCAGTGTCGCGCAACTCTGCCGTCTCGACGGACCTTTTGTGCTTAAGTGGTGACCAAAGATGCTGATCGGAATTCCTGCAATACTGGGCCCTGACCTGTTGTTCACGCTGCGGTCGATGGGGCATGGAGACGAGATTGCCTTGGTCGATGCCAACTATCCCGCGCAAGAACACGCCCGCCGTCTGGTGCGCGCTGATGGGCATGGGGTTATGGCGATTTTGGAAGCAATCCTAAAGGTTATGCCCTTGGACCGCGCGGTTCCCAACGCGATCCTGCGGGCTGCTTTGAACAACGACCCCACCCAATCCAACGCGTTTCACCAAGACCTAGACGCCGCCTGCGCCCGCCTTGCGCCGGGCTTTGATGTCAAACCCTTGGCGGGCGGCGACCTTTATCCGCGCATCCGCGCCGCCCATACGATCATCGCCACCACCGAACCCGCTCTGTTTGCCAATGTGATTCTGCGCAAGGGTGTGATCGGGGCGGATGGCCGCGCTGCTTGACCCTTTGTAAGGACCCGACCCAAAGATGATGCCGCAGCACGCCGAACTCGTCAGCGACAAGCCCAATGCCGAGGCCGCAGCGCCACGCGGCACGAATCAGTCTGGGATGCGTGATTATAACGAGCGGCTGGTGCTGTCCTTGGTGCGCCAGCACAGCGCCTTGGCGAAAACCGATATTGCGCGGATGACGGGCCTGTCGGCCCAGACCGTGTCTGTGATCATGCGTGCCTTGGAACAGGACGGGCTGTTGCTGCGCGGCGAACCCTTGCGCGGCAAGATTGGCCAGCCGTCTATCCCGATGTCATTGGCGGCGGATGGGGCGTTTTTTCTGGGGCTTAAGATTGGCCGTCGTTCGGCTGATTTGGTGATGATTGATTTCTTGGGCACAGTGCGCTCCACCCACCGGCGCGTCTACCGTTACCCCACGCCAGATGCCGTGGTGGAATTTGTGGCCCACAGTTTGCCCGCGATGCTCGGCCTTTTAACCCCTGCTCAGCGCGGGCGCGTGGGCGGCCTTGGCGTGGCGATGCCCTTCCAACTTTGGAACTGGGTGCAAGCCCTTGGCGCGCCACAGGCCGAGATGGATTCCTGGCGCGACCGCGACATTCAGGCCGAACTGGCTTTGGTGACGGGCCTGCCTGTCTATGTGCAAAACGATGCGACATCGGCCTGCGGGGCAGAGCTGGTTTTTGGCACCGGCGAGCGGCCGAAGGATTTTCTATACTTTTACTTCGGCACCTTTATCGGCGGCGGCTTGGTTCTGAACGGGCAATTGTTCTTGGGCCGCACGGGCAATGCCGCCGGTGTTGGGCCATTGCCCGTGCAAGGCCCTGATGGGCAAATGCGCCGGCTGTTCGATTCGGCCTCGATGTC
>CAMAYO010000114.1 GCA_945862465.1 Pseudorhodobacter antarcticus | reverse complement strand
ACCCGCGCCATCAAACCGGCATCGCGCCCCGAGACATGGCCATAAAGCACATCGGAATGGCCCGCTGGCGCTTTGGTATCAGCCGCCACCACCAGATCCGCGCCCAGATCCAACGGGCGCTGCAACAGGGCGGTCATGGTGGTGTTGTCGACAATCAACTTCGCCCCAACGGCATGGGCCTTGCGCGCCGCAAGCGACAGGTCGCAGCAATCGAGCCCGGGGTTGGAGGGGGTTTCCACAAACACGACGGAGGCGCCCGAAAAATCTGCGCCGTCCATATCCGCGGTCGCAATCAGGCGCACCTTTACGCCCAAAGGGGCCAAGAACTGCTCGGTTAGCAACCGTGTCGTATAATACCCGTCCGAAGGCAAAATCACTTCGCCCCCCGCTTGGGCGGTGCAGAACAAAGCCGCCGCAATGGCTGCCATGCCAGAGGGAAAGCCCACCACGCTGGCCCCTTCCAGAATGGCCAGTTGCTCTTCCACCTCTTCCCACGTGGGCATCGCCATGCGGCCGTATTTATAGGCGGCGTTTTCCAAACCGGGCAGGTGATAGGTTGTGGCCGACACCAAGGGGGGCGCTATGGGATCGCCGCGCCCCAAACGATCCGCCCTGTGATGCAGCATATCAGCAAAGCGGCGGTCTGGGGTCATAACTTGGGTTCCGTGTGAAAAGGCCGGGAGCATCGCACCCCCGGCCAAATCAGAGTATTCACGCCAAGAGGAACTTATTCAAGCCGTGCCGGAAAGCCCGCCGCGCGCAGATCAGTGCCAAGCGCGTCTTCCAACAGCTTCACGATCTGCGTTGATTGCGCCTGACCGCCATAAACTGCCTTGCCCTTCATAAAGGTTTGGTTGGTCAGCGAGGCCAAATCCAACGGCACGCCGTATTCTTTGCCAAAGCCCATCGCAAAGCCTAGATCCTTCAGCGCCAGATCCATCGTGAAAGCGATGTCGTAAGAGCCGTTCAAGATCAACTGGCCTTCGGTTTCATGCACGAAAGAAGACCCCGAGGAAGCCGTAATCGCCTCCCACGCCGTCTTCAGATCAAGCCCGCCGCGCTTGGCCAGCATCAACGCCTCGCCGTCAGCGACCAAGTGGATGAAGGCCAGCATATTGGTGATGACCTTGATCACCGCAGCCGAGCCCAAGGGCCCCATGTGGAAGATCTTGTCGCCAATCGCCTGCAAGGCGGGGCGGTGAATGTCGAACAGATCTTGATCGCCGCCGACCAGCACGGTGATCTCGCCACGTGCGGCAAGGTGCACGCCGCCTGTCACCGGCGCTTCCAGCATCCGCACACCACTTGCACTGGCCAATTCGCTCAAACGCAGCACATCTTCGCGCCCTAGTGTGGAGTTCTCCACCCAAGTCGCCCCCTTGCGCATGGCAGGCAAAATCTGCGCCAGAACCGCTTCCGACACGGCGGGGGATGGCAGGCAGGTGAAGATATGATCCACCCCCGCCGCCAGTTCCGCCGGAGTGGCCGCAACCTTGGCCCCCATCGCGGCATGGCGGGCGGCAAGGTCGGTGTTGCGGTCGTAGACCGTCACCTGATGCCCGCCGCGGATCAGGCTGGCGGCCAGATGTCCGCCCAGATTGCCAAGCCCAATGTATCCATAATTCATTCCGCCCACCCCACGATGCCTTTCACTTCGCAAAAATCATGAATGCCCCAATCGGCATATTCGCGTCCGTTGCCAGACTGTTTGTAGCCACCAAAGGGGGCAAACGTATCCCAAGCGGGATAGTTCAGGTTCACCGTGCCCGCGCGCAGACGGCGCGCGATGGGACGCGCCTCTTCCACCGAGCCCGCGATATAGGCAGCAAGGCCATAAGGCGTGTCATTGGCCATTTCAACCGCGTGGTCGATGCTGTCATAGGGCAAAATTGACAAAACCGGCCCGAAGATTTCTTCGCGCGAGATGGTCATTTCGTTCTTCACATGGCCAAAGATCGTGGGCTTGACGAACCAGCCGTGGTTCAACCCTTGCGGACGGCCAATGCCACCACAGACAAGCGTGGCCCCTTCGTCGATGCCCGCTTGTATCAGGCGCTGCACCTTATCAAATTGCAGCTTGGAAATCAGCGGCCCCATCGTGGTTTCGGTTTCAGTAGGGTCGCCCACCACCACAGCCGCCGCAGCTTCGGCCGCGTGAACCAACGCTGCATCATGCAAAGCTGCCGGCACAAACATCCGCGTCGGCGCATCGCAGCTTTGGCCGGTGTTGCCAAAACACGCCTCAACCCCCGCCTTCACCGCAGCGGCCAGATCAGCGCTGGGCAGGATGATGTTGGGCGATTTGCCGCCCAATTCTTGCGCCACGCGCTTGACGGTCGGTGCCGCCGCAGCGGCGACAGCTGTGCCAGCGCGGGTTGAACCGGTGAACGACACCATATCGACATCGGGGTGCGACGACATGCGTGCCCCCACATCGAGCCCCGTGCCATTGACCAAGTTGAACACGCCCGCAGGCACGCCCGCCTTATGGCAAACATGGGCAAACAGCACGCCCGACATGGGTGCAATTTCTGAAGGCTTCAGCACCATGGTGCAGCCCGCAATCAGCGCGGGTGCCACTTTGCAGGCGATCTGGTTCATCGGCCAGTTCCACGGCGTGATCAGCGCGCAAACGCCGATGCCTTCGTGCACGATGCGCGTGGTGCCGCGCATATATTCCCAAGCCATAGCTTCAGCCGCTTTGATCGTGCTTTCGATATGCACTTGACCCGCCCAAGCCTGCGCGCCGCGCGCCCATTCGATGGGGGCACCCATCTCGGTGCTCATGACTTGGGCGAATTCCTCGTACATCTCGTTATAGGTATCCAAGATGCGCTTTACCAAGGCGATGCGCTCGGCCACGGGGGTGACCGTCCAAGACGGGAACGCCGCTTTGGCCGAAGCGATGGCCGCATCAATATCAACCATATCGCCCAAAGCCACTTGGGCCACGATCTCTTCGGTGGCGGGGTTTTCCACGCCCATCCGCGCGCTGGAATGGGGGGTGACCCAAGCGCCGCCGATGTAGAACTTCTCCATATGTGCCGGAACCATCAGAGCCTCACTTGAAATGGATGTTATACTTGGCGCGGATGGCGGCATCGATCTGAGGATCGATAACATTGCCCGCCCGCGACAGGATTTCGTTCTTACGCTCAATCGCCTTGTCTAGCAGCAAGGGCTTGCCCGCTTCGTTCCATTCCTTTGGGCTCATCCGGTTGGCGACCTTGGGGTAGATGTATTCGGTCTGCATCAGTTTCAGCGTTTGGTCCGACCCAAGGTAATGGCCCGGCCCGCCAAGGCACACTTCCTTCATCGCCTCGATCGAGGTGGAATCTTCGTTCACCTCGATGCCGCGCACGCAGCGCATGGCTTGGCCCAAAAGATCGTCGCCCAAAATCAAGCTTTCCAAGCAGAAGCCCAGCAACGATGCGTGCATCCCCACGGCTTCATAGCACATGTTCAAGCCCGCCAAACCGGCCAAGGTGTTGGTGATGCCCTGCTCCCATCCGGCCTGCATATCGGGCAGTTTGCTGTCCGAAATCCCCGAAGCAGCGCCACCGGGCAGGTCGTAAAAGCGGTGCATCTGCGCGCAACCTGCGGTCAACAGGGCTTGTTCGGCGCTGCCACCCGACATAGCGCCTGTGCGCAGGTCAGACACGAAGGGCCAAGTGCCAAAGATCGCAGGCGCGCCTTTTTTGATGGCGTTGACATAGACCACCCCCGCCAAACATTCCGCCATCGCCTGCACAATCGCCAAGGCGATGGGCGCAGGCGCGGTTGCCCCCGCCTGCCCTGCCGACAACAGCAGCATGGGCATCCCGCGCCGGATGCAATCTTCCATCACGCGGCAGGATTCTTCGGCAAACTTCATCGGCGGCACAACAAAGCAGTTAGAGTTCGACACAAATGGCCGCTCTAGCCACTTGTCTTCACCGCCCGCCACCATATGCAAAATGTCAAAAGCAGGGGCCACGGCATCGGGGTCAAAGAAGCTGGTGCCGACGTGCTTTTTGGTGCCCGCAAGGCAGGCATAGAGCGTGTTCAGATCCATATCGACGTTGTCGATCACATCGCGGCACACCATCGTGCGCTGGTAGAAGTGGATGTTATCCAAGTTATCAACCAAGCGCGCGGCATCATACAGGTCTTGCGCGGTGGAATCGCGGTAATCCAGCGTGATCGGGTCAACGATATGCACCGCAGCCCCTGCTGTGCCGAAATGCACATTGCTGCCTGACAGATGCAGATCATGGCGCGTGTCACGCGCGTGCAGCGTGATGTTGCGCGCCGCCACCGCCAGCATATCTTCCACCAAGGCGCGCGGGAAACGGATGCGCCCGTCATCGCCCAAAATCGCCCCGGCCCCAGTCAATATCTCGACCCCCGAAGCGGGTGCGTTCGACAGACCAATCACCTCTAGCGCCTCTAGCGCGGATTGGTGGATCTTTGCCATTCCCGCATCGGTCAGCGGTTTATAAGTTCCGCCCGGCAGGCCACCGCGCACGGGGCGCACATCATCGGCCAAGGGCGCTGCCCGCATGGCCACCCGTGCTTGCCGCCCGCCCGTCCGGCCGCTGCGGGCCCGTGCTGGTTCACAAATGTCTCCAAGATCGCTCATCGGTTTGCCCTTTCATCTTGGCATAAATACTGTGGGGGTGCGGGGGGTCGCCCCCCGCTTTCCCCATTTGGGTTACATCTTCACGCGCAGGGCCTTTGGGTCATACATTGGCACCAGCGAGGCTGTTGCCTTATGCCGCACCCCTGCGACTTCGATTTCATAGGTGCTGGAAAGCACATCCGCCTCGCTTTGCCCCTGACACGGCACATAGCCCATGCCAATCGCCCCGCCGAGGTGGTGGCCGTAGTTGCCCGAAGTCACTGGCCCCACAATTTTGCCATCGCGCACGATGGCCTCGTTGTGGAACAACAGCGGTTCCGGATCGTTCAGGCGGAATTGCACCATGCGGCGGCTTAGGCCGTCTTCCTGCTTGCGCAGCACCGCATCGCGGCCGATGAAGGCGGGCTTTTTGGTGCGCACGGCAAAGCCAAGCCCCGCTTCCAGCACATGATCTTCATCGGTGATGTCATGGCCAAAGTGGCGGAAAGCTTTCTCGATGCGGCAGGAATCGAGCGTATGCAACCCGCACAGCTTCATCATTCCGGTTTCTTCCAGCGCCTCAAACACATGGGCGGTTTGATCGGCGCTGACATACAATTCCCAGCCCAATTCGCCCACATAGGTCACGCGGTGGGCGCGGGCTATGCCCATACCAATTTCAATTTCCTTTGCTGTGCCAAACGGATGCGCCTCATTGCTAAAGTCGTTGGGCGACACCGCTTGCATCACATCACGCGCTTTGGGGCCCATGACGCACAGCACCGATTCCGCCGCTGTCATGTCGGTGATCACGGCAAAAGCATCGCCCACATGGCGGCGCATCCAAGCCAGATCGCGCTGCAAGGTGGCCCCCGGCACCACGGCCAGATAGGCGGTTTCTGACAAGCGGGTCACGGTCAGATCGCTTTCAATGCCACCACGTTGGTTCAGCATCTGGGTGTAAACGATGCGCCCCACGGGCACATCCATCTCGTTGCCGCAGACCTTGTTCAGAAAGGCGCAAGCATCGCGCCCCTCGACCCTGATTTTGCCGAACGAGGTCATGTCAAAGAAGCCAACCTCGTTGCGCACCGCTAAATGTTCGGCCTTTTGGTTGTCAAACCAGTTCTGCCGCTTCCACGAATACTGATATTCGCGCGCCTGACCTTCGCGCGCAAACCAGTTCGCCCGCTCCCATCCAGCCACTTCGCCAAACACCGCACCGCGCGCTTTGAGATGTTCATGCAGCGGCGTGCGCCGCACCCCGCGCGAGGTTTCCATTTGCCGATAGGGAAAGTGGTCAGCGTATAGCAGCCCCAGCGTTTCGCTCACACGTTCCTTCAGATATTTACGGTTCTTCTGGAAGGGCTGGGCGCGGCGGATATCGACCTCCCACAGATCGAACGGCGCTTCGCCTTCCACAATCCAATGCGCCAGCGCCATGCCAGCGCCGCCCGATCCGGCAATGCCGACCGAGTTGTAACCCGCCGCAATCCAGTATCCGCCCAATTCCGGCGCTTCGCCCAGATAATAGCGGTCATCGGGGGTAAAACTTTCTGGGCCGTTGAAAAACGTATGGATCCCTGCTGTTTGAAACAGTGGCATCCGGTTCATGGCGTCTTCTAGGATCGGTTGGAAATGGTCCCAATCTTCGGGCAACGTGTCGAACATAAAGTCTTCGCGAATGCCGCCCATGCCCCACGGCTTGGCCTTGGGTTCAAAGGCACCGATCATCATCTTGCCCGCGTCTGATTTGTAATAAGCGCATTCATCGGGAACGCGCAGCACGGGCAAGTGGCCCAAGCCAGGGACAGGTTCGGTGATAAGATAAAAATGCTCGCACGCGTGCAGCGGCAGCGTGACGCCCGATTGCGCTGCAAGGTCGCGGCCCCACATCCCGCCGCAGTTCACCACCACATCGGTCGCAATATGCCCTGGCACGCCATTGGCGTCGATGTAATCGACCCCCGTGGCGCGCCCGCGTGCTTTGGTGACACCCGTCACCTTGGTGTGTTCAAAAATCTGCGCGCCGCGCATCCGCGCCCCCTTGGCCAGAGCCATGGCGATATTGCCCGGATCGCATTGGCCATCCAAAGGCAAGTGCACCGCCCCCACCACGTCTGAGACGTTCAAATGCGGATACATGGCTTTGACGTCTGAAGGAGAAATCTCGGTCACATCCACATCGAAAATCCGCGCCACAGTCGCTTGGCGCAGCAGTTCTTCGTGGCGATGCTGGGTGAGTGCGACAGAGATCGACCCCACCTGCCGCATTCCCGTTTCCACACCGGTTTCTGCCGCCAATTTCACATACAGATCGGCCGAATACTTCGCCAACCGCGTCATATTGGCCGATCCGCGCAATTGCCCGATCAGCCCCGCCGCGTGCCATGTGGTGCCGGAAGTCAACTGCTTGCGTTCCAGCAGGACGATATCTGTCCAGCCCATTTTGGCCAGATGATAGGCCACCGAACAGCCAGAGACGCCGCCACCAATGATCACGGCGCGGGCGGAAGTTGGGATGCTCATTCTTGGGTCTCCGGGATCAGGACAAGTTTGCCGGGGAAAGTGCCGGCGATAAGGTCAGATTGGGCGCGC
>CAMAYO010000113.1 GCA_945862465.1 Pseudorhodobacter antarcticus | reverse complement strand
GGTCCGCATGAATTCCCCCTTCGTTGATCACAGAACCCTGTTGCCTTGGATTGCGGACATGACAGAGACTCGAACGGTCGTTCGCATCTATGCTGTGCCTATAATGGTGGTAACGACCAAACTTGAGAAGCGTTAGATTTTTGCGGATCGCGCTCTGAAGGTTAAAATTGAGGCTAAAGATGGCAACAAGCGCCTGCTTTAGGGTGGCAAGGTGGTGCACTACGCGCAGAAAATTTGCGAGTTCAGACGCGCGAGTTCTTCAGATGCCCAAGCCAACCCTTTTAAGGGAAAGCCTACACATTAATCCTGCAGCGCCTGTTATTTTTGCTTAAGGAAAACTTGCCTGACGAATAGAGGGGTTACGCCATCCTATCCAAAGCAGAAAGTCCGACGCCGCAGCCACTCACCGAAGCCCTTCACACAAAACAGAACGTCCGTGGCAAATTACGGCGGCTGTGCGCCCCCGCAACTACTGAAAATGTACAGCAATACCAAAACATAGCCCCGCTAAGGCAGGGCTTTCTGCATTTGCCTCGCAGAACAATCGCCGCGTCTGTTGCCGCGTTGAGAAAATCTGTGAAGGGCGATGAGAAGTTGCATAGCCGCAGCACTTTACAAATGGACGTCGGAAGATATCGGCTTTGGGTTGCGCGGAAGTGTCTATGTCTAGCGCTTTTCCAAGGTCACTTGGGCCAATCCAAGGAAACGATTGCCTCAACGACGTGCGAAACAAGAACGGCCCTTTCAACGGATGGAATTTCTCTCGGGTCTGCCCCAACGATGCCCCAAAGTGGCGAAGCCGGAACGAACCGATCCCCTTGGTCGGCCGCTGTTCCCAAGCTTGGCAGGTCGATCAAGCCATCGGTCAAGCCATCCAGCAAAGTTGTCTCGAACAAGCCAGCATGGTCTGGTGGAAAACTCGGCACATCGGCGCGATTGACCGCAAAGGCTTTGACCACGCACAAGCTGCCTTGGGCGTTCCAATCCTGTACTATCTCGTGTATTTGTTAGTGCTAGCGTTCTGCGCTGTGTTGACCATATGCTAACTGAGTAGGCCTTTTTTGATGAACGAATGAAAACAGATAAATGAGGTGTGCCGTCGAACCAAAGCGTCAAAGTATTGTGATTGCAGCCTTGGGAAGCGCTCAGACCATTAGTTGGGCCTCAAGCTACTATATCCCCGCCGTTCTCGCAGCGCCAATTGCAGCCAGCTTTTCTCTCAATCCCGTTTGGGTTTTTGGTGCGTTTTCTATAGCACTGCTTGTTTCAGCCCTCGTTGGGCCTTGGGCTGGCGCCCGCATCGATAGGCTTGGTGGCCGTGGCGTGCTGATGATCTCTAACTTTGTTTTTGCTTTGGGACTTGCTCTGCTTGCCCTTGCGCCTTCGTTAGCAGTTCTATTCTTTGGGTGGGCAGTCATTGGATTTGGGATGGGGCTTGGGCTTTATGAGGCTGCTTTTGCAACTTTGGCAGGCATATATGGGAAGGATGCCCGCCGGCTGATAACCGGGATAACCCTAATTGCGGGCTTCGCGAGCACCGTGGGTTGGCCCTTATCGGGCTTGATGCTGGCGACTTGGGGTTGGCGAGAGGCTTGTATAGGCTGGGCCCTGATCCACCTGCTTTTGGCGCTGCCGTTGAATGCACTTCTGCCCACGGTCAGGAGCAAGAGCGTGCCAAGCGTAAGCGATATCTCTGAAGACGCAGAGCCGCCAAGACTTGCGCTCTTTCTCTTGTCATTTGTTTTTGCCGCAACTTGGTTCAACTCAACCGCAATGGCCGCACATTTGCCTGGGCTGCTCGAAGCTTCAGGAGCTAGTGTTGCAGTCGCCATTGCGGCGGGCGCCCTCATCGGGCCTGCACAAGTTGCCGCTCGGGTTTTGGAATTTGGGTTTCTGCGTCGGTTTAATCCTCTTAGTTCAGCTCGACTTGCCGCCTCAGCTCATCCAGTTGCCGCTGTTTGCCTTGTGACCTTTGGAGGACCGGTGGCATACCTCTTTGCTGTTATGCATGGCGCAGGCAACGGGATCCTAACCATAGCAAAGGGCACGCTCCCCCTCGCTTTGTTTGGGACGGCGGGATACGGGGCGCGTTTGGGCTGGCTGAATGCCCCGGCCCGCATATTGCAGGCCGGGGCACCACTACTTTTCGGTGCTGCGCTGGCAAACTGGGGTCTGCAGGCGATCTGGCTGACAGCTGGGATTGGAGCCTTGGCAACGGTGGCACTGTTTTTGCTCCGGCGGACCTAGATAGGCCAAAAGAAAATCCAAGGTCCCTAACCACACTAACTGTTGCAATGATTTTGCTCTTTCAGCGGCGTTGTCAGTAACACTCCCCCCGGGGAGTGAAAAAAGACCCCAGCGTTTGTTTGGGAACAGGTACGATTCCAATCTCTGATAGCAGTGGGGCAATTTGTTCGAACCGCGGCGGGCCTTTGATGGACCGAAAGAGCACCAAACAGTGAAACCCAAGCTGAACTCGCCGGGGTGCGGGTCACCTCAGCCGTGCCACCATGTTTGCAGTATCTTTACAAAAACTTCATTTGGAACTTGGCTGTAATTCCTATAATCATGAATTATGGAAATCAGCGTAGCTACCCAGAACTTCATGGCGCTTGGTCTTCCCGGCCGCCTTGCCGTGTTTCGGATGTTAATGCGCTTGTCTCCATCAGGCGTGCGACCGACCGAGATTGCCAAGGTGTTGGGACTAAAGCAGAATACCCTGTCACACTATTTGAGTGAACTGGAAATTTGCGGGCTGATCCGGCATGAACGTCATGGCAGGTCGCTGTTCTATTCGGTCGACTTGGCAAAAACCGCAGGACTTGTGAGCTATCTGGTGGACGATTGCTGTCGCGGCCGCGCTGATCTTTTGAGCCAAAGCTCCGTGAGCAAAAGGTCAGCGCAGATGGAAGAGCCACCCTACAATGTTCTTTTCATCTGCTCTGGAAATTCTGCACGATCAATCTTTGCAGAGGCGATCTTGAACCATATTGGCTTTGGAAAATTCCGCGCTTTTTCAGCGGGAACGCGGCCGGGAAGCCGACTGAACGACTATGCTTTGGTTATCCTAAAGCGCAACGATCTTGAGACCAACGGATTGCGCGCCAAGCATATCTCAGAGTTTGACGCACCCAATGCGCCGCGCATGGACTTTATCTTCACGGTCTGTGATGGCGCTGCGGCTGAGGAATGCGCGCCTTGGCCAGGCCAGCCGATCACGGCGCATTGGGGTGTGCCTGATCCGGTCAAAGCCATTGGAACTGAAGCCGAAAAGGGGCTGGCTTTTGACGAAGCCTTTTCCGAGTTAAACCGCCGTATTGCAGCCTTTTCGGCACTGACTATCGAACGACTTGACCGCGCGGCCTTGCAACGCAGCCTCGACCAGATTGGCATAAGCCGGCCTTAACGGAGATAGAATGACCCGCATAGCTTTGAATGGCCTTGGCCGCATTGGAAAACTTGTGTTGCGTGACCTTATTGATCAGGGCGCGGGTGGGCAAATCGTGCTCATCAATGATTGCGTCGGCACACCTGAACAACATGCGCTACTTATAGAGTTTGACTCGGTTCATGGACGTTGGAAGGCCGAGATCGGCTTTGATGAGAAAAGCCTCACAATCAACGGCCAGCGCATAACCCTGACCCATGCCAAACGGATCGAGGATTTGCCTTTGGCTGCGATGGGGATTGATTTGGTGGTTGATTGCACTGGCGTGTTCAAAACCGCCGAAAAGATCACCCCCTATTTTGCTGCGGGGGTAAAGAAGGTGGTGGTTTCGGCGCCGGTCAAAGACGGCGGGGCGCTGAACCTTGTTTATGGGATCAACCACGCCGATTACGACGCGGCCAACCATCATCTGGTGACAGCGGCATCTTGCACGACCAACTGCCTTGCCCCAGTGGTGAAGGTGATCCACGAAGGCATCGGCATTCGCCACGGGTCAATCACCACGATCCATGACGTCACCAACACTCAAACCATCGTCGACCGCCCCGCCAAAGACATGCGGCGTGCGAGATCAGCTTTGTTGAACCTGATCCCGACCACGACCGGATCGGCCACGGCGATAACGCTGATTTACCCTGAACTAAAGGGCCGTTTGAACGGCCATGCCGTCCGCGTGCCACTGCTGAACGGCTCGCTTACCGACTGCGTATTCGAAGTGTCGCGCGAAACCACCATCGCAGAAGTGAACGCTTTGTTTAAGGCTGCATCAGAGGGTGCGTTGCAGGGCATCTTGGGCTATGAAACGCGCCCACTCGTCTCAACCGACTACACAAACGACCCGCGCTCTTCGATCATCGACGCGCTGTCGACGATGGTGGTGAATGGCACACAAGTGAAGGTTTATGCGTGGTATGACAACGAATGGGGCTATTCCTGCCGACTTGCTGACATCACCCGCATGGTGGCCCAAAGCCTAAAGGCGCTGTTGTGACGCAGGCACGCATTCCCGGTCTTGCGGCTTATGGCGCTGTGACGGCGGCCTATTGGGCTTTTATGCTTTCTGACGGCGCGCTGCGGATGTTGGTCTTGCTGCATTTCAATGGGCTTGGATTTACGCCTATTCAACTGGCCTGGCTGTTCCTGCTTTACGAATTGGCGGGGATTGTGACCAACCTTGCTGCAGGTTGGATCGCGGCTCGTTTTGGCTTGGCCGTCACCCTTTGGGCGGGGCTGTTAATGCAGATCGTGGCGCTTGTCGGATTGGCGCAACTTGACCCAAGCTGGAGCATCCCCATCTCGGTTGCCTTTGTGATGGTAGTTCAGGGAATGAGCGGCGTGGCCAAAGACTTGGCCAAGATGTCGTCAAAATCGGCGGTGAAACTGTTGGCCCCTAAGGGCGACGGAACGCTGTTTCGCTGGGTCGCTCTGTTGACGGGGTCAAAGAATGCGGTCAAGGGCGTGGGCTTCTTTTTGGGCGCAGTTCTGCTGGCCTTGGCCGGGTTTCAAGCCGCTGTGTGGGGAATGGCTGCAGTGCTCAGCATGATTTTGACCGCAATCTGGGTCTTTATGCCCGCAGGTCTGCCCTTGGGCAGCAAGGCGGCGAAATTTTCGTCGGTTTGGTCGAAAGACATCCGCGTCAATCGATTAAGCCTTGCACGCATGTTCCTCTTTGGCGCGCGGGATGTGTGGTTCGTGGTGGGCATACCGGTATACTTCCAAAGCATCCTATCCGATGGCACGCCCGATGGCCGCCGTTTTGCCTTTTTCCTGATCGGCGGCTTTATGGCGCTGTGGATCATTGCTTACGGTGCGGTGCAAGCGGCGGCCCCCAAGATACTCGCGGCCAAGGGCAAGACCGATGCGGAGATTATAGCCAAGGCCCTTGCTTGGGCTGGCTATTTGGTGCCGATCCCCTTGGCGCTTGCTTTGGCGTCTTGGACAGTTGGTGCGCCAGCCCCGTGGTTAAGCTTTGTCATCGTCGCGGGGCTTTTGGTTTTTGGCTATGTTTTCGCCATTAACTCCTCGGTCCACTCGTATCTGATCCTTGCTTTGTCCAAAGATAACAGGGTCAGTCAGGACGTAGGGTTTTACTACATGGCCAATGCCGCAGGTCGGCTCTTGGGCACGCTTTTGTCTGGCGTAAGCTACCAAATCGGTGGCTTACCTTTGTGCCTTGCTACGGCGGGGTTGCTGGCAACGCTCAACTGGCTTTCGGCGCGCAGGTTGGCCGCGCCGTATCCCTGACGCTTTTCCCAAACCAATGACCGATCAACGAATAGGAAACACCATGTACAACGTTCTGTTCCTCTGCACAGGCAATTCCGCCCGCTCTATCATGGCCGAAGCAATCCTGAACCGGGAAGGTATTGGCAAGTTTAAAGCCTTTTCGGCTGGGTCGCAACCACGTGGCGCCGTCCATCCCTACACCGCCGACCTGCTGTCACGGTTGAATTATGATGTCAGCCAATATCGCTCAAAAACATGGGATGAGTTTGCGGCCCCTGACGCGCCAGTGATGGATTTCGTCTTCACGGTCTGCGACCAAGCCGCGGCCGAGGTTTGTCCCCTTTGGCCAGGGCAACCGATGTCAGCCCATTGGGGCTTGCCAGACCCTGTTCAAGCCACTGGAAACGCGATCGAGCAGCGTCTGGCCTTTTCGGAAGCTTTCCGAATGCTGCGCAACCGCTTGACGATTTTTGTCAGTCTGCCGATCAGTTCTTTAGACAATTTGGCGCTTCAGAAGAACTTGGATCAGATCGGCCGCAACACTGACAAAGCTCCAGAGGCCTAAAAGGAAGGCCCTACCAGCCCTTGCAAACCTAGTGAGGACGGGCGCATCCGTCGCCCGACCTTAAAAAGTGAACACCTTCAGCCGCTGGACTGCCCCCATCGAGTGGCCCAGTTTAGATGTTAGTGATGATTGATGCTACACATCTCAAGGCTCATCGGACGCATCAAGCCTGCGCAAAAAAAAGGAGGTCCAAACGGCTGATTGAGCAGACCAGGGGCGGCATGAACTCCAAGTTAAACGTGGTTTGTGACAGCAAAGGGCGACCGATCCAGATGTATCTAAGCGCCGGTCAGACCAGCGACTATGTCGGTGCTGCTCGGTTGCTGCGGTTGCTGCCACCCGTGAAATGCTTGCTAGCGGGCCGAGGTTATGATGCGGACTGGTTGCGTAGTGCATTCATGGATGTGAACATCACTCCATGCATCCCCTCAAAGAAGAACCGAAAAGTCCAAATACCGCACGACGCTGTCCTCTGCAAAAAGGGCCACAAGATCGAAAACATGTTCGGAGGCATCAAGGATTGGCGTAGGGTCGCCATGCGGTTCGACTGACGCCCAGAATCTTCCTGTCCGCCTGCACACTTGCCGCAATCGTATTGTTCTGGCTATGAGTTCTGAGCCTAGTTACGACATTGCCCAAGTTTTTTCCTCCTTGCACGAGGCTTCGGCGACCAAATGCGGACAGTTCGTGCAGTGGCGCCTTCGATTGAGACAAGGTTTAGAATCCCGATTAATCGTGAAACAGTCCATTCCCGCCCATCGAACACCGGCATCTAGTCCCGCGGGGCTTGTTTTCTATCTTGGGGTATCGGTGAAAATCACATTAGATATTGGCATTATCTTCATAGGCTTAGGCTCTTAACGCGAGTGCCCCCCTCCCACCAAAACATCCCATTACATTCATGAATGACAATGTGGAAGGCCGTGGCCGCCTCTGGGCTGTTTCTAGTCGATCGCGCTTGCAAGTCGTGATACCTAGCGGCTGACCTTTAAGCATATTCGCCGCATGATCAGGAGACCAAGATGAAGCCCAACCTTTGCGCCCTTAGCCTTTGCATCTTCCATGCAAG
>CAMAYO010000112.1 GCA_945862465.1 Pseudorhodobacter antarcticus | reverse complement strand
GCAACTGCGCTGCGGCTTGGGGGATGGCGTTGGGCGTGGTGATGCCAATGGCGGAAAAGCCAAAGTCTAACGCGGTCTTGCGAAGGGATTGGGTGAACGCTTGCACGGGCCAGCCTTGGGTTTGGGCCCTTATGTGGCGGCTTGGGGGGTCTTTGGTCAAGCGCGGCTTTTTTTGCGGCCAAACGGCCGACTGGATTGCAAATCGGCAAAACTATACCCAGATCAAAGACGAGGCCGAAAAGGTGTGCTGCTGATGTGGGCATCTTTGGGGCGCTTGATAAGGAGAGACTTATGAACTTGGAGAAATTCACCGAACGGTCCCGTGGTTTTTTGCAGGCGGCACAAACAATCGCGATGCGCGAAAGCCACCAGCGACTGGCACCTGAACATCTGCTCAAAGCCTTGATGGATGACGAACAGGGCCTGTCATCCAACCTGATCCGCCGTGCGGGGGGCGAACCTGCGCGGGTGAGCGAGGCTTTGGCGCTGGCTATTGCCAAATTGCCTAAAGTCACAGGCGATGCGCAGCCCTTTATGGACCCAGCTCTGTCGCGCGTGCTGGATGAGGCTGAAAAGGTCGCCAAAAAGGCGGGCGACAGCTTTGTTCCGGTGGAACGTATCTTGATGGCGATGGCCTTGGTCACCTCCAAAGCCAAAGAGGCGCTGGATGCTGGCGCTGTTACAGCGCAAAAGCTGAACACCGCGATCAACGAAATTCGCAAAGGCCGAACGGCGGATTCGGCGAGTGCGGAAGAAGGGTATGACGCGCTTAAGAAATACGCTCGCGACCTGACCGAAGCTGCCGCCGAAGGTAAGATTGACCCGATCATTGGGCGTGACGAAGAAATTCGCCGCACCATGCAGGTTCTGTCGCGTCGCACCAAGAACAACCCCGTGCTGATCGGCGAACCCGGTGTGGGCAAGACCGCCATCGCCGAAGGCTTGGCGCTGCGCATCGTGAACGGTGATGTGCCGGAATCGTTGCGCAATAAAAAGCTGATGGCGCTGGATATGGGCTCGCTTATTGCAGGGTCAAAATATCGGGGTGAGTTTGAAGAGCGACTGAAAGCCGTGCTCAACGAAGTGACCAGCGCGGAAGGCGATATCATCCTGTTCATCGACGAGATGCACACGCTGGTGGGCGCTGGCAAATCGGATGGCGCGATGGATGCGGCCAACCTGATCAAACCCGCTTTGGCGCGGGGCGATTTGCACTGTGTGGGCGCGACCACGCTGGATGAATACCGCAAGTATGTGGAAAAAGACGCAGCCCTTGCGCGGCGGTTCCAACCTGTGATGGTGAATGAACCCACGGTGGAGGATACGATATCGATCCTGCGCGGCATTAAGGAAAAGTACGAACTGCACCACGGTGTGCGCATTGCCGATGCGGCCTTGGTTGCTGCAGCGACCCTTAGCCACCGCTACATCACCGACCGTTTTCTGCCCGACAAGGCGATTGACCTGATGGACGAAGCCGCCAGCCGCCTGCGGATGGAGGTGGATTCCAAGCCTGAAGAGTTGGACGCCCTAGATCGCCAGATCCTGCAATTGCAGATCGAAGCCGAGGCGTTGAAGAAAGAAGACGACGCTGCCAGCAAAGATCGGCTGGAGCGGTTGGAAAAAGAACTGTCCGACCTTTTACAGCAATCGGCAGGCATGACGGCCAAATGGCAGATGGAACGCGACAGCCTTGAAAAGGCGCGCGATTTGAAAGAGCAACTCGATCGTGGCCGCGCCGAACTGGAAGTGGCCAAGCGCGATGGCGATTTTGCCAAGGCGGGTGAGTTGCAATATGGCACGCTGCCCGCGCTGGAAAAGCAGTTGGTGGAAGCGGAAGCCCGCGAAGGCTTGGCCTTGGTGTCTGAAGCGGTGCGGCCCGAGCAGATCGCCGAAGTGGTCGAACGTTGGACGGGCATTCCCGTGTCACGCATGCTGGAAGGCGAGCGCGAAAAGCTGCTGGCGATGGAAGACAAGCTGGGCGAGCGGGTTGTTGGCCAGCGTGCGGCCGTCACCGCTGTCGCCAATGCCGTGCGCCGCGCGCGGGCGGGCCTGAACGATGAAGGGCGGCCTTTGGGGTCTTTCCTGTTCTTGGGGCCAACCGGTGTGGGTAAAACCGAACTAACCAAGGCCTTGGCCGAGTATCTGTTTGATGATGACAGCGCCATGGTGCGCATCGACATGAGCGAGTTCATGGAAAAGCACGCCGTCAGCCGCCTGATCGGCGCGCCTCCGGGGTATGTGGGCTATGACGAGGGCGGGGTTTTAACCGAAGCCGTGCGGCGCAGGCCCTATCAGGTTGTGCTGTTTGACGAGGTGGAAAAGGCCCATCCCGATGTGTTCAACGTGCTGCTTCAGGTGCTGGACGATGGGGTGCTGACCGATGGTCAGGGCCGCACGGTCGACTTTAAGCAAACGCTGATCATCCTCACCTCAAACCTTGGGGCCTATGCCCTGAGCCAGTTGCCCGAAGGGGCCGACCCAACCCGCGCGCGGGCCGAGGTGATGGAGGCCGTGCGCGCCCATTTCCGCCCCGAATTCCTGAACCGTCTGGACGAGACGATCATCTTCGAACGTCTGGCCCGTGACGATATGGGCGCGATTGTCGAGATCCAGTTGCGCAAGCTGGAAGCACGGCTGGCCGGGCGCAAGATTACCTTGGAGCTGGACGCTGCCGCCAAGGCTTGGCTGGCTGACGAAGGCTATGATCCGGTTTACGGCGCGCGGCCCTTGAAACGGGTGATCCAGCGCAACCTGCAAGACCAGTTGGCGCAGATGCTGCTGGCGGGGGATGTGCTGGATGGCAGCACGGTTGTGGTGTCAGCCGGCATTGATGGGCTGCTGATCGGCGACCGTATTGTGCCGTCAGCGCGCGAAAGACCGGCCTCGGTGGTTGTGCACTAAAAAGGGGGCTTCGGCCCCCTTTTTGATTTGGTTTGATCACGCCAGATCAACCATCCGTGATAATTTGTGCCAAGTGAAAGGCCTGTATGGCGGACGCCCTTTGCAACCCCCCCTCACGCGAATTTCATACTGATCTAAGGGCCGTGCCGCTGCGTTCTGATTAGGCCAAGTACGGCCAAACCAGAATGGAGCCTTTCACATGATCCGCAGAACTTTTCTTGCCCTGACTGTCGCCGCCTCGTTCCTCTCTGCTCCGGCCTTTGCCGGTGAGAAGGACATTGTCGACACCGCCGTTGGTGCTGGCAACTTCACCACGCTGGCCGCCGCTTTGACCGCCGCTGGTCTGGTGGATACCCTGAAGGGCGCTGGCCCCTTCACCGTGTTCGCCCCCACGGACGCAGCCTTTGCAGCCCTGCCCGCAGGGACTGTTGAAGACCTGCTGAAGCCGGAAAACAAAGACAAGCTGGTCGCGATCCTGACCTATCACGTGGTTGCAGGTAAAGTGATGTCCACTGACCTAAGCGAAGGCCTTAAAGCCAAGACCGTGAATGGTGCCGAAGTGACCATCACGCTGGATGGTGGGGCCAAAGTTAATGGCGTTGTCATCTCGACCGCCGATATCGCGGCGTCGAACGGTGTGATCCACGTCATCGACGCGGTCATCCTGCCGCCGATGTGATTTGAGGATGTAAACAAATTAAGCCCGCCCCCTTTCAAGGGGCGGGCCTTTTGCTACTTGCGCAGCGGGGTATTTATCGGCGTCCCTGCCGAGAATGAATGATCATGACTTAATTGTGACAGTTACCGAGATTTTTAATTGCATCCACGTTATTTAGACTTTTATGAAATCTAAACTATCGCAGTCACCGTGACGATTTGTTGGATATTAGTCAAGAATCATGTATGGATAGCATCTGTGTGGGGTGATTCATAAATGCCAATCAGCGAAAATTTACTTTTGGCCATGTTCGTCATTTTTGCGCTGCCTTGGGCTGCTTGGCGCGCGCTGGGCGGCACGTCCATTCTGCCCTTGGTGGTGGTGCAAATCATCGTGGGCATCTTATTGGGGCCGGGCGTTTTGGGCGCTTGGTCGCCGGATATCTATCAAAGCCTTTTTCGGGTTGAGGTGATCGCAGGGATCAATGCCGTTGCCCAATGGGCGGTGATCCTGTTCGTTTTTGTCGCAGGATTAGAGTTGGATGTGACCGACGCTTGGAACAAGCGGCGCGAAACCACGCTTGCGGCAGGCTTTGCTTTGGTGGTGCCCTTGGTTTTGGGCGCGCTGGTGGCTTGGGGCATGGTGCAATCGCCGGGATGGGTGGGCGATGAGGGGCAGGTTTGGCAGACGGTGCTGGGCATTGGCATGGCCTGCGCTGTCACGGCCTTGCCCATCTTGCTGCTGTTTCTGGGCCAGTTGGGATTGCTGCGCCAACCCTTGGGCCAACGCATTCTGCGCTATGCCAGTTTGGATGATGTGGCCATCTGGGGCGTGATGGCGCTGATCTTGCTCGATTGGCACCGTGTTGGCTTGCAACTGGGCTATTTTGTCATCTTCCCCCTCGCCGCGCTTGCCATGCGTTGGCTGGTGCCCCGTTTACGCGATGCGGATCGCTGGTATGTCGGCCTGATCTGGCTGGCGGCCAATGCGTTTATCGCCGATTGGGCTGGGCTGCACTTTATGGTCGGCGCTTTCCTGTCGGGCGCCGTGCTTGAGGCGCGGTGGTTTGATCATAAGAAAGTCGATGATTTTCACGCCGCCGTGCTGGTGGCGCTGATGCCCGTTTATTTCCTATCGACCGGACTGCGCACCAATTGGGATATGGGGGGCCCGATGGTCTTTGTCGCCGCTGGTGTTTTGCTGGTGGCGGCGGTGGTGGGCAAACTGGTGGGGGTGCATATCGCAGGCCACATCTTGGGTTGGCGGCGCACCGACACTTGGGCCATCGGCTGGCTTTTGCAGACCAAGGCGCTGATCATGATCATTTTCGCCAATATCCTGCTGGAAAAGGGTATCATCTCGGCCGCAAGCTTTACCGCGCTGCTGCTAATGGCTGTTGCCAGCACCTTGCTGACCATGCCCATTCTGACTTGGTTGCTGAAAGGCGCAGGGTTTAAATCGCACCCCTAAGGCAAGGGGGCGATTGTTTCAGCCCGCTGACGCAGGTGTGAGACAAGATGATTTTGTCTTTTCGCGCTTTTGCCTCATCTTATACGAGCAACAAGACAGGAGCGGAAAATGACCTTCAACACCAAGCTGCGCTGGTCGGACGTAACGCCGCAGGCGCTGTTCCTGAACCGCCGTCAGATCATGGCGGGGGGCGTTGCCCTTTTGGCCTCGCCCGCTTTGGGCAAAAGCCCCTATTCCACCGATGATGCGCCCAACACGTTCGAAGAGATCTCGGGCTACAACAATTACTACGAATTCGGCACCGCCAAAGAAGACCCTGCCGCCTATGCTGGAACTCTGACGACCACGCCGTGGACGGTGCAGGTCGACGGCATGGTCGACAAGCCCGGCACCTATGATCTGGGTGATCTGATTAGCGGCATGACGATAGAAGAGCGCATCTACCGCTTCCGCTGTGTCGAAGCCTGGTCGATGATCATTCCCTGGCAAGGCTTTCAGCTTTCAGCGCTGCTGAATAAGTTGGGCGTGCAGGCGGGGGCGAAATATGTGGGCTTTGAAACCCTCGTTCGGCCAGAAGAAATGCCGGGGCAGCAGATGGGCATTCTGGATTGGCCCTATGTCGAAGGCCTGCGTCTGGACGAGGCGATGCATCCCCTGACCCTGATCGCCACGGGCCTATATGGTCAACCCCTGCCCAACCAGAACGGTGCGCCGATCCGGTTGGTGGTGCCATGGAAATATGGTTTTAAGAATATCAAAGCGATTGTCCGCATTACGCTGACCGATACGCAGCCGCCCTGCACATGGAACAAGATGGCCCCGCAGGAATACGGTTTTTACGCCAATGTGAACCCGCAGGTCGATCACCCAAGGTGGAGCCAAGCCTCAGAGCGGCGCATCGGCGCGGGGGTTTTGGCGGGGCGGCAAGACACGCTGATGTTCAACGGCTATGGCGACGAGGTGGCCAGCCTTTACGCCGGCATGGATCTGGCGGCGAGTTTCTGATGTTGGCCCGCGCCCTGCGCCATGTGCCCCCTTGGACCATCTATATCGTGGGCGCGCTGCCTGCTTTGTGGATGACCTATCAAACGCTAACCGGCACCATCGGCATTGATCCGGTGCGTGCGATTGAATGGGGGCTGGGCCTGTGGGCCCTGCGGTTGCTGATCGCGACGCTCTGCATCACGCCCTTGCGGTGGGTGGGCCTCAACCTGATCCGGTTTCGACGGCAACTTGGCCTTGTGGCCTTTGCTTATGTGGTGTTGCATTTTACCGCTTGGCTGACCATCGACATGGGCCTGCGTTGGGGGCAGATCCTGCCAGACTTGGTGAAGCGTTGGTATATTGTGGTTGGGATGGCCGCGCTGATCATGCTGGTGCCCTTGGCTGTGACATCAAACACCGCCTCGATCCGACGCTTGGGAGCAAAGGGCTGGAACCGCCTGCACAAGCTGGCCTATCCGGCAACGATTCTGGCGACAGTGCACTTTATGATGGTGGGCAAGGTCTATACCGCCGAGGTTCTGATCTATGCAGGGATTCTGTGTGCCCTTCTGGCGGTGCGGGTGGGCCGATCTGTCCTGCAGTGGCGCGATGGGGCGTGATTCCGCGCTCTTGACGGAAAACCCGCGAAACAATCTTGCGCGAAAGCCCCTGACCACTTGGTAAAAATTCCGTCAACCCTAAGAATTTGCTGAAAAATATAGAATTACGAAGAAAATGCGACGCTAAGTGTTTTTTTCACTTGCGGGCATTTGGATGTTTCCCTAAATGATGCCTCACCGAAACGCGGACGTTGCTTGAAGGCGATGGCAGCGGGGAGGTAGCGGCGTTGGCGGGTTTAGGCTTGCTGGTTCTGTTGGAAATTCTGAAGGCACGGCGGTTCGGGGAACGCTAGGAAACTGGCGCCTCGAAGTGTTTTGTCCTCTTGCTCTTTGAAATGTAGATGACTGAAGGGATATGCGGGCGGTTTGGACGCAACGGCGTTTAATCGCAGCATATCGGCCTAGTAGGGAATTTGGCGCAAGCTGAAGGACCGATGATCTAGGTGACAGCTTCACTGTTTTGCGGCTTCGTTACTTCGGTAACTTAGCACAGAACAGAAGATGTCTATCAGCTTATGCTGATAGCAGATGTGCGAAGGTTCGACGTCAAGGAAGAGCTGTACAGCTTTTCAACTTGAGAGTTTGATCCTGGCTCAGAATGAACGCTGGCGGCAGGCCTAACACATGCAAGTCGAGCGAGGTAGCAATACCTAGCGGCGGACGGGTGAGTAAC
>CAMAYO010000111.1 GCA_945862465.1 Pseudorhodobacter antarcticus | reverse complement strand
TCTTTGTTGATCACAAGGCCCGCGATGCCCACATTGCCGCCCAGTTTGCGGAAATACTCGACAGCCGAGCAGACGTTGTTGGCCACATACAGGCTTTGCAGATCGTTCGAGGCGACCAAGATAACCTTTTGCGCCATGTCGCGGGCAATGGGCAGACCAAAGCCGCCGCAGACCACGTCCCCTAGGAAGTCGAGCAGAACATAGTCAAAGTCCCAATCGTGGAACCCCAGCTTTTCCAGCAGTTCAAAGCCGTGGATGATGCCACGACCACCGCAGCCACGGCCCACTTCCGGCCCGCCCAGTTCCATCGCAAAGACTCCGCCGCGCTTAAAGCAGACATCGCCAATCTTCACCTCTTCCCCCGCCAGCTTTTTCTTGGTCGAAGTTTCGATGATCGTGGGGCAAGCTTTGCCACCAAACAGCAGGCTGGTCGTATCTGACTTGGGGTCGCAGCCGATCAGCAGCACACGTTTGCCCATTTCAGCCATCATGTGCGACAGGTTGGCCAGCGTGAAGCTTTTGCCGATGCCGCCCTTGCCATAGATCGCGATGATCTGGGTTTTCTTGGTGGGTTCGCCCTGCGGGATTTCCAGCGTGGGTTCTTCAGCCGCCTCTTGCCGCAGGCGGGTGTCGAAATCCTTCAGGTTCGGAATATCCATCGTCATGCTTGGCCGCTCCAATCGAGGATCATTTTAAGGCAGTCGGGGTTGGTGAAGGCCGTCTCGTAGGCCAAAGGCGCTGCTGAGGCGGGGTTGGTGTGTGTCACCAAACCCTCCAGCGACAGCGCGCCGCTTTCGACAAGCTGGCGGGTGACGATCAAGTCATCCGCCGCCCATTCCGCGGCTATGCGCAAACGGGCTTCTTTCATAAAGGCGGGCGGGAAGGCGAAAGACAGGGGGGCGGTATAAAAGCCCGCCAAGACCACTTCGCCGCCCTTTGCGATGCGTCCGATCAACGTGTTCAGCAGATCAGGCGCGCCAGAAGCGTCATAAATGGCGCGGTAGTTGCGCCGTGTGTCAGAATCGGGGTGAATCACTTCGTAGCCCAAGGCGCCCGTGTGCCGCACCGAATTGGTTTCCCAAACGGTCGGCGCAGGGCCGCCAGCGGCCAGCGTCAAACGCGCCAGCAAGCGGCCCAGAACGCCGTGTCCCACGATCAGATCGGGCAGGGCGTTAGGCGGGGCCAAAGCGTGACGGGCAGTTGCGGCAAGGGCCAACAAAGCGCCCATCGCGCCAAAGCCACGGTCAATCTTGGTCACACGGCTGGCTTGTGACACCAGCACCCGCGAGGCCGCGCCGAACAGCCCACGCACGGGGCCTTGATCATTGTTTTGAAAACAATTTGCTCCAGGAACAAAGACATAATCGCCAACTTGCAAGCCCGATTCCGCGCCCGCTTCCACCACTTCGCCTGCGGCTTCATAGCCTGGAACCAAGGGATACCCCATGCCGGGGAAGGGCGGCATTGTGCCTGTCCAGAACAGCTTTTCGGTGCCTGTCGAGATGCCAGAATGCGTGACGCGCACCACCACATCTGCAGGGCTTGGCGCGGTCAGAACGACTTGGCCTAACGCCAAGTCCTTCGGGCCGGACAAGATGACTGCGGTGGTCTTCACGGTCGCTTCCTTGATCTAGCGCAAAATCGGCTTTGGATTCTGCAGAACGTAACCTTCATGTGTCATTCTAAACTTACAGATTGAGCTGTCAAATAAAATAGACATATTGCCCCACAACTCTTTTAGGCCTCTGCGCGCTCGCCCGTGACGATCGAGGTGACAAAGGGACGAAAACCCTTTTGAATGCGGATGTTTACAAAGCCAGAAGCGGCCATTAGGGCCGCAATTTCGGCCCCAGAACGGGTGCGACCTGTCTGCATGGCCAAGGTATAAACTGCGAAATACACGTCTGTTGTGCGATCAGGAAGCGCGCCGCCCGACATCGGCTCTGATACAATCAGCCGACCTTTGGGGGGAAGGGCTGCGTGAACGGCCGCCAAAAGATTCGCTACGGTGGCGTCGGCGTGGTCGTACAGCACCCGCACCAGCGAGATGGCATCCGCCCCCAAGGGCAGCGGATCGTCGCGAAAGCTTCCCGGGTGCAAGCTGACACGGTTGGCCAAACCCGCAGCCCCCAGCCGCGCGCCCGCGCCGTGCAGCACCACGGGCAGATCGAACAGGTCCAGCCGCAAAGCCGGATAAGCCGCCCCCACCGCCGCCAAAAAGGCCCCCGTGCCGCCGCCCACATCCATCAGGCGCTTGACACCTGACAGATCAACCATACGCAGCGTGTCTTCGGCCACCAGCACTTGGCTTTCGGCCATCAGATTGGAATAGGTCGCCGTCACCTGCGGGTCGACCGCGCCCGACGCGCCAAAGACATAGGGCCAAAACCGCGCAAGAGCTGTGGGATCATTGCTGCGCAAAAAGGCCACGGGGTCGGCCAAGTCGGCGTAAAGGGCGCTGTGATGCTGGATCATCTCGGCCAATCCCGGCACGCCCAAAAGCGAGGCGCCGCGCAGGGCCAAGGCAAAGCGGCCATCGCGCTGGCGGGTTAGCAGGCCAAGCCCCGCGCCCGCTTGCAGCAACACCTGCATCCGGTCAGGCGCTATGTCACACAAGGCCCCCATCTGCACCGCAGTGGCAGGCCCTTGCTGCAAATGTTGGAAAACGCGCAGGTCAACCAAGGCGCGCAGAACCTGCGCGTTCACAAATCCCGCGACGATATCAAACAGCGCAACCCCTTCAGCCCGCGCGATGCGGCGGAAAATCGGGGTGCGCGCGGCCCAAGCTTGAAACCTGCGTGAGGCAGCCATGCGCAGCACCCAAGCCCGCAGCGACAGCGGGTTAGACCTGATCTTCACCGCGTCAGTCATCCTATCGGGCGGCTTTGGCACGGTTCAGCGCAGGGGCCACAGGCGTCATGCGTTCGGCATAGCGGCGCACCATGTCGGCCAACATCGCTTCGCCGGGGCAGGATGGGATCGAGGCAATAGCCCCGCCCAAAATGTCTTTCAGATGGCGAATAGCGCCCTGAACGCCATAGGTGCTGACGGCATTGGGCCGCCCATGCGCTTCGTCTTGGCCAGCCGGTTTGCCCAAGGTTTCGGCGTCATAGAGCGCATCGCGCAGATCATCTGCAACCTGAAACGCCTCGCCAATCCGCGCGCCAAGTTCTTCCCACGGCTCGCAATCTTGTCCTGCCGCCAAAGCCCCCATTTGGGTCGCGGCAATAAACAGCGCCCCAGTTTTGGCGCGGTGATAGGCGGAAAGGTTGACCTCTGCCTCGCTCTCCCATCCCTGACCGGCGCAAATACCATCGGGCATTCCGGTGCGGCGCGACAGGACGCGGATCATTTGCAAGGCGCGTTTGGCATCGTTGCCAGCTGCTTCGGCGAGGATGTCAAAGGCCAGCACGATCAGGCTATCGCCCGTCAGCACTGCCAAGGGCTCAGAGAAAGCCTTATGCACCGTTGCCTTGCCACGCCGTGTGTCGGCATCGTCAAAGCAGGGCAGGTCATCATGCACAAGGCTGGCGCAGTGGATCAGCTCTAACGCCACAGCCCCCGCATCCGACAGGGCGGGCCTGTCATCACCGCAGGCCATTGCAACACTGAGCATGATCGTGGGCCTGATCCTTGCGCCACCGGGGGTGACGGCATAGTGCAGGGCCTGCCCCAGTTGTGCTGGGGCCTCGCCCCCCATGGCACGGGCCAGAACCCGCGCTGTGGCAGCATCAAGTCGGTCTGTAATGGACATGCCAAGCCCTTCCCTGTGGTAGTGTCATTTTTGATAGACACCCTATGTGTAAATCATACTGGACACTTTCCTTTCGCGAGTCAACAATCAGCTATGGCAAAGACGGCGGCAAAAAAGGTGGTTGTGGTGGGCGCGGGGATGGGCGGGCTGTGCGCTGCCATTCGTCTGGCTGCCGCTGGCCTGTCGGTGACGCTGGTTGAAGCGCAGGCCACCCCCGGCGGCAAGATGCGCGCTGTGGCCTCAGTTGCGGGGCCTGTGGATGCGGGGCCGACAGTCTTAACCCTGCGCCCTGTCTTTGAGCAGGTCTTTGCCGCTGCGGGTGAGCGGTTGGAAGATCACCTGACCCTAATCCCCCAACCCATTCTGGCGCGGCACTGGTGGCCCGATGGCAGCCAGCTAGACCTGTTCACCGACCCCGCGCAAAGTGCCGCCGCGATTGAAAGCTGGGCGGGGCCGAAAGCAGCCCAACAATTCCTGCGGTTCAACGCCTTGTCAGCCCAGCTTTACCAAGCCTTTGAGGCGCCCGTGATGCTATCTGATAGGCCCCGCTTAGGCGGTATTCTGACCAACACCCTGCGCAGCCCTGCATTGTGGTCGACCCTGCTCCCTCAGCAAACCTTGGCGCGACAACTGTGCCAAAGTTTCACCGACCCGCGCCTGCGCCAGTTGTTCGGGCGCTACGCCACCTATGTCGGCGGCGCTCCGAACCGTTCCCCCGCCGTGCTGGCCCTGATCTGGCAGGCCGAGGCGCAGGGGGTTTGGGCGGTGCAGGGCGGGATGCACGCCTTGGCGCGCGCACTGGCAGGGGTGGCCGATCGGCTGGGTGTCGCGCAACTTTACGAAACGCCAGTTGAAAAGATCGTGCAAAAGGCGGGGCGGGTGGCGCAGGTGATCCTGTCAGACGGCCGCACGTTGGCCTGTGATGCGGTGGTGTTCAACGGCGACCCTGCGGCGTTGGAGAAGGGTTTGCTAGGTGCTGATGTGCAACGCTCGATTCCTCGCCGCGCTGTTCACCCGCGCAGCCTGTCGGCTTGGGTGTGGTCGTTTGCCGCCGAACCGAAGGGCGCAGACCTGATCCATCACAACGTCTTTTTCGGCTCCGACCCCGCAGACGAATTCGGCCCCATCGCCCAAGGCAAAATGCCGCAAGACGCCACGCTGTATGTCTGCGCCCAAGACCGCACCCTTGGCCCCGCCACGGGGCTGGAACGTTTTGAAATCATCCTGAACGCCCCCGCCAAAACCACACTTTCCCCGCATGAGGTGCTTGAATGCCGCGCCAAAACCTTTCCCCCCTTGGCCAAGTTCGGCCTGAGCTTCTCGCCGCAACCGCCCGACACGGCGCTGATGACACCGCAGGGGTTTGCGACCCGCTTTCCGGCCTCGCAGGGGGCGCTCTATGGGCGCAGCCCGCACGGAGCCTTGGCGAGTTTTCAGCGCCCCTTAGCACGCACACGACTGCGGGGCCTGTATCTGGCGGGGGGTGGGGCGCATCCGGGGGCGGGGGTGCCGATGGCAGCCTTGTCCGGCAAGCACGCGGCCGAGGCGATCTTGAACGACCTGACTTTGGCGTAACCGTCGACCCCGATGGCTATGCGTGGTGGTATGTGGATGGTGTGTCAGACGATGGAAAACGCGCCGTTTCGGTGATTGGCTTTATCGGCTCGGTCTTTTCGCCGTGGTATGCGTGGACGGGGCGGCGACACCCGCAAAACCATTGCTGCATCAATGTCGTGACCTATGGCCCCGGCGGGCGCTTTACCATGACAGACCGCGGCACCACCGCCCTGCGCCAAAGCCGCGATGCTTTGCAGGTGGGGCCCAGCCGCATGGCATGGGTGAACGGCACGTTGGTGATTGATGTGGACGAGGTCTCTGCCCTGCCGATCATCAGCCGCGTGCAGGGGCAAATTCGGCTGACGCCCACGGCTGTGACAGAGGTTGAGGCGATCTTGACGCCTTCGGCCAGCCACGTCTGGCGGCCCTTTGCGCCCTCGGCCAAGATCGAGGTGGATTTGACCCAAGGCCACCGTTGGAGCGGCCACGGCTATTTCGATTCCAACTTCGGCACTGCGGCGCTAGAGGCGGATTTCCACCGCTGGACATGGGGCCGCTATCCGCGCGCACATGGCGGGACGACCTGCTTTTATGACGGGATTCGCACGGATGGGTCGTCCCTACAGGTCAGCATAGATGTTGCCGCCAACGGCGAAGTCACCGAATTGCCCCCGCCGCCCATCACGCCCCTAAAGCGCACCGCTTGGGGCATCAGCCGTGGCACGCGCTGCGATGTGGGGGCCGCGCCGCGCCAGACCATGATGATGCTGGAAGCGCCGTTTTACAGCCGCTGTATCGTGCAAACTCGCTTAGATGGGGAAACCGTGCAAGGCGTGCACGAAGCGCTGGATTTGACCCGCTTTCGCAACCCCGTGGTCAAAGCCATGGTGGCGCTGCGGGTGCCGCGACGGGCCAAATGGCCCTAAGCAAAAGGCGCTCCCGAGGGAGCGCCTTTGTCGATTACAGGGTGAGACCTGCGTATTTGTTCTTGAACTTCGACACACGGCCGCCCGTGTCCATCAGACGGGCGGATTGGCCTGTCCATGCGGGGTGCGCCAGCGGGTCAATGTCGAGCGCCATTTGGTCGCCCTCTTTGCCCCAAGTGGTCTTGGTGGTGAACAAGGAACCGTCGGTCATTTTGACGGTGATCAGGTGATACTCGGGGTGAATGCCCTCTTTCATGGTCCTGTTCCTTATTCCGACATGGGTTTGTAGTTGGTGTCTTCGACGATCCGCGCCGACTTACCGCGACGATCGCGCAGGTAGTACAGCTTGGCGCGACGCACGCGGCCACGGCGGATCACTTCGATATTGTCGATGTTGGTGGAATAGAGCGGGAACACACGTTCCACACCTTCCCCAAACGAAATCTTGCGCACGGTGAACGAGGCCGAGATCGTAGCGCCGCCCTTGCGGCCGATCACAACGCCTTCGTAGTTCTGAACGCGCGAGCGCGTGCCTTCGGTCACTTTGTAACCGACCTTGATGGTGTCACCCGCCTTAAAGTCGGGGATATTCTTGCCAAGCGCAGCGATCTGCTCGGCTTCCAGAATGGCGATCATATTCATCGCATGTCTCCAGTTTCCTGCGGTGTTCCGCAGAGGTGATGCCGCACCAGAGCTTCTGGTCTTCAACCGGGTCGCTGCCTTGTAAGGCAACCCCGCCAGAGATGGGGCCTGCTTTTTTCGTCGGCTCCGTTAGGCCACGCTGATCGAAGAAGGCCAGCGATAAGGCCAAAAGGAATCGTGTCCGATGGGCAGATTGCCCCAGACAAGGGGCGTATAGGGCAGGGGGCGGGGGCGGTCAAGATGAACAGCCAAACCCTTCTCCTTCTTCCTTGCCCGGATTCAAGGCGCTTGCGCCGCCGGGCCGCGCCCTCCCTCCCCCCGGGAGGGCGCGATTGCAACGTCACCAGCAGAAATTCGGTGGAAGTAGCGGAGCCATAAAGCGCCTAGAACCAGCCTCGGCGCGCCATCCCGAGGTCGGGCGCGGCCCTAGGTGGCGCTTAGGGCTTTGTGACCTGAAACCAGACTTCGC
>CAMAYO010000110.1 GCA_945862465.1 Pseudorhodobacter antarcticus | reverse complement strand
GTCAAGATCGCGCCTTCCATCCTTGCCGCCGACTTCGCCAATTTCGGGGCTGAGTGCCGCGCGATTGAGGCGCAGGGCTGCGACTGGGTGCATATTGACGTGATGGATGGCCATTTCGTGCCCAACCTGACCTTTGGCCCCGCCATGTGTGCCGCCCTGCGGCCCCATATCGCGGGGGTGATGGATGTGCATTTGATGATCTCGCCCGTGGATGCCTATCTAGAGGCTTATGCCAAGGCAGGGGCGGATATTCTGACAGCGCATCTGGAAAGCGGGCCGCATATTCACCGCACTTTGCAGGCCATTCGCGGTTTGGGCTGCAAGGCGGGGCTGGCGATCAACCCTGGCACAGGGATCGATGCTGTGCCCTATCTGCTCGACGACATAGACCTAATCTGTGTGATGACGGTGAACCCCGGTTTTGGTGGGCAAAAGCTGATCCCCTCGCAGATGGACAAGATCGCGGCCTTGCGCGCGATGATCGGCGAACGGCCGATCCATATCGAGATTGACGGCGGTGTCACGCTGGACAATGCCCGCGCTTTGGTTGCGGCGGGGGCGGATGCGCTGGTGGCGGGGTCTTCGGTGTTTAAGGGTGGGTCGGCGGATAATCCAGCCGCTTACGGCGCGAATATCCACGCGCTGCGGCAGGCGGCAGAGGGATAAAGGGGGCCTGCCCCCTTAGACCCCGGGGATATTTGGGCACATATGAAAGGGATCAGCGTTTGAGCGCTTGATCTAGCTTGGTTAGGAACAGGTCGGCTTCTGACTTTTGCAAGATCAGGGGGGGGCGGATTTTTAGGGTGTGGCCTTTGGGGCCGGTGGCTGAAATCAGCACCCCTTCATCGCGCAAAGCGTTGACAACGCGGGCGGCTTCGGCCCCGTCGGGCGCGCCGTCGCGGGTGATATCTTGGCCTAGAAACAAGCCCGTCGCGCGCAGGGGCCCAAGGCTTTCGTGGGTTTTGGCCAAGGCGCGTAGGCCTTCGGCCATATGCTGGCCCACGGTGGCGGCGTTGTGCAGCAAACCTTCGTCCTCGATCACCTCCATCACGGCGATGGCGGTGGCGCAGGCCACGGCGTTGCCGCCGAAGGTGTTGAAGTAACGGCCCTTCGCGCCGAACTCGGCCAAGACCTCAGGGCGCAGCACGAGGGCGGCGACTGGGTAGCCGTTGCCCATGGGTTTGCCCAAGCTGACCATGTCGGGGATCAGACCGTGGCGCTCAAAGCCCCACCAATGCCCACCGGTGCGGCCAAAGCCGGGCTGAACCTCATCCGCGATGAACAGGCCTCCGGCGTTGCGGATCGTTTGGGCTGCAGGTTGCAAGAAGCCCGCAGGGTCGGCAAAGACGCCATCCGACGAAAAGACCGTGTCCACGATCAGCACGGCGGGTTTGATGCCGTGGCGGTGCAGATCGTCGATCGCCACCTGCACCGAAGCGGCAAAAGCCCGCCCAAGATCGCCCGTCATCTGCGCTGGATCGGGTGCTGGAATGGTGCGCACGTGTTGGCCCAAGGCTACGCCTGCGCCCAGCGACGGCGATAGGCCCGACACCGTATGCGTCACCCCGTGATAGGCATTTTGCGTGACGATCACCCCCGTGCCGCCGGTTTGGGCAAAGGCGATGCGCAGGGCCAGATCGTTCGCTTCGGAGCCTGTGCAGGTGAACATCACCTGCGACAGCTCGGGCGGGAAGTGCGACAGCAGTTTTTCGGCGCAATCTAGCACCACCTCGTTCAGATAGCGGGTGTGGCTGGCGTAAATCGCCGCTTGCCCTGCGGTGGCTTGGATGACGTGGGGGTGGCAATGGCCCAAGCTTGCCACGTTGTTGTAGCAATCAAGGTAGGCCTTGCCGTCAGCACCGTACAGCCAAACCCCCTCGCCGCGCACCAGATGCACGGGGGTTTCGTAAAACAGCCGGTAGGCGGGGCCAAGCAGGCGCTGGCGGCGCGCTACTAGGGCTTGATCTTGCGGCGACAGGTTCCCTTGGCCGGGGACATAGGCGTTCACCATCGTCTCGTCGCGTTTCATCTGTCAGCCCCACAGCGTTGAAAGGTTAAGCCCCTGCAAGGCGCGCAACCCCGCGCTGGCCGAGGGGACGTTGCGCAGAATATAGGGCGCATTGTCAGGATAGCGCGCTGCGCGGGCCGAGGCTATGGCAAGCGTGGTGAGCATCCGCGCTGCGGTGAGCAGGGCGAATAGCGTTTGCTCAAGCGGTGTCAGCGGCAGGTTGGCGTGGTAGGCGCGGGCAAAGGCTTGCAGGCTGTGCAAGGGCGCATCGGGGTCGACCTGATAGCTGGCGGCGACCGCCATATCGCAGATCAGCGGCGTTTCGACCATATCGCCAAAGTCCAAGATGCCCGCGATGCGGGTTGGGTCAGCGGGATCGGTCAGCAGGTTGTGCGGGTTCATATCATTGTGCACCACTTGCCAGCGACAGTTGGGCAGATGAGGCAGAACAGTTTGCTCAAACGTATCAAGAGTTTGCGCGCAAAGGGGCCGCAGGTCTGCCGCGATGTCGGGCAACAGGGGGCGCAGGCGGGCGGCGTGGCGGATATCCCATTGCAGGTCTTGGCGGCTGGCGGGGTCGCTGAAACCTTGCAGGCCCAGTGACAGTTGTGCTGCCGCTTGGCCAATGGCCGCGCGTTGGGCCATGGATTTGGGGGCAAGGTGCAGGGGTTGGCCTTCAAGATAGGTCAGCAGGCGCAACGTTCCGTGGGGGGTTTGAACGTCAGTAGCCCCCGCCGTGGTGCGCACAACACGGGGCACGGGCAGGGCGGTGGTTTCCAAATGCAGCAGCGCGCGGGTTTGAAACTGGGTGACGGCGGTGGGTTCAGCTGGGTTGGCGAGTTTTAGGACGTAGCGGCCTTGCGGCGTGGTAACGCGGAAGTTCAGGTCGCGTTCGGACGTCAATGGATCTAGCGCCCCCGTAAGGCCCCAATGTGCGTGCATCAGACCCAAGGCCACCTCTTCGGCCAGAACCGGAGGCGGGGTGGTCAGGTTGGCGCCAAGCGTTGGGATCATCGGGGTTCCTTTGGGGCCATCAAGGCCAAGGGGGGCGGGCTTGTCAATCAAGCTGAACCCACAGCGGCAGATGGTCTGAGGCGATTTCGTCTGCATCGGTATGCGCAGACCGCAGGCGCGGGGCAAGGTCGGGCGTGACAAAGACATAGTCCAATTGCCGCAGCCGTCTGACGCCTGCGATGATCTTTTCATGGGTGTGCAGCCGCGCGCCACTATAGGCCACGGCATCCACCCACTTGTCCGCATAAACCGCGCCGGGGTGATAGGGCGCGTCCCCCACCAAGCGGTGGTATTCAGTTGAACCCGGTTCCATGTTGAAATCGCCCATCCAGATCGTGCTGGTGGGGCAGGGCGGTTCGGGCTGACGTTCTGTCCAGTTGCGGCTGGGTTCATCATCGGTCCCGCTCCACGGGCCGCCGGTCGCGGGCAGGGACAACAGCAGATCAATCTGCGCCATACGTTCTTGCACACCCACGTGGGCCAGATGCAGCGAGAAGACGCGCAGGGGGCCGGTGGGGGCCGCGATAACAGCCTCTAACGCGCAGGTTTGGGTGTTGAGCGGCGTGATCATGCGGTGCAGCGGCAGAAGATGTGTGCGGCTCCACAAAATCGGCCAGCGCGATAGAATCATCGGGCCAAACTGCCGGCGGCGGGATTTGTTGGTGGGGATGGCGGCATCCATGTCGAAGGCCGCAGCAAAAACCATGTGATGGTCGGGCAGCATTTTTGCCAAAAGGTCCGGCTGATCGTCAAAGCCCGTGCGCTGCCAATGGCGGTCTACCTCTTGCAAAGCGGCGACATCGGCGGATTTCACCACATTTGCCACACGGTCCAGCCGATAGGCCCCATCGCGGCCATAGCCATACTGGATATTGTAGGAAAGCAGTCGCATGGCGGCCTGACAGCTAGGGGTGGGGTGCTTGAACGCCCAAAAGGCGCCCCTTTTGCCGCCCAAGTCAAGCGTTACACCCCACGCGCCCGCGGCATTCTTGCGGCAGGGCTTGCTTTTGTTGGGGAAAGAGCGCATGTGCATCAGGCGAACCGCTAATTATCGACCCTGTCTGGCTACGGCTGCAGCTTTCGATCTTGACGTGACTGCGCCGGGCCATCGCATTCCTGCGGATGGCAGACAAACAGGAGTACACACGATGGCTAAGGGCACCGTGAAATGGTTCAACGCAACTAAAGGTTTCGGCTTTATCGCTCCGGAAGGCGGCAAGAAGGACGTTTTTGTCCACATTACCGCTATGGAACGCGCTGGCATCCGCCAATTGGCTGACGGCCAAGCCGTGACTTTCGACATCGAAGCTGGCCGTGATGGCCGCGAGTCGGCGATCAATCTGGCGCTGGCATAAGCTTTGCGCTGATGGCCTAGGCCATTGGCACAGGGTTAAGAGAAGGGGTGGCCGCAAGGTCGCCCCTTTTTCATTTTGCGCTCTGGATGTTGGCGCTGGGTGCCTTAAGCTGGCGCGCAGCATAGGAGCAGCCGCATGACCCCCCACGACAACCGCATCGACCTGATCCTCCCCGACGCGCCGAAGCTGGCACAACTTGGGGGGGATCCGGTGGGGGTCAAGACGTTGGAACTGGTCAACCCCGCGCAATTGGATGTTTTGGCTGCGATGGCGGGGCAGCCCGCTTTGGTCGACCGCAAACTGATGGTGGAACTTTGGTATCCCGCAGCCCAGTCCGGCCCCGGATCAGTCTATCACACCGTCACCCGCGATGGCCGCACACCTGTGCGCCTTTCCGGCAGCGCGACGCGCGATGCTGCGGCCTTGGGCGGCGATTTCCCCTTGGTGATCTTGTCGCATGGTTATCCGGGTAACCGCTTTTTGATGGGGCATTTGGGCGAAAACTTTGCATCCAAGGGCTATCTGGTGGCGAGTATTGACCACCCCCAAAGCACCTATGACGATCCCGCCTATCTGGGCGGGCAAGCCTTTGGGTCAACCTTGGTGAACCGCCCCTTGGACACGGCCTTTGTGGCTGATGCCTTGGGGGCCACGCAGGTGGCGATCATCGGCTATTCGATGGGCGGTTACGGCGCATTGGTGGCGGGTGGGGCAGGCGTTTCACAAGCAGCGCTGACGATGGAGCGGGGCGAGGGGGTGGGGCCCTATCTGGCGCGGCACAGGAGTCCTGCGGCGGATCCTCGGCTAAAGGCCATCGTGCCCATCGGGCCTTGGGGGCGGCAGATTGGCGTTTGGGATGCGGCGGGGATGGCGGGATTAAGCGTGCCAGCCTTGATCCTTGCGGGAAGCCGCGATGATGTGTCGGGCTATGATACCGGCATGCGGCGGATTTTTTTGGAAACGGTGGGTGTCACCCGCCACCTGCTGACGTTCGAAGGCGCAGGCCACAATGCCGCAGCGCCATTCCCAGCCCCGTTGGAAAGCTGGGCGCCGGTCGATTGGTTGCCGTTCGTGCCCTTTGAACACTACGCCGATGCGGTGTGGGACAACGTGCGGATGAACAACATCGCAGCACATTTTGTCACCGCGTTCTTGGATCTGCACCTAAAGGGCGATGTTGCGAAAGCGGCATACCTGACCGAGGATTGGTTGGGCTTTGCCGAAGGATCAGCCCGCGGCCTGCGGTTGGAAACTTTGGCCAAAGGCGCGTAATCCGCTGTCAGCCCACCGTAAAGGGGCTGGCGTAGCGGTGTTCCTCTAAGTTCGGTGTTGTGCCGATCCGATCGACCACCGCAAACAAGCCGGGCGCGTGCAGCGGGGTCAACACCCCATGCCACGTGCCGCGATGCAGGTTGATGCCCTGCGCGCCGTTGGTCAGAAAGGCCAGCGGCTTGGCCAATGTGGTCAGCGCCACGATCACCAGAAAAGGGTGCTGGGTCATGGGGATAAAGGCTTGGCTGCCATCAGGATGCCGCTCGATCAGATCGAAGCTGTAGGGCAGGGAGCGCGGCTTGGCCTGAAAGATCGAAATGCCGGTCTTGGCCCCGCCCGTATCGACCTGCGCAAGGTCGTGGTGGCGCTGGCAAAAGCCGTCGTTGATCAGACGAAAATCACCGGTGGCATCCAGCACATCGCCAAAGGGGGCAAAGGCTTGGGCGGTGAGGGGCTGGGGTGTGATGTTTTGCATAAGGGCAGAGTGGCAAAGCTGGTTGGTGCTGGCAAGGGGGTGATTGACCACCCTATCACACCCGTTCCAACGCCAGCGCAATTCCTTGCCCCACCCCGATGCACATCATGGCCAAGGCGCGTCGGGCGGGCGTTGTGGCAAGGTGCAGCGCGGCAGAGCCTGAGATGCGCGCCCCTGTCATCCCCAACGGGTGGCCAAGTGCGATGGCTCCACCATTGGGGTTCACGCGGGGGTCATCATCGGCAATGCCCAACAGGCGCAGGGTGGCAAGGCCTTGGGAGGCAAAGGCCTCGTTCACCTCGATCAGGTCGAAATCCGTTTGTGCCAGCCCCAAACGCGCCATCAGCTTTTGGGCGGCGGGGGCTGGGCCAATGCCCATGATGCGTGGTTCTACCCCAGCGGTGGCGCCGCCCAGAACGCGTGCCAGAGGTGTCAGCCCATGGCGCTTGGCGGCCGCGGCAGAGGCAAGGATCAGCCCCGCTGCCCCGTCATTCACGCCCGCCGCATTGCCCGCCGTCACCGTGCCACCTTTGCGAAAAGGGGTATCTAGGCGGGAGAGGGCTTCCATCGTCGTAGCGCGGGGGTGTTCGTCTTGCGCTACCACCACGGCATCGCCTTTGCGTTGTGGCAACGTGACGGCGGTGATCTCGGCGCTCAGGCGGCCATTGGCTTGGGCTGCGGCGGCTTTGGCCTGACTGCGCAGCGCGAAAGCATCTTGGTGGGCGCGGGAAATGGCGAAGTCTTGGGCCACATTCTCGGCGGTTTCGGGCATGGATGCTACCCCGTATTGCGCACGCATCACGGGGTTGATGAAGCGCCAGCCAATGGTTGTGTCAAAAATCTCGGCAGAGCGGGAAAAGGCGGTTTCGGCCTTGGGCATCACAAAAGGCGCGCGTGACATGCTTTCGACACCGCCTGCGATCATCAAATCTGCCTCCCCCGCCTTGATCTGGCGCGCGGCGATCAGCACTGCATCCATCCCAGAACCGCACAGCCGGTTGACCGTGGTTCCCGGCACCGACACCGGCAATCCTGCCAGCAAAGTGGCCATGCGCGCGACGTTGCGGTTGTCTTCGCCGGCCTGATTGGCGCAGCCCAAAATCACCTCATCCACCGCTTGCCAGTCAAGCGAGGGATGGCGCGCCATCAGCGCTTTGATCGGCAAAGACGCCAGATCATCGGTGCGCACGGATGACAAAGCCCCGCCAAACCGCCCAATTGGGGTGCGGATATAGTCGCAGATAAATACCTCGGTCATGGGGCAGCC
>CAMAYO010000109.1 GCA_945862465.1 Pseudorhodobacter antarcticus | reverse complement strand
GATCAGGTCATGGTGCGGGGCTTTCCAAAGCACGTGGTCGCTTACCTCAAAGATTTCCTCTTTGACGAATCGCAGGCCCGCGCGCCGGTAAAATCGCTGTCGGGTGGGGAAAAGGCGCGTTTGTTGCTGGCCAAACTGATGGCCAAGCCATCGAACCTGTTGATCTTGGACGAACCGACCAACGATCTGGATGTGGAAACGCTTGACCTGCTGCAAGACATCTTGGGCGATTATGACGGCACGGTGCTGCTGGTCAGCCACGACCGCGATTTCATCGACCGCGTGGCGACAACGACCGTGGCGCTTGAGGGCAACGCCAAAGCCACTGTCTATCCCGGCGGCTGGTCAGACTATGCAGCCCAACGCGGCGCGCAAGAAGAAGGCCCTGTGGCCCAAGCGCCGCGTGGTGCGGTGGAAGCGCCCAAACCCATCAAGAAAACAGCCGTAGGCCTGACCTTCACCGAGAAAAAGCGCCTCGAATCCTTGCCGGCCCTGATCGCCCGCATGGAAGCTGAAATTGCCAAGCTGAACGATCTGATGTCAGACCCAGACCTTTACAAGCGCGAGCCGGTGAAGTTTCAAAAAGCCTCTGATATGCTCACCGAACGGCAAGAGGCGCTGGCCGCCGCCGAAGAAGAATGGCTGGATTTGTCAGACCGAACCTGAGCCGTTCCTCGTGGTTTCAATACTCATGCGCTGCGGGCGGATCGATGAGTGTTCAAGCCTAGATAACGGGGCAAGATCACCACACATAGGCGACGTGGGGCGCAATCAGGCGGGTGTAGACGTCGCGGGCAGCCAGTAGCGTTTCGGCAGACAAAGCGGGCAGCGCATCGGCCAGCACATTGGCTTGGGCTTGGGCGGGTGATTTTGCGCCGGGGATGACAACCGATACCGCGTCTTGCATCAAAATCCAGCGCAGGGCAAAGGCGGCCATTGTGGCATTGGCAGGCACCAAGGCGCGTAATTCGTTTACAGCCGCCAAAGCCATATCATAAGGCACGCCAGAGAATGTCTCTCCCTTATCAAAGGCTTCGCCGTTGCGGTTAAAGCTGCGGTGATCGTCGGGTGCAAAGGTGCTGGTGGCGGTCATCTTGCCCGTCAGCAGCCCCGAGGCCAGCGGCACGCGGGCGATCACAGCCACATCTGCGGCCTTGGCTGCGGCCAAGAACGCATCCGCGGGGCGTTGGCGGAAAAGGTTGTAGATGATCTGAACCGACACGACGCCGGGGTGGCGAATAGCCTCGATCGCTTCGTCAATCTTTTCTACCGACACGCCATAGGCCGCGATTTTGCCTTTGGTTTTCAGCGCCTCCATCGCGTCATAGACCACGGGGCCGGAGTAAACCGATGTCGGCGGGCAGTGCAGTTGCACCAGATCAAGGCAGTCCATCTGCAAATTGGCGCGGCTACGATCGACGAAGGCTTCAAGGTTGGCCAAGGTATAGCCCTGCGCCTCATGCGGGTTAAGGCGGCGACCGGCTTTGGTGGCGACAAAGGGGCGCGGGGTGTTTGGGCCGCGTTCGGCCAGCACGGCGGCGATCAGGCGTTCCGACCGGCCATCGCCGTAGACATCCGCGGTATCAAGGAAATTGACGCCGGCATCCAACGTGGCGTGCAGCGTGGCTTTGGCGTCAGCTTCGCTCACCTCGCCCCAAGTGCCGCCAATGGCCCAAGCGCCAAAGCCGATGGCGGTGGTTTGAAAGCCAGTTTTGCCAAGACGGCGGGTGGAAAGGGGCATGGTTCTTCTCCTGTTGCGCGGCATAATTAGCGCGCAGCCCCCGCCAGTCCAAGCCCTTCCCGCTGGATGCGAAAGAGGTTAAGCTTATGCCATGTTACAAGTGCACGATCTGGCCGTGTCGCGCGGCGGTTTGACGGTTCTGGAGGGGCTGGGTTTTGCCCTTCGCCCGAGCGATTTGTTGGTTTTGCGCGGGCCCAATGGGGTGGGCAAGACCACGGTTTTGCGCACTTTGGCGGGATTGCAGCCAGCGTTGCGGGGGCAGATTTTGGCGAACCCCGATCAGATCACCTACTCTGGCCATGCCGATGGGATTAAGGCCACTCTGACCGTGGGGGAAAACCTGGGCTTTTGGGCTGCGGTGCACGGGCACAGCGCCATTGATCCTGCGATTTCAGCGATGAATCTGACGGCCCTGCGGGCAAGGCGGGCGGCGGATTTGTCGGCGGGACAAAAGCGCCGCCTTGGGTTGGCGCGGTTGCTGGTGACGGGGCGCAAGATTTGGCTCATGGATGAGCCGACTGTGTCGCTGGATGCAGCCTCGGTCGCTTTGTTTGGGGCGATGTTGCGCGGACATTTGGCCCAAGGTGGGGCCGCGATTGTGGCGACACATATTGATCTGGGCCTGCCAGAGGCGCGGATGTTGGATCTGACACCGTTCAAAGCCGCCGCCACCCGCCAAGGCGCCTTTGACGAGGCCTTTGCATGATCGCCCTGTTGCAGCGCGATCTGCGGTTGGCCTTCCGCGCGGGGGGCGGATTTGGGCTTGGGCTGGCGTTTTTCTTGATGGTGGCGGTGCTTGTGCCCTTGGGTGTAGGGCCAGAGGGGGCTTTGCTGGCCCGTATTGCCCCCGGCATTTTGTGGGTGGGCGCGCTTTTGGCCTGCCTTTTGTCGCTGGACCGGATGTTTGCGCTGGATTTTGAGGATGGCGCTTTGGATTTGATGGCGGTCTCTCCTCTGCCTTTAGAGGGCGTGGTGGCGATGAAGGCCTTGGCGCATTGGCTGGTAACGGGCTTGCCCTTGGTGCTGATTGCCCCTGTTCTAGGGTTGCTGCTTAGCTTGGCGCCGGGGGGGTATTTTTGGCTTCTGGCCTCGCTTTTTCTCGGCACGCCCGCTTTGTCACTGATTGGCGGGTTTGGGGCGGCTTTGACGGTGGGGCTAAAGCGGGGCGGGTTGATCTTGTCTTTGATCGTGCTGCCCATGTATGTGCCAAGCCTGATCTTTGGGGCTGAAGCCGTGCGGCGCGGCGCTGTGGGAGGGGATGCAGTGGTGCCGTTGCTGCTGCTGGCGGCCATCAGTCTTGGGTCGGTGGCGATCTTGCCCTTTGCTGCTGCGGCGGCGTTAAGGGCCAATCTGAAGTGATGGGCTGACGAAACTTTGATTTGTAAAGCCAAGGCCCATTGGGCAAGGACGGAAAATGTCGATCTGGGAATATGCCAACCCTAAGAAGTTCATGCAAACCTCGACCTTGGCTTTGCCTTGGGTTTCGGGGTTGGCAGTCGTTTTGCTGGTCGCAGGGCTGGTATGGGGGTTTTTCTTCACACCGGAAGATTACAAGCAAGGCTCGACCGTCAAGATCATCTATTTGCACGTGCCGTCGGCGATGATGGCGGTGTCAGCGTGGTTTATGATGCTGGTGGGCTCGCTGATCTGGCTGATCAGGCGGCACCATGTCAGTGCTTTGGCGGCGAAGGCGGCAGCCCCTGTGGGGTTGACGTTTACGGTGATCGGGCTTGTGACGGGGGCTATTTGGGGCCAACCGATGTGGGGCACATGGTGGGCGTGGGATCCGCGCTTAACCTCGTTTCTGATTTTGGGTCTGTTTTATCTGGGCTACATCGCGCTGTGGTCCGCTGTGGAAGATGCAGATACGGCGGCGGATCTGACTTCAGTTTTGTGCATCGTGGGATCGGTTTTTGCCTTTTTGTCGCGCTATGCGGTGCTGTTTTGGAACCAAGGCCTGCATCAGGGCGCATCTTTGAGCGTGGATTCCGAGCAACACGTTTCGGATGTGTATGCCTTTCCGTTATGGATCTGCATCGCGGGCTTTTTGGTCTTGTTCGTAACCCTTGTTTTGTTGCGGACCCGCACCGAAATTAGGTCGCGTCGGATCATGGCTTTGATGGCGCGAGAAAGGACGGGGGCGTGATGTTGGATTTGGGCAAATATGCCGGCACCGTGTTAAGCGCTTATGGCGCGGCGATTGCGCTGCTGGTGGCTTTGGTGGTGGTGACCCTGTGGCAAGGGGCCAAGATGAAGCGCCGCTTGGCCGAGATGGAGGGCCGCTTGGCCAAAGGAGAGTAAATGACATTTCGCCCGCTGATCCTGCTGCCTTTGGCGGTTTTTGCGCTGTTTGCCTATTTGGCCTATCAGGGTATGCAAAAGGGGGATCAGCCCTTGCCGTCGATGATGGAAGGGCATGAAGCAGCCCCCGTGCGGGTGACCCCCTTGGGAGAGGGTGACCCCATCACGGATGCCGATTTGCGCGCACCGGGGGTGAAACTGGTGAACTTTTGGGCAAGCTGGTGCGAACCTTGTCGGGCGGAACATCCGATCTTAGAGGCTCTGCAAAAAGAAGGCGTGGTGATTTACGGGGTGAATTACAAAGACACGCCGGAGGCTGCGGCAAAATTCTTGGCCGAGATGGGCAATCCTTATACCAAGATTGGGGCCGATTCAGGGCCGATGGCTTTGGATTGGGGGGTTTACGGCGTGCCCGAGACCTATGTGATTGATGGCAGGGGCGTGGTGGTTTTGCGGGTGGCGGGGCCGATTACGGCAGGAAACTTGGACACGATGCTGCGTCCGGCGCTCAAGAAAGCGGCGCAGTAACGGATTTTCTGCGAAAATCCTAAGCGCCGAATTTTCTGCGAAAATTCGTTTGTTAAGATTTTTCGCAGAAAAATCATCTGTAGAGTTTTCGTAGAAAAGTCGTGTCTAGAAACGTACTTTGATCGGGCCAGAATGGCAGATCACCACCAACTGATGTCCCGCTTCGATCAGATGAAAGCCCCGTGCCCGCACAGCCAGTTCAAACCGTTCTAACCCAATCTCGGTTTCGACCCAAAGTTTCGATCTGCGCACAACACCGCCAGTTGCCACGGCCTTGGCGGCAAAAATCTGGCCTAGCCAGACGTCAGGATTGGTGATGCGGATCGTGTCCATGGGGCGACACATAGCGCCCCATGGTTAAGAAAAAGTTATTCCGACCGCGCGCGACGCCCACCGCGGCGTCCTGATGTTGCGGCAGATGCCGCAGCCGATGCCTCGGCAAAGGTCGCCCCTGCTTCGACCGCTTCCAAAACTTTGGCAAAGCGGATCCACTCGCCGCCATTGGCATCGTGGTTCATCAGGAAGTTGGCGGCGCGGATCGCCTCCATCTCGGGCTGGCGCACGGGGTTCATGATGGCCGATGTCATGCCGGCGGTGATCGCCATAGGCAGGAAGGCGGCGTTGATGCCGTGGCGCTGCGGCAGACCGAAGCTGATGTTCGATGCACCGCAGGTGGTGTTCACGCCCAACTCTTCGCGCAAACGACGCACGAGGGCGAAGACCTGTTGCCCGGCCGACCCCATTGCACCCACGGGCATGACCAGGGGGTCAACCACGATGTCATGGGCGGGAATGCCAAAGTCAGCCGCGCGCTGCACGATCTTTTTGGCCACGGCAAAGCGCACGTCGGGGTCTTGTGAAATGCCGGTGTCGTCGTTGGAAATTGCCACCACGGGCACGTTATACTTTTTCACCAAGGGCAAGATACGTTCCAGACGCTCTTCCTCGCCCGTGACCGAATTCAACAAGGGGCGGCCTTCGCAGGCCAAAAGCCCTGCTTCCAAAGCGGCGGGAACCGAGGAATCGATGCACAGCGGCACATCGACCACGCCTTGAATGATCTCGATCAGCTTGCGCATCAGCGGTGGTTCGGTGAAATTATTGTCAGCATAGCGCGGATCGACTGCCATTTTGTTGGTGAACACAGCGCCAGAGTTCACATCCAGAATGGTCGCACCACAGGCGACCTGTTCCAGCGCGTCTTTCAAGACGGTGTCAAAATTATCCACCTCCAACTCAGCCGCCAGTTTTTTGCGGCCAGTGGGGTTGATACGTTCGCCGATCACGCAGAAGGGCTCGTCAAAGCCGATGATCACGGTTTTGGTTTTGGATTCTACAACGGTACGGGTCATTTGACTTATCCTTTATGCGTTCACAGGCAGGCCAGCAGCGCCGCCGTTGTCGGTGACCCATTGGGCGTTGGTTTTTATGCCGCCCAAGGGGAAGAAATGCACCTGTTCGATGTTAAAGCCCGGCGTTGCGGCTTTGTGGGCGGCCAATGCGCCGGCCACTTCGGTGGGTTCGTAGGGCAGCAAAAGCTTGGTCACATCCATCGCGCGCTTTTGCAGCACACGCAGTGACGGGCCAACCCCGCAGGCGATGGCGAATTTGATCAGGGTTTGCAGTTTGGCGGGGCCTGCGATGCCGATGTGAATGGGCATGGAAATACCCGCTTCCGCCAATTTGTTGGCCCAAGCAATCACCGGATCAGCTTCAAAGCAAAACTGGGTGGCGATGGCGAATTTGGCGTCTGACGTGTTGGCAAAGGCCTGTTTCCACGCCAAAGCCTGCATGATCACAGCGTCACCGTCTTTATCGATGTCTTTGTTGCCTTCGGGGTGGCCTGCGACGTGCAAGCGGTCAAACCCATCAAATAAACCGCTTTCCAAAAGCTGCATCGAGGAATGATAATCGCCGTGCGGGGTGGTTACACCGCCCGCCAGCAGCAAAGCCTGACGCACGTTTGCTTCGCCTTGATAGCGCGCAATCCAATCAGCCAGTGTGGCTTTGTCTTTGATGATGCGCGCGGGGAAGTGCGGCATCACATCAAAACCTTCGCCTGCAATGCGCTTGGCCGTGGCAACCATGTCTTCAATCGGCGTGCCCTCGATATGGGCGACATAGACGCGCGTGCCTTTGGGCAGGATGGCGCGGAAATCTTCGACTTTTTCGGCGGTGCGGGGCATCACCTCGATCGAATAGCCTTGCAGAAAAGATTCAAGCTCGGCGGCGGTGGATGCGGGGGCCGCATCGCGGCGAAAGTTGAACAGGGCCATGTGGTGTCCTTTGAGTCAGGCGTTTGCCCAGCCGTCAGCGGCGATGAGGGATTTAAGGCGTTCGGTGTCGTAGCTGGCTTCGATCTTGGCGGCTTCGGCTTCGGCCACTTCCATCTGCTCGCCGTCAACGGCGAAAGGATCAGCTTTGCGCCATTCGGCCAAATACGCATCGGCATCCTTGGCGCCAATTTTCATAGCACAGCGGTCAATGGCCTGTTCAAAGCGTTCGGTCAGCTTAACCTTTGCCCCCGTGCGGCCCTTGCCGACAATGACCTGGGCGGGAATGTCGCGCCAGTAAACGATGGTAACGTCGGGCATGGGAGTGATTCCGCTCTGATGGGTTCGCGCCCTGTTTAACGCCAATTTGCGACAAGCGATGCCGGATTTCGACATCAGACGGCGTGGATGCGACGGGCAGGGGGGCCCCGTAGCCCATCGCTGCAATGCGGGCTTGAGCATGACAGCCTTCGGGGCTAGGATCAGCACAACCACAGATGGAGGGCGGCGATGGCGCCCCAGCGTCCCAGGGGAGTGGACGCAAACGAGCCGAAGGTAGAGCCTGTCAT
>CAMAYO010000108.1 GCA_945862465.1 Pseudorhodobacter antarcticus | reverse complement strand
CCTCTGTGACTGGTGGTGAATGCCTCATAAAGAGCCGCTTCCATTGCTTCGAACAAGTAGGTCAGCACGCGGTTGCCACCGCTTAGGGCCAGCGCCTCATGAAAGCGCACATCGGCAAGGTGAAAGGCGCGCTCGGCCTCGGCCTTTTGAGCGCCGCCCGCATCCATCTCAGCCGCCGCCGCCTGCATCATGCGCTCTACCCCCCTGCCCGTGGCCATCCAAAACGCGCCGCAGTATTTGGGGCGAGGCCTGTCGGATGATGACATCACCCGCCTGCGTGCCGATCACGCCAACTTCACCTTGATCAAATCCGAATCTTCCGCCGAAGGTGCCGCCAAGTTGATCGCTATGGCCGGACCCAGCCTGAAAGTCTTTAACGGGCGCGGCGGGCTAGAGATGATCGAGTGTCTGGATGCGGGCTGCGAAGGCTTTTTGCTGGCCCCCGAGCTGATCGACCACGCCGTGCAAGTGATGCAGCTTTATGACGCAGGCAACCGCGCCGAAGCCTTGGCCCTGCACCAAAAGACCCTGCCCGCCATCACCTTTATGATGCAATCCATCGAACATCTTATCTGCTACGGCAAACGCATCTTCACCGCCCGCGCGGGCCTGCCCAGCTTTGACCGCAGCCCCGCCCTGCGCCCCACGACAGAGGGCTTGGCCGAAGTGGCAACCTTTGCAGCCCAGTTCGGCCACTTTACAGGCTAGCCCTAAGCCCCCCAATCCGCCGCCTGCATTTCGCGCAAGCGGCTGGCGGTGCGGGCGAATTCAAACGACCCTTCGCCTTCGATATACAACCGTTCGGGCGTATCGGCGGCAGAGCAGATCAGCCGCACCTTCGCCTCGTACAGCGTGTCAATCAGGGTCACAAAGCGCTTGGCTTCGTTGTAGTTCGATGACGAAAGCTGCGGAATGCCTTCCAAGATCAACAACCGCACAGCACCCGCAATGGCAAGGTAATCGGCAGGGCCCAAGGGCTTGGCGCACAGGTCCCAAAAGGTCACGCGCGCCACGCCATTTGCGTATAACGGCAGTTCGATCATCCGCCCGTTGACCGCCAGTTGCAAAGGCCCAACCGAGGCCCCCGCCACCAAGTCTTGCCACAGCGCATCAATCGCAGGGCCCGCCTTACCCGCAGGGTGAAAATACACCTGCGCGCCCTCTAGCCTGTGTTGGCGATAATCTGACGCGCTTTGCAACTGATGCACCACGAACTTGTCGCGGATCAGGTCGATGAAAGGCAAAAACAAAGCGCGGTTCAGGCCGTTCTTATACAGGTCTTCCGGCGGGCGGTTTGAGGTGGTCACAATCACCACGCCGCCCGCCAAAAGCATCTCAAACAGCCGCCCGACCACCATGGCATCGGTGATGTCGTTGACCTGCATTTCATCAAATGCCAACAGCCGCACATCGGCGATGATCTGGGCGGCAAAGGGGGCCAAAGCATCAGGGGTGCCCTTTTGACGGGCGGCGTGCATGGCGTGATGCGCCTCTTGCATAAAGGCGTGAAAATGCACGCGACGTTTGCGCTTTGTCTCAGTCGCCTCAACAAACAGGTCCATCAGCATGGATTTGCCACGCCCAACCCCGCCCCATAAGTAAACTCCCTTGGGGGGAATGGGCGCTTTGCCCAGCAAGCCTTTCAGCAACTTTGGGCGTCGATCCGCTTGTGTTTCCAGCCAAACCCGCAGGGGTTCCAGCAAAGCAGCGACCTCGCGTTGCTGCGGATCAGCCTTGAGAGCGCCACTCGCGACGCGTTTGTCCAAGATGTTGGTCAGGGTTTCGCGCATAGGCCCGTGTAGCAAAGCCCGCGCAGTGCGAAAAGCCCCTTGCTAGAACCAAGCCTGCCAAATCAGGCGCAAAGCCATGCCAGATGATGTCAGCACCAGCAAAGGCTTGATCAACCGCGCCCCAACCCTAACAGCCAATCGCGCACCTAACGTGGACCCCGCCACCTGGGCCAAAGCCATAGCGCCGCCAACCCACCACCACGTCGCCCCCGACAGCGCAAAGACCAGCGCCGCCCCCAAGTTAGAGGCAAAGTTGAGCATTTTGGTCTGTGCGGTCGCCTGCAATACGCCAAGGCCAGTCAGCATCACCAAGGCCATCATAAAAAACGACCCCGTGCCAGGCCCAAAGAAGCCATCATAGCCCGCAATCAGCGGAACAATCAGGGCGCCAAATGCGGTGTTTGACATCCGCGCTTTGCGGGATTGGTCATCCAAACCCGGTTTAAAGGCGAAAAACAGCGCGATGGCGATCAGCACCGGCGGCATAATAAAGCGCAACAATCCTGCAGGCATCGCCCCCGCTACCAGCGATCCACCCGCGCCAAAAGCAAGGCTCACCAAGGCCATGCCCAAATGCCCGCGCGGTTTGATCTGCCCCGCCAAAGCAAAAGTCACCAAAGCCGTGCCCGACCCGACCGTGCCTTGCAGTTTGTTGGTCGCCAAAGCCTGCAAAGGCGTTGCCCCACAAAGCAGCAAGGCAGGCACACAAAGCAGGCCGCCGCCGCCTGCAATGGCATCCACAAAGCCCGCCAGAAAGGCGACACCTATCAGGATCAGGGCAAGATGGGGGGCGATTTCAAACAAGGGTATATCTCTTGGACACGCGGCCCACCTTGCGCCCATCCTTCAAGGCAAAGTCTAGATCATTCGCATAATCCTCAAACCCGATGCGGCTGTAAAAGGCCAAACCCAGCCCATTATCCGCCCTGATCGTGGCGTTGATCACCCTGCACTTGCCCTGTGCCGCCCCTTTTGTAGCAGAAAATAGTGCCGCCCCCACCCCCACGCCCCGCGCCGAGGCGCTGACGAAGGTGCCAATATCCAGCCAACCCTCTGGCAAAAGGGGATAAGCCCCCAAAGCCTGAAACCCCAGAACCCGCCCCTCGACCTCAGCCAGATGGCAGCAGACAGCATTCGGCCCATCAAAGTATTCGTCGCGGAAATCGTCCTCCGAGAAGGGTTCTTGATGGGCCGTTGTGCCGCCTGCAGCGATAATCTCGTTCAAAAGAGCCGTCATCGCAGGCACATCGGTTGGCCAGGCCGGGCGGATCATCGGGCAAACTCTTCGCGCGTATAGCCTTGCAGATACAACAGCGCCGTCAAATCCCCATGGTTCACCCGCACCTGACATTGCGCTGCGACCGATGGTTTGGCATGCAGCGCCACGCCCGTGCCGGCCAGCGCCAACATCCCCAGATCGTTCGCCCCATCCCCCACGGCCAAGACCTGCGCAGGGGTTACCCCCAACCGTGCAGAGATATCCATCAAAGCATACACCTTGGCCTCTTTGCCCAAAATGGGCAGCGCAACCTGGCCGGTCAACTTGCCGTCTTCCACCAACAGCGTGTTGGCGCGGTTCTCATCAAACCCCAAGACGGCCGCGATCTGGGTGGTAAAGGCCGTGAACCCGCCCGACACCAAGGCACAGTAAGCCCCCTGCGCCTTCATCGTGGCAAGCAAGGTCTTGCCGCCCGACATCAGCGTGATGCGGTCACGGATCACATGGTCGATAACTTGGGCATTCAACCCTTTCAGCAGCCCAACCCGTTCGATAAGCGCCGACTCAAAATCCAATTCCCCATTCATCGCCCGCGCCGTAATGCCCGCCACCAGCGCACCCACGCCCGCCTCGTCGGCCAGTTCGTCGATGCATTCCTGCTCGATCATGGTTGAATCCATATCCGCCAGCAGCAACCGCTTTTTGCGCCCTTGGGCTGGCTGTAGGATCAGATCTACCCGCAGCGCCTGCAACGCCGACCACACATCCCATTGGTTGGCAGGCACAGCCTCGATCGGGAATTCCGCCGCCACCCCCGGGTCCAGCCACACGGCATCGCCACCACCCCAAGCATTGCGCAACGATTCCACGGTGACACGCTCCAGCACGGGATGGGCGGGATGCGTCAGTAGGGTAGCAACATACATGGGCAAGTTTCCGATAGTGAAGGACGGGGTCGTATTTTCGCGCAGATGGGGCGCTTTACGCCGATCTTGCGCCTTGCGCCAGCCACTGCTGCCCCGTAATTCCAGCGGTGGGACACCCCTCCCCACCGAGGGGCATTTATCTGGAAGGATACCATGTCTGATCTGCAAGTACCGGCAATGCTGCCGGCCAATCCGCGCTTTTCCTCTGGCCCTTGCGCCAAAATCCCCGGCTTTTCCCTATCAATGCTGGGCGATGCGCCCCTAGGCCGCTCGCACCGCGCAGCCATAGGCAAAGCCAAACTCGCCGAAGCGATTGATCTCACCCGTGAAATTCTGGGCGTGCCAGCCGATTACCGCATTGGCATCGTGCCTGCATCTGACACAGGGGCCGTGGAATTGGCCATGTGGTCGCTGCTTGGCGCGCGGCCAGTGGAAATGCTGGCATGGGAAAGCTTTGGCGAAGGCTGGGTGACCGATGTGGTCAAGCAGCTTAAGCTGGAGGCCAAGGTCAAGATCGCACCCTATGGCCAGATCGTCGATTTCACCACGGTGGATTTTGACAGCGACGTTGTCTTTACATGGAACGGCACGACCTCGGGCTGCCGTTTGCCCCATGGCGATGCCATCCCCGCCACCCGCGCAGGGCTGACGATTTGCGATGCAACCTCTGCCGCCTTTGCGATGGATTTGCCGTGGGACAAGCTGGATGTCACCACCTTTTCTTGGCAAAAAGTGCTGGGGGGGGAAGGCGCGCATGGCATGCTGATCCTGTCGCCCCGTGCTGTGGCGCGGATGGAAAGCTACACCCCCGCTTGGCCCCTGCCCAAGATCTTCCGCCTGACATCCAAGGGCAAACTGATCGAGGGGATCTTTAGCGGCGAGACGATCAACACCCCGTCCATGCTGGCGGTGGAAGATTACCTTGTGGCCCTGAAATGGGCGCAGTCTGTGGGCGGCTTGCAGGGCCTGATCGGGCGGGCTTCGGCCAATGCCAAAACCGTTTGGGATTTCTGCGCCACCAACCCGTGGATCGCCAATCTGGCCGAAGATCCTGCCACAGCCTCTACCACCTCGGTCTGTTTGAAATTCACCGATCCCCGCATCAAAGACGGCGCTGCTTTTGCCAAGGCTGTGGCCAAGCGCATCGAAAAGGCGGGCGCGGGCTTTGATATGGGCGCATACCGCGATGCCCCCCCCGGCCTGCGCATCTGGTGCGGATCAACAGTGGAAACCGCCGATGTCGCGGCCCTGCTGCCGTGGATCGCCTACGCCTTCCACGCCGAAATCGCCGCACAATAATTCCGTAGGGTGCGTTTTCACACGCACCATTCAAACCCCAATTTGAAAGGACCAACCATGGCCCCCCGCGTTCTTGTCTCTGACGAACTTTCCGAAACCGCCGTTCAAATCTTCCGCGACCGTGGGGTCGAGGTGGATTACCTGCCCGCCTTGGGCAAAGACAAAGAAAAACTGGCCGAAGTGATCGGCCAATACGATGGCTTGGCCATCCGCTCTGCCACCAAAGTCACCGAAAAGCTGCTGGCTTCGGCCACCAACCTAAAGGTCGTGGGCCGTGCGGGCATTGGTGTGGACAATGTCGACATCCCCGCCGCTTCCAAAAAGGGGGTGATCGTGATGAACACGCCCTTTGGCAATTCGATCACCACCGCCGAACACGCCATCGCCATGATGTTCGCCGTCGCCCGCCAAATCCCCGAGGCGAACGCCTCGACCCAAGCGGGCAAATGGGAAAAGTCGCGCTTCATGGGGGTTGAGCTGTTCAACAAAACCTTGGGCGTGATTGGCGCGGGCAACATTGGCGGCATCGTGTGCGACCGCGCGGTGGGGCTGAAGATGAAGGTTCTGGCCTATGACCCCTTCCTGTCAGATGAACGCGCCAAAAGCCTAGGCGTGACCAAGGTTGATTTGGATGACCTCCTCGCCCGCGCTGATTTCATCACCCTGCACGTGCCCTTGACCGACAAGACCAAGAACATCCTGTCGCGCGACGCTTTGGCCAAAACCAAAAAAGGCGTGCGCATCATCAACTGCGCCCGTGGTGGCTTGATTGACGAGCTGGCCTTGGTCGATGCGCTGAACTCCGGCCATGTGGCAGGCGCAGCGCTTGACGTGTTTGAGGTAGAGCCCGCCACCCAAAACCCCCTGTTCGGCATGGCCAACGTGGTCTGCACCCCGCATTTGGGCGCTGCCACCACTGAAGCGCAAGAAAACGTGGCGCTGCAAGTGGCTGAGCAGATGGCCGATTACCTGCTGTCAGGCGCTGTGCAAAACGCGCTCAACATGCCCAATGTCTCCGCCGAAGAGGCGGCGGTTATGGGCCCGTGGATCAAACTTGCCAGCCATTTGGGCGGCTTTATTGGGCAGATGACTGACGAACCGATCCGCGCCATCAACATCCTGTATGATGGCAAAGTGTCCACCATGAACCTTGCAGCCTTGAACCAAGCCGTGATCGCTGGCGTGATGAAAACCGCCAACCCCGATGTGAACCTGGTGTCTGCCCCCATCGTGGCCAAGGAACGCGGCATCCAAATCTCGACCACACGGCAAGACAAGACGGGCACCTTTGACGCCTATATCAAAGTCACCATGGTCACCGACAAACGCGAACGCTCTGTTGCGGGCACCTGTTTCAGCGATGGCAAACCGCGCTTTATCCAGATCAAAGGCATCAACATTGATGCCGAAATCGGCCAGCATATGCTCTACACCACGAACGAGGATGTGCCGGGCATCATTGGTCTTTTGGGCATGACCATGGGCAAAAACAACGTCAACATCGCGAACTTTACCCTTGGGCGTTCCGGCGTGGGCGCAGACGCCATCGCCATCTTATATCTTGACCAACCCATCGACCCAAAGGTGGTCAACACGCTGGAATCGACTGGCATGTTCTCTCAAGTCAAAGCGCTGGAATTTGCGGGGGCTTGAACCTTCCCCCCTTTCATTCGTGCCCAAATATCCCGGGGGCGCGGGGGCAGCGCCCCCGCTCTTTCGGCCTAGCCATAAAGTGACCCATGCACATCTATGCCATAGGCGACATCCACGGCCATCTTGACCTGCTCAAATCCGCTCACCATCGCATCGGGGTGGATATGGCGCTGCATGGGCATGGCACAATCGTGCATTTGGGCGATCTGGTAGATCGGGGGCCGGATAGTCGCGGCGTGGTCGAATACTTGCGGCAAGGGATGGCTAAGGGGCGCGATTGGGTGGTGCTCAAAGGCAATCACGACCGCCTCTTTGCAGGCTTTATGGCCGAACCCGCTTGGCGCGATCCGGGATTGAAGCCCGAACATTCGTGGCTGCATCCCAAACTGGGCGGGGCCGTCACGTTGGCCTCTTACGGTGTGCGCAGCGCAGGGGATCGGCCGATTGGGCCAGTCCACGCCGATGCGATTGCCGCAGTGCCGCCCGACCATCTGCGTTTTTTGGAAAGCCGCCCCACCAGTTTTGCGGCCGAACAGGCGCTTTTTGTGCACGCAGGCATCCGCCCCGGTATCGCGCTGAAAGATCAGGCCGAGGATGATCTGGTCTGGAT
>CAMAYO010000107.1 GCA_945862465.1 Pseudorhodobacter antarcticus | reverse complement strand
GGCGTTTTGGATGCTGGCCGCTTCCGCCACTTCTTGGCCACCGAATTCAACGTCTCGATGCGCGATGTCACGGCCTTTGTGCTGGGCGGGCACGGCGACACGATGGTGCCCTTGGCGCGCTATTCCACCGTGGCAGGCATTCCCTTGCCCGATCTGGTCAAAATGGGCTGGACAACGCAAGACAAGCTTGACGCCATCATCCAACGCACCCGTGATGGCGGGGCCGAGATTGTGGGCCTTCTGAAAACCGGCTCTGCCTTCTATGCCCCCGCCGCTTCGGCGATTGAAATGGCAGAAGCTTATCTCAAAGATCAAAAGCGCCTGCTGCCCTGTGCCGCCTATGTCGATGGGGCCTTTGGCCTGAAAGACATGTATGTCGGCGTGCCGGTTATTCTGGGCGCTGGCGGGGTGGAGCGTCTGGTGGAAATCCAGATGACTGAAGACGAAAACGCCATGTTCCAAAAGTCCGTCGACGCCGTGAAAGGGCTTGTTGCCGCTTGCAAAGCCATCGACCCGTCGCTGGCCTAAGCCTGCCAAACTTCGACAAATCGGCGCTCCGCTTCTTGCCCAGCGCCGATTTTTCGCAGAAAAATCGACCCAAGCGCGCCTTCGGGCGCGCCTTTTTTTCGCCCCAATCCGCGCGTTGACTTCCCCGCGCCTGCCCGCGACATTCGCCCAAATGCGGAGGCCACGATGACCCAATTTGACGCCGAACTTGAAAATCGCCTGACGCGCTATGCAGCTATTGACAGCCAAAGTGACGAAGACAGCCCTTCTGCCCCCTCCACCCAAATCCAGTATGGCATGCTCACCCTGCTGCGCGATGAACTCGCCGCCATGGGCGCGCAGGATGTAACCCTTACCGACTACGGCGTGGTGCTGGCCACCATCCCCGCCACAGCCCAAGGCCCAACCCTTGGCTTTTTGGCCCATGTCGACACCGCCCCCGCCTTTGCCGCCACCAACATCAAACCCCGTGTGCATCGCGGTTATAACGGCGGGGCTATCAGCTTTCCCGATGCGCCAGCGCTGGTCCTCTCGCCCGACATCTCGCCCGAACTGGGCAAGAAACTGGGCCACACGATCATCACCGCCTCGGGCGACACCCTCTTGGGCGGCGATGACAAAGCAGGCGTTGCGATCCTTATGACCGCCGCGCGTCATATGCTGACCCATCCCGACATCAAACACCCCAAAATCCGCCTCGCCTTCACCCCGGATGAGGAAATCGGGCGCGGCGTCGACAAACGCCTGCCCGCCGACATAGGTGCGGACTTTGCCTATACCTTTGACGGATCAAGCGTGGGCGAGATTGAATATGAAAGCTTTTCCGCCGATGGCGCGCAGGTCAAAATCACGGGCGTTTCCGCCCATCCCGGCTGGGCCAAGGGCAAGCTCGTCAACGCGCTGCATCTGGCAGCCCAACTGATCACCGCCCTGCCCCTGACCACGATGAGCCCCGAAGTCACCCAAGGCCGCGAAGGTTTTATCCACCTGACCGATATGTCCGGCACCGCCGCCGAAGTGACCCTGCGCTTCATCCTGCGCGATTTTGAACGCCAAGGTCTGGCCGAAAAAGGGGCGTTGCTCCGCCAGATTTGCGCGCAGATCGCGGCCCTAGAACCGCGCGCATCGGTGGATGTGACCATCCGCCCGCAATACCGCAACATGCGCTATTGGCTGGAAAACGATATGCGCCCCGTCACTTTGGCGCAAAACGCTTGCCGTGCTTTGGGGATCACCCCCGTCTCAAAACCCATTCGTGGCGGCACCGATGGGTCGCGGTTGACCGAAATGGGCCTGCCCACGCCCAACCTGTTCACCGGCATGCAGGAAATTCACGGCCCGCTTGAATGGGTGTCGGTGCAAGACATGGGCGTTGCGACCAACCTATGCCTGACCATCACAAAGCTAGCAGCCACGTGACACGCCCCATCTCGCCCTACCATGCGCCGGGGTTTTATGACGACGCCCTGGCCCAAGGCCGCCACCGCGATATCGTGGGCGGGCGGTGGGAGGAGACGGGGTTGGTGCAAATGCAACTTCTGCTCGCCGCAGGGCTAGACCCGCAGCACCGTTTGCTGGATATCGGCGCAGGGTCGCTGCGCCTTGGCTGCCGCGCTGTGCCCTATTTGTTGCCCAATCACTACTGGGCCACCGACCTATCCGGCGCTTTGATGCGGCGCGGCTATGATGCAGAGCTGGCTGACAAAACCCGCCTTTCCCCCGATCACCTGATCGAGGATGCCAATTTTGACCTGCACGGCCTGCCCGATGACATCGACTTTGCCATGGCCTTTGCCGTCTTCACCCACCTGCCGCTGACCTTTCTGCAAACCGCCCTGCCCAACATTCGCAGCAGGTTCCCGCGCTTGCAAAAACTGCTCTTCACCGTCTTTTTGGCCCCCGACCCCGCCCTTGCCCGCAGCCCCCTGCGCCAACCTGACGGCGTGGTCACCCACCCCAACCGCGCGCCCTATCATCATCTGGCCGAAGACGTATTGGCCGCCACCCAAGCTGCAGGCTTTGCAGCCACCCTGTCAGACCCCTATCTGCCGCGCGGCCAGCGGCTTTGCACCGCGCTGCCCTGCTAAATCTTTTCATTTTTCCAACGAAATTGTGAATTGTGATCACAGATTTTTTTTCTGTGATCACAAATGTCGCTTTTCCTGACCCCTTTCGCATTTCGCAATACAAGCGGGCCGCAATCTGTGCCAAAAGCCCGCAAAACCACCATTTGCGGGGCGTAAGATGAACATTCACGAGTATCAGGCCAAGGCCCTGCTGCGCAGCTATGGCATTCCGGTGTCAGACGGGCGCTTTGTCACCCGCGCTGAAGATGCCAAAACCGCCGCGGGCGAGTTGGATGGCCCGCTGTGGGTTGTCAAAGCGCAAATCCACGCCGGTGGCCGCGGCAAGGGCCATTTTGTCGAGGCCGAGGCCGGCGAAAAAGGGGGCGTGCGTCTGGCGCGTTCGGTGGAAGAAGCCGCTGAGTTTACCCGCCAAATGCTGGGCCGCACATTGGTTACGCTGCAAACCGGACCGCATGGCAAACAGGTCAACCGCATTTATATCGAAGACGGTTCCGACATTGCCCGCGAATTTTATCTGGCCCTGCTGATCGACCGTTCCACCTCGCGCATCTCGATCGTCTGTTCAACCGAAGGTGGGATGAGCATTGAAGAGGTGGCGCATAACACGCCCGAAAAAATCCTGTCCTTTTCGGTTGACCCCGCTGCCGGCTTTTCCGAATACCACGGCCGCCGCGTCGCCTTTGCGCTGGGGCTCAGCGGCAATCAGGTCAAGCAATGCGTCGGCATTGTGAAGAACCTGTACAAGCTGTTCGTCGAAAAAGACATGGATATGCTTGAAATCAACCCCTTCGTCGTGCTGAAAGACGGTGGGTTGAAGCTGCTGGATGCCAAGATGAGCTTTGACGGCAACGCCATGTTTCGCCACCCCGAAATCGCCGCCCTGCGCGACGAGACGGAAGAAGACGCCAAAGAACTGGCCGCTTCTAAGTTCGACCTGAACTACATTGCCCTTGAGGGCGAAATCGGCTGCATGGTCAACGGTGCAGGTCTGGCGATGGCGACGATGGACATCATCAAGCTGTACGGCGCAGAACCTGCCAACTTTCTGGATGTGGGCGGTGGCGCGACCAAGGAAAAAGTGACCGAAGCGTTCAAGATCATCACCTCTGACCCGAACGTCAAAGGCATCTTGGTCAACATCTTCGGCGGCATCATGCGTTGCGACATCATCGCCGAAGGCGTGATTGCAGCGGTCAAAGAAGTGGGCCTGAAAGTGCCGCTGGTGGTGCGCCTTGAAGGCACCAATGTGGAACTGGGCAAAGAGATCATCCGCAACTCTGGCTTAAACGTCATTGCCGCCGACAACCTGTCGGATGCGGCCAAGAAGATTGTCAAAGCGGTGAAGGGTTAATCACATGTCCGTTCTCGTCAACAAAGCCACCCGCGTCATTTGTCAGGGGTTCACAGGCAGCCAAGGCACGTTCCACTCTGAACAAGCCATCGCTTATGGCACCCAGATGGTGGGCGGCGTCACGCCGGGCAAGGGCGGCACCAGCCACCTGAACCTGCCCGTGTTTGACAGCGTGCATGATGCGCGCCTTGCCACTCAGGCCAATGCCTCGGTCATTTATGTGCCACCACCCTTTGCTGCTGACTCCATCCTTGAAGCGATTGACGCCGAGATGGAGCTGATCGTCTGCATCACCGAAGGCATTCCGGTGCTGGACATGATGAAGGTCAAGCGCGCGCTCATCAATTCCAAGTCGCGCCTTATCGGGCCGAACTGCCCCGGCGTCATGACCCCGGGCGAATGCAAAATCGGCATCATGCCCGGTTCCATCTTCTCGCGCGGGTCGGTCGGCGTTGTGTCGCGTTCGGGCACGCTGACCTATGAAGCGGTCAAGCAAACCACCGATGTGGGGCTTGGCCAATCCTCGGCCGTGGGCATTGGCGGCGATCCGATCAAGGGGTCTGAGCATATCGACATTCTAGAGATGTTCTTGGCCGACCCTGAAACCCACTCCATCATCATGATCGGCGAAATTGGCGGCGCTGCCGAAGAAGACGCCGCCCAGTTTCTGGCGGATGAGAAAAAGCGCGGCCGTTGGAAACCCACCGCTGGCTTTATCGCAGGCCGCACCGCCCCCACGGGCCGGCGCATGGGCCATGCGGGCGCCATCGTGGCCGGAGGCAAGGGGGATGCGGAAAGCAAGATCGAGGCGATGAAATCCGCCGGCATCATCGTGGCCGACAGCCCCGCCACTTTGGGCGAAGCCGTGATGAAAGCGCTAGGTCGCTAACCTTTTTTCAAGGGGGGCCGCAGCCCCCCTTGCTCGCATTTTCAAAAGGCACTGATCATGACCGAACAGACCCCGAACGCCGCCTTCCACGCCTCGTCTTTCTTGCAAGGGGCCAATGCCGATTACGTTGACCAACTGGCCGCGCGTTATGCGACAGACCCCGCCTTGGTCGATGGGCAATGGGCAGAATTCTTCCGCCTGCTGGGCGATTCAGGGCTGGAACAAAAGCGCCAAGCGGCAGGCCCGTCTTGGGCGCGCGCCGATTGGCCGCCGCAACCCAACGATGATCTGACGGCCGCGATGACCGGCGAATATCCGGCGGAAGCTAAGTCTGCGGGCAAGAAAATCACCGAAAAAGCGGCCGAAAAGGGCATTTCCCTTACTGACGCCCAAGTGCGCCGCGCTGTGCTGGATTCGGTGCGCGCCATCATGCTGATCCGTGCTTACCGTATTCGCGGCCACCTTGCCGCTGACCTTGACCCCTTGGGCATTGTTGAACGCGGGAACCACCCCGAACTTGATCCGGCATCCTATGGCTTCACCGATGCCGATATGGACCGCCCGATCTTCATCGACATGGTGCTGGGGCTTGAAATGGCCTCGATGCGCCAGATTGTCGAGATCGTGAAACGCACCTACTGCGGCACCTTTGCGCTGCAATATATGCACATTTCCGACCCCGATCAGGCAGGCTGGCTGAAAGAGCGCATCGAAGGCTACGGAAAAGAAATCGCCTTCACCCGCGAAGGCCGCAAAGCCATTCTCAACAAGCTCGTCGAAGCCGAAGGCTACGAGAAATTCCTGCAAGTCAAATATATGGGCACCAAACGCTTTGGCCTAGACGGGGCCGAGGCGCTTATCCCCGCGATGGAGCAGATCATCAAGCGCGGCGGCAATCTGGGCGTGCGCGAGATCAACTTTGGCATGCCGCATCGGGGCCGTTTGAACGTTTTGGCCAATGTGCTGCAAAAGCCCTACAAGGCGATTTTCCACGAATTCCAAGGCGGCAGCTATAAGCCCGAAGACGTCGATGGATCAGGCGATGTGAAGTATCACCTTGGCGCCTCATCAGACCGTATCTTTGATGGCAATTCCGTGCACCTGTCACTGACCGCCAACCCATCCCACCTTGAAGCGGTCAATCCCGTGGTGCTGGGCAAGGTTCGCGCCAAACAAGACCAGTTCGGCGATACCGATCGCCATCAAGCCATGCCTGTGCTGCTGCACGGCGATGCTGCCTTTGCGGGCCAAGGCGTGGTGGCGGAATGCTTTGGCCTGTCAGGGCTGAAAGGCCACCGCACGGGCGGCACGATCCACATCGTGGTCAACAATCAGATCGGCTTTACCACAGCGCCGTCCTATTCGCGCTCCTCCCCTTACCCCACCGACATCGCTTTGATGGTGGAAGCGCCGATTTTCCATGTGAACGGCGATGATCCCGAAGCCGTGGTGCATGCCGCCAAAGTGGCGACCGAATTCCGCCAAAAGTTCCACAAAGACGTTGTGATCGACATCTTCTGCTATCGCCGCTTTGGTCATAACGAGGGCGATGAGCCCATGTTCACCAATCCGGCCATGTACACCCGCATCCGCAAGCAAAAGACCACCTTGCAGCTTTACGCTGAACGTCTGGTCAAAGACGGTCTGATGCCCGAGGGCGAGATCGAGGATATGAAGGCCTCTTTTCAGGCCAAGCTGAATGAAGAGTTTGAAGCGGGCAAAGCCTATAAACCTAACAAGGCCGATTGGCTGGATGGGCGCTGGAAGAACATGCAGCCCAAGGATTTGGAGCATTACCAGCGCGGCGAAACTTGGATCAAACCCGAAACCATGGCCGAAGTGGGCGCAGCGCTCACCCGTATGCCTGACGCCTTTGACATCCACAAAACCGTCGCGCGCCAGCTTGATGCCAAGAAAGAGATGTTCGCCAAAGGCCAAGGCTTTGATTGGGCCACCGCCGAAGCGCTGGCCTTTGGCAGCCTTGTCACCGAAGGCTTCCCTGTCCGCCTGTCGGGCCAAGATTGCACACGCGGCACCTTTAGCCAGCGTCATTCGGCCTTTGTCGACCAAGTGACCGAAGCGCGCCACTACCCGCTGAACCACATTCGCCCCGGCCAAGCCCGCTACGAAGTGATCGATTCCATGCTGTCGGAATATGCGGTTTTGGGCTTTGAATACGGCTACTCCTTGGCCGAACCCAACGCTTTAACCATGTGGGAAGCGCAGTTTGGCGATTTCGCCAATGGCGCGCAGATCATGTTTGACCAGTTTGTCTGCTCGGGCGAAAGCAAATGGCTGCGGATGTCGGGTCTTGTGTGCCTGCTGCCGCATGGCTTTGAAGGGCAAGGGCCGGAACACTCCTCCGCCCGCCTGGAACGCTTCTTGCAATCCTCGGCGCATGACAACTGGATCGTGGCCAACTGCACCACGCCTGCAAACTACTTCCACATCCTGCGCCGCCAGATGCACCGCGATTTCCGCAAACCGCTCATCTTGATGACGCCGAAGTCGCTGCTGCGCCATCCGATGTGCATTTCGGATGCGGCTGATTTCACCGATGGATCCACCTTCCACCGCGTGCTGTGGGATGATGCGCAAAAGGGCCATTCGACCCTGACATTGTCAGCCGATGACAAGATCAAGCGCGTGGTTCTGTGTTCGGGCAAGGTCTACTTCGACCTTCTGGCCGAACGCGATGCGCGTGGGTTGACCGACACCTACCTGAT
>CAMAYO010000106.1 GCA_945862465.1 Pseudorhodobacter antarcticus | reverse complement strand
GTCGAAAGCTGATCCAACCGCGCATCCTCGCGCCCGTCGGCGGGCAGGATGGCAAGGGCAATGCCCAACTTGCGCGCAAGATCGGAAAGAGAGGCAAGGCCATAGGGCCAATAGGCTTCCCCCCCGATCAAGCGCACCAAAATGGCCTTTGCGCCAAGCGCCGTGCGCTCGATATACGTATCCACAGACACCGGATGGCGCAGGGCGATCAGGTTGCACAGGCGCAGGCTTGGTAAAGTGCCGCTCGCCCTATGCCAGCCCGCGCCAAAGGCCCCAAGGTCGCTGTCAGAAAAGGATAGCACCAGCATATCCGCAGGGTCTTGGCCCGGATCGAACGGCGCAGCCGTCTCCTCTAGCCCATGACTTTCGCGGAAGACGACGTGCATCTTAGATCCCCAGCGTCTGGCGAATGGCGGCTTCGTTCAGATCACCCTGCTCGGCGATCACCACCAGATGCGACGCGCGTGTCATTGTGCCCCAAGGCTTGTCAAACTGCGCGCGCACCCTTTCGCCCACGGCCTGCACCAACAGGCGCATCGGTTTGCCCTGCACCGCCACATAGCCTTTGACGCGCAGGATTTTTTGTTCCCGCGCCAGACGCGCGATTGCGGCGGTCAGCGCATCTACACTTGCCACTTCGGGCAAGCTGATCACAAGCGAGTTGAAATCGTCATGCTCATGCCCATCTTCGCCGTCGTGGTGTGACGGGCGGGCCAACAGATCATCTTCCGCCGCAGCCTGAAGCCCTAAGATCACCGAGGGGTCAATGATGCCTTCGGTCAAAGATAAAATCGGCAAATGGGGTCGGTTCTTTTCTGCGGCTTCGGCCTGCACCACGGCGCGGGCGGCGGCAATCCCTACTTCGCCCGCCAGATCAGCCTTGGTCAGCAAAACGATGTCAGCACAGGCGATCTGATCCTCAAACACCTCGCCCAAGGGCGTGTCATGTTCGCCCGCCGCAATTTGCTCTGCGGTCAATTCCCCCGCAAAATGGCCGGCGGCGACGGCTTCGGCATCGGCCAGCGTGATCACGCCATCCACGGTGATCAGCGAACGAATGCCGGGCCAATCAAACGCCTTCAGCAAAGGCTTGGGCAAGGCCAACCCCGAGGTTTCGATCAAGATATGATCGGGCCGCTTGGGCAAAGCCAACAGCGCCTCGATCGTGGGAATAAAATCTTCCGCCACGGTGCAGCAGATGCAACCATTCGCCAGTTCGACGATGTTTTCCACGGGGCAATTGTCATCGGCGCAAGATTTCAGAATGTCGCCATCCACCCCCACTGTGCCAAACTCATTGACAAGCACCGCCAAGCGCTTGCCTTGCGGGTTTTGCATCAAATGCCGGATCAGCGTGGTTTTGCCCGCGCCCAGAAAGCCTGTGATGATCGTAACGGGAATTTTGGCAAGATCGGACATTAAGCCTCCAACGGGGGAATACGGGCGAGGGATTGTTTGCGAAAGATCGTCGGGCGGTCGCGCCATGGCACAAGACCGTCGGTGGTTTTGGCATAAGCTTCAGCGCCTGCCAGAATGTCGGCGGCGTTGTCTTCGGTCATGCGGCCATAAACATAGCCCCAAGCGCCCGCTTTCGATAGGCACACGGCAGCACCTGAATTGCACGCTGACAGGCACTCGATGGGCAGAACCTGCACCCCCTGCGGCGCAGGCAAAGCGGCAATCGCAGCGTAAAGGTGCGCGCCAGTGCATACCTCGCCCTCGCCCACGGGCAGGCCGGCTTTGCAGGTTGTGCAAATATGCAGTCTTGCGGTCATCGTCCTCCCAAGGGGAAATGCCGCGAAATGGGGGAAATCCCCCAACTCGCCACGGCACACCCCGTCCGTCAAAGTCGTGGCGCTGGCAGGTCTCCCGGCTTGCGAAGCTGGGGTTGCCCCCCGGTCAGCCCCCTTCCCGGTTGCCCAGTGGGTGTGGCTGACCTCTTCGGTCACGGTCGCGGGGGCGGCTGCATCCCAGGCTTTCACCTGTCGCATTCCCTTTTAGCCTGTCGTAAGACAAGCACCAGTGCGCCCTTACCTGTGGCAGGATGGGCCCCTAACGTCAAGGACACCAGCCGCCATGTCATCTGCCGAAACCGACACTGTTTCTGAAACTACCGCAAACCCTGATGCGCGCCACAATGCCAAGATGGCCAAGAAAAAGGCCGCGCGTGATAAGATCATGGCGGGCAAGGCCGGTGATCATGGGTTGATCATTGTGCATACCGGCACGGGCAAGGGCAAATCGTCCTCTGGCTTCGGGATGATCTTGCGCTGTGTGGCACATGAGATGCCCTGCGCTGTGGTGCAGTTCATCAAAGGGGCTTGGGATACGGGCGAGCGGCGCTTGCTGACCGAGAACTTCGCGGATCTGTGCGAGTTTCACGCCATGGGCGAAGGCTTTACTTGGGAAACCCAAGACCGCGCCCGCGACATTGCCGCAGCCCAAGCCGGTTGGGCCAAGGCCAAAGAGCTGATCCGCGACCCTGACATCCGCTTTGTTCTGCTGGATGAAATCATCATCGCCATGCGTTATGATTACATCGACGTGGCCGAAGTGGTGGCGTTTTTAAAGGCCGAAAAGCCGCCCCTGACGCATGTGTGCCTAACCGGTCGCGGCGCATCAGAAGCCTTGATCGAAGCGGCCGATCTGGTCACCGAAATGACGCTGGTCAAACACCCGTTCCGGTCTGGCATCAAAGCCCAACCAGGGGTTGAGTTTTGAAGCTGATCGCTTGGGATTTTGACGGGGTGCTGAACAAAGGCCATCAGGGCGGCTTTGACGCATGGCAGGCCGAGTTTGAAGCTGATTTGGGCGTTTCTGCCGCTGTGTTCACCGATTTCATCTTCAGCGATGGCAAGTTCAACGCCGTTTTGAACGGGGAACGTGATCTATTGGACCTGCTGACCGATTACACCAAGACCCACGCGATACCGCACGCGCCTGAAGCGGTTCTGGATTATTGGTTGGCCAAAGACGCCGTGGTTGATACCCAAGTGCTCGGCTGGCTCACCGCCTGCCCTGTTCAAGGCGTGATTGCCACAAACAACGAACACCGCCGCGCTGATTATATTTGGGAGACAATGGGGTTTAAGGCCCATATGGCAAAGATCTTCGCCTCTGGCCCCTTGGGCGTGAAAAAACCTGACGGGCGCTTTTTCGCAGCGATTGAGGATTGGTCAAGCTTGGCCCCCGCTGACATCTTGCTGATTGATGACGCCGAAAAGAACATCCATGCCGCAAACGCGCGCGGGTGGCAGACGTTTCACTTCACGGATGAAACGCGCCATAACTTACCCGCCGTCTTGGGAGTAACCCCATGACGGCCATCATGATCCAAGGCGCAGGGTCGAACGTGGGCAAGTCGCTGATCGTGGCGGGCCTGTGCCGCGCGGCCAAGCTGCGCGGGCTGTCAATTGCGCCGTTCAAGCCGCAGAATATGTCGAACAATGCTGCCGTTACGGTCGACGGCGGCGAGATTGGCCGCGCGCAGGCCTTGCAGGCGCTGGCCTGCGGGCTGGAACCGCATACCGATATGAACCCCGTGTTACTGAAACCCGAATCCGAAGTGGGCAGCCAAGTCGTGGTGCAAGGCAAGCGGGTGGCAACCGTTAAGGCGCGCGATTATGCGCGGTTGAAGCCAAGCCTGATGCAGCCCGTGTTAGACAGTTTTCAGCGCCTATCCGCGCAATATGATCTGGTGATCGTTGAAGGCGCAGGCTCTCCGGCAGAAGTGAACCTGCGCGCGGGGGATATTGCCAATATGGGCTTTGCGGCGGCTGCCCAAGTGCCGGTTGTGCTGGTGGGCGATATTGATCGCGGCGGTGTGATAGCCCAAATGGTGGGCACCAAAGCCGTGCTAGACCGTGACGATGAAGCGCGCATCAAAGGCTTTATCATCAACAAGTTTCGCGGCGATCCCAGCTTGTTTGCGGATGGCTATCAGATGATCGCCGCCCAAACCGGCTGGCAGGGTCTTGGCGTTCTGCCCTATTTCCCCCAAGCGTGGCGTCTGCCCGCCGAAGACGCGCTGGATATTGCGCAAACGACTGGATCGGGGGCTAAGATCGCCTGCCTGCAATTGTCGCGCATCGCGAATTTTGACGATCTTGATCCGCTTAAAGCCGAACCGGGCGTGCAAGTGGTGATGATCGGCCCCGGCCAAGCCATTCCGGGCGATTGCGCTTTGGTGATCATTCCGGGCAGCAAATCAACGCGCGGTGATCTGGCCTATCTGCGCGCCCAAGGCTGGGACATCGACCTTGCCGCCCATCATCGGCGCGGCGGGCGTATCTTGGGCATCTGCGGTGGCTATCAGATGTTGGGGCAAACCGTGGCTGATCCGGATGGGATCGAAGGGCCAGCAGGTGTGACGCAAGGCTTGGGGCTGCTGGGTGTGGATACCACCATGACCAGCGACAAACGCCTGACGCGAACCACAGCGGTGCATGTTGGCACGAATGAGCCGATCGAGGCTTACGAAATCCACATCGGCCGAACCGATGGCCCTGCCCGCGAACACCCTTTCGCCAGGGTGCAAGGCCAGCCCGAGGGCGCGGTTTCGCCCGATGGTTTGGTGATGGGAAGCTATCTGCACGGGATGTTTTCTTCTGACAGGTTCCGCGCGGCGTTTTTGGCGGGCTTAGGCGTGCCAACCCAAGTGCGCGACCATGGGGCCGAGGTTGAGGCGACTTTGAACGACCTTGCCGCCCACATCGAAGCCCATCTGGATGTGGCGGGTTTGTTGGCCCTAGCGCGCGGCTAATGCGGCCATCCGCGCCCATTCGGCTTGCGTGCCGGGCAAACCAAGCCTGATCCACGTTTTGGAATAGGGGAAAATCCGGCTCCAGATATGGGCGTGGGCCAAATGCGCTTGGGCCTGATGCGCGTCAGGCGTGGCATAAAGCCGAAAAAGCGGCGTTCCGCCAAGGCTTTGCCAGCCCAACTTCGTGCAAATTTCATCCATCAACCCCACCTCGCCCAACAACCGCGCCGTGGTCGCCTTGGCCCATACATGGTCTTGCAGGGCAAGCGTTGCAACTTCAATTGCGGGGCCGGATACGGGCCATGGGCCGGACAGTTCTGTCAGGCGGGTGATGTCAGCAGGCGCACCAAGGGCAAAGCCCAAGCGCAGGCCCGCAAGCCCGTAGAACTTACCGAACGAGCGGAGGATCAAAAGCCCCTCCCTTCCGGCATCATCCACCAAAGACTGCTCTGGCAGCGGATCGGCAAAGCTTTCATCCACAACCAACAGCCCAACCTTGCCAATCAACTGAAGCAACACTTCGCGCGACCAGTGCCGCCCATCGGGGTTGTTTGGGTTCACCACTACGGCAATATCCGCACCAATTAGGGCATCAAGATCACCCACCTCCTCTACCAACCAGCCACAGGCCCGCAAGGTGGCGGCGTGCTCGTTATAGGTTGGCCCCAGCACCCGCGCCAAACCCTTGGTCCGCAGCATAGGGACCAATTGGATAATCGCTTGCGCGCCCGACAAGGCCGTCATCGGGGCCAAGGTTCCATAGGCCTTGGCCGCCGCTTGCAGCAAGCCCGCCATCGCAGCCTGGGTTGGCAAGGCGCTGAACGCCTCGGCCGAGAGTGCAGGTACGGGATAGGGCACGCGGTTGATGCCGGTAGACAGGTCAATCCAATCCACCCCGCCATAGGTCGCCCGCGCCTGTTCCAGATTGCCGCCGTGATCGCGCACACTCACAGCGCGGCCCCAACCAAGATGCCACACAGGGCCAGCATCGCCAGCACAAAAAGCCGCAAACCCTGCTGCATCTCAATAGCACTTGGGTCGCGGCCTGTGGGATTGACCCAAGGCTCTACCGTCACCTCGCCATCATAGACCCTTGGGCCGGACAGTCTGATATCCAATGCCCCCGCCAAGGCGGCTTCGGGCCAGCCCGCGTTGGGCGAACGGTGATGATCCGCATCGGCCCAAGTCACCGCCAAAGCTCTGCGCCATGTGCGTCCAGCGGCGATGACAAACAGCAACGCCGTCAACCGCGCGGGGATCAGGTTGACCACATCATCCAACCGCGCCGCAGCCCAGCCAAAGGCGCGGTGGCGCGGGCTTAGATGGCCTATCATCGAATCCATCGTGTTGATCGCCTTATAGGCGGCAATTCCCGGAAGCCCGAAAACCAGCCCCCAAAAGACAGGGGCCACCACGCCATCTGATGCGCTTTCGCCCAAGCTTTCCAACCCCGCCCGCGCCACGCCCGCGCTGTCCAACGTCATCGGATCGCGCCCAACGATCATCGCAACCGCATTGCGGGCTTCCGCCAAATCACCTTGCGCTAAGGGCCGCATCACCCGAGCGACATGGTCATAAAGCGACCGCGTGGCGACCAAGGGCCAAGCCAAAACACCTGTCAGAATGGCCCCGAAAACCCCGTTCGGAAGCACCGCAACCACAACCGCCGCCAAACCCCAAGCCACAGCCGTGATGCCCAGACACACCAAGACCCCCAAAGCGCGGCGCAGCCAAAATGGATCGCTTTCGCGGTTCAACCGCAGATCAGCCCAGCGGATCAGCGCGCCTGCCCAAGTCACCGGATGCCCGATGCGGCGATACAGCGCGTCAGGCCACCCCAAAGCCCCCTCGACGGCCAAAGCCACCAACATGGATCCTGCAAACATCAAAGCCCCCCGCAGCCAAACTGGGTGATCCGCGAAAAGCCCGCCGCGCGCAAGTCTGCCGCCGCCGCTTGGGGCACGGTTCGCGGCGCAAAGATCAATCCACGGGCCGCCCCCGTATGGGCGATGCAAAACCCCAAAGCGCCGTGACGACGCGCCAAATCTTCGGTTGGGTCATTTGCAGGGCCACGCAGGGCCAAGGTGCGGCGGGCGGATTGGCTGACAAGATTGGCCATTGTGGCCAAATCTGGCCCCGGCCAAGCGGCAAGCAAATCACTGATATCGGGAAAATGATGATCCAAGGGATCAGTGCGCTGCCCCGGGCCTAAAAAGCCGCCCAATACCTCAAAACGGGGCAAGGGCGGCAGATCTTCCAGCACCACCCCTAGCCGAGAGGCCCAAAGCACCCGTTCGGGCCGCGCGTGCAGCAAAGGGTCTGATGCCCCCTCTGCCGCCAGAACCGCCGCTTCCAACGCCACGCCCTGTTGTGCCCCGGCAGCCATGCCCAAAGCCAACAAAGCGGCCGTCGACGCCCCTGCCCCGCCGCCCAATGGCATTGATAACCGCAAGAAGAACTTACCCCGCACAGGCAGGGCCAAATCCTGCAACAGGTGGCGCAAAGCGGCGGGGGCTAGGGCCTTTTGCGATTGATACAGCCCAAACGCGCTGCTTTGGGTCAGACCAGCTTCGGCATAAAGCGTTGGACAGGGCAAAGTGACCAAAGCCACAGGCCCAAAAGACCCAATCCTGCCTTGCAACAACTCGCCAAAATGGCCGTAAACCCGTGTCATGATGGACCCACCTTTGCGGGCAGATGTGCCAAGCGCCGCGCATGGACACAAGGGCTGTTCTTCACCACGACAGATCAACGCCTTGATCCACGCGCACAGAACGGGTTCTTGCAGAGTTACCCCTGCAACGCGCTATGTAATTGTCTTGATTTGGTGCACCCAGCACGATTCGAACGTGCGACCTTTGCCTTCGGAGCGCAACCGCTCTATTGTTAACTTGTTGTTTTTATAATACTAATTAGAGATTCTTAGGTTTCGTCAGCGAGTTGTGAATTCCATTTATGTAAGCATTTTCAACGCATTACTAGAATTCGCAAATTTCTAAGATCTGCAGAAGAACATCCACTGCTAGTTTCCCTCGTTTGTAATCGGCGCCTCATTTGCGCCATAACGCCTTAAACCTGACCCTCAAGGATACGATAGACACTTGCACGACTGATGCCCACTTGATCACAGATTGCCTGTTTGGACATCCCTGACTTGATCAAAGCAA
>CAMAYO010000105.1 GCA_945862465.1 Pseudorhodobacter antarcticus | reverse complement strand
TTGCCATCGAGATAGATCAGCCCCTCAGGCAGATGAAACTGGCGCTTTGTGGCGGCGAAATCGGTGGTCATCGGCGTCTCCCTTTGGGGCAACCTATCGCAGATTGCGCGGGGGCGAAACAGGGGGTTATTTTAAGTTTAAAATGCACGAAAAGCCAAATTTTCGTGGTATACCAAGGTATTCTGCGACTTAATCCGACGTTTTACCCCCAAAATGCGAAATTTGCGCTGGTATGTCGGGAAAGATTACAGCAATTTCCGCGCGTATTGCTGCAGCGTAGCAAGCAGTCACTGGTCCAGACTGCCGAGATAGGGAGAGCGCGTGTGAAGATAGGGGCATTGGCAGAGATTTTTCCGGGCGAGAATCGCGTGGCGATGACGCCGGAGTCGGCTTTGCAATTGGTGAAATTGGGCCACACGTGCGTGGTGCAATCGGGGGCAGGGGTGAAAGCCGGCTTTTCGGATGCGCTTTACGCCGCAGCCGGTGTGCAAGTGCTGCCAGATGCGGGCGCAGTTGTGGCGGCAGCGGATGTGCTGGTCAAAGTGCGCGGGCCTGAAGTGCCCGAGGCCGAGGCGTTGCGCAACGGCCAAACCCTGATCAGTTTCTTCTGGCCCGCCCAGAACCCCGAATTGCTTGAGGTGGTCAAAGCGCGCGGTGCCACCGCTGTCGCGATGGACATGGTTCCCCGCATTTCGCGCGCGCAAAAGATGGACGCTTTGTCGTCGATGGCCAATATCGCGGGCTACCGCGCGGTGATTGAAGCCGGTTCCAACTTTGGTCGCTTCTTTACGGGTCAGGTGACGGCTGCGGGCAAAGTGCCCCCCGCCAAGGTGCTGATCGTCGGTGCAGGGGTTGCGGGCCTTGCCGCCACCGGCACATCCGTGTCGCTGGGCGCTATTGTGCACGCCTTTGACGTGCGCCCCGAAGTGGCCGAGCAGATCGAATCGATGGGAGCCAATTTTGTCTTCCTCGACTTCGCCGAAAGCCAGACCGACGGGGCTGCAACGGGTGGCTATGCCGCCCCATCGTCGCCGGAATTCCGCGAAGCGCAGCTGAAGAAGTTCCGCGAACTTGCGCCCGAGATGGATATCGTCATCACCACCGCCCTCATCCCCGGTCGCCCCGCGCCCAAGCTGTGGACGGCGGACATGGTCGCCCTGATGAAACCGGGATCGGTCATCGTTGACCTTGCCGCCGAGCGTGGTGGCAACTGCGATTTGACCGTGATGGACCAAAAGATCGTCAGCGAAAATGGCGTTACTGTGGTGGGGTATACCGATTTCCCCAGCCGTATGGCAGCACAGGCATCGACCCTCTATTCCACCAACATCCGCCATATGCTGACAGATTTGACGCCGAAAAAAGACGGCGTGATCGTGCACAATATGGAAGACGATGTGATCCGTGGCGCAACCGTGGCCAAGGATGGCTCTGTCACATGGCCGCCACCACCGCCGAAAATTGCAGCGATTGCAGCGCAAAAGCCCAAGGAAAAGGCCAAGGAACTGACTGCCGAAGAAAAGCGCGCCGCTGAAACGGCCGCTTTTAAAGCGCAAAGCCGCAGCCAAGTGATCTTGCTGATCGTGGGCGGGCTTTTGATGGGTCTGATCGGGGCCTATGCCCCTGCGGCCTTTATGGGCCACTTCATCGTCTTTGTTTTGGCCGTGTTCATCGGCTTCCAAGTCATCTGGGGCGTCAGCCACAGCTTGCACACGCCTTTGATGGCGATCACCAACGCTGTGTCGGGCATCATCGTTCTGGGCGCTTTGTTGCAAATTGGGGCGGACGGGTGGCTGATCCAGATCCTGTCGGCGATTGCGATTTTGATTGCCACCATCAACATCGTCGGGGGCTTTATGGTCACCCGCCGGATGTTGCAAATGTTCCAAAAGTCGTAAGGGGGGCGGATAGATGTCATTTGGTATTCAAACGGCGGCCTATATCGCCTCGTCGGTGTTGTTCATTCTGGCCCTTGGCGGCTTGTCAGGTCAGGAAAGTGCGAAACGCGCGGTCTGGTACGGCATTGTCGGCATGGCCGTGGCGATCTTGGCCACGATCACCGGACCGGGCGTGCCCCCGTCCCCTATGCTGATCGGCGCTTTGGTTGTGGGCGCGGGCATTGGCCTTGTGCTTGCCCAGCGCGTGGAAATGACGGGGATGCCAGAACTTGTGGCCGCCCTCCATTCGTTCGTTGGTATGGCCGCGGTGCTGATTGGCCTGAACTCTGACCTTGGGCCGCATGGTCTGGAAGGGGCCGAGCAGATCATCCATCAGGCCGAAATTTTCTTGGGCGTATTCATCGGCGCAGTCACCTTCACAGGGTCTGTCATCGCCTACGGCAAACTGGCTGGCCGCATCAGCGGCAAAGCCCTGATCCTGCCGGGGCGCCATGTGTTCAACGCTGCAATGGCGCTGGCCTGTTTGGTGCTGATGGGGCTTTACATGGGCCACGCCGGATCATGGACGCTGTATGCCATGCTGATCATCGCCTTTGTGATCGGTGCGCATTTGGTGATGGCGATTGGCGGGGCGGATATGCCGGTCGTGGTGTCGATGCTCAACAGCTATTCGGGGTGGGCCGCGGCGGCGACAGGCTTCTTGCTGGGCAATGACTTGCTGATCGTCACGGGGGCCTTGGTGGGCTCGTCCGGTGCGATCCTGTCGTACATCATGTGCAAGGCGATGAACCGCCAGTTCCTTAGTGTGATCTTGGGTGGCTTTGGCGGATCGACCGGCCCTGCGATGGAAATCACCGGCGAGCAGGTGGCGATTGATACGGATGGTGTGGCCGCAGCACTGAACGATGCCGATTCGGTTATCATCATCCCGGGTTACGGCATGGCCGTGGCGCAAGCCCAACAAGCGGTGTCCGAACTGACCCGCAAGCTGCGCGCGCGTGGCAAAAAGGTGCGCTTTGCGATCCATCCCGTGGCTGGCCGCTTGCCCGGCCACATGAACGTGCTTCTGGCCGAAGCCAAGGTGCCCTATGACATCGTGCTGGAGATGGACGAGATCAACGATGATTTCCCCACGACCGATGTGGCCATCGTGATCGGCTCGAACGACATCGTGAACCCTGCGGCGCAAGAAGACCCCAACTCTCCCATCGCTGGGATGCCGGTGTTGGAATGCTGGAAGGCCAAGATGGTGATCGTGTCCAAGCGCGGCCAAGGCACAGGCTATTCGGGCATCGAGAACCCTTTGTTCTTCAAAGAAAACACGCGGATGTTCTACGGTGACGCCAAGAAAAGCCTTGATGCTTTGCTGCCCTTGATCGCTTAAGCGCGCATAGCAACCGATCCAAACCAATGCCCTGAAGGGAAACCTTCGGGGCATTTTTATGTGCCCCTTAACTTGCCCTGCCTTTGGCCTACCAAAGTATACCACGCCGCGTTGCATTTCTCGCCTTTACCAAGCCGCAGGGCCGTCTAAGTATAAGGCAAATAGTTCAGAAAGCCGCCCCCGTGACCGATCACCCGCTGCGCTACGCCCTTGTCAACGAACTGCACGCAAGGCCCTTTCCGGTGCTAACCGTGCCTTCAACAGCCGCCTTCATGGCGCTGATGGAGGACGATGGCGCAGGGCGTGATCGCGCGGGCGACCGCGCGCATCTTTTGGCGCTGCTTGATCGGCATGGGTCCACTCATCCGCAACCCAATGCGACGCATTTTTCTGGCCCGATTGGCCGGTCAGAGCTGAAATGGGAAAGCCACACCGAATTTGTGACCTACACCGCCTTCACCCCCGGCCTTTCGGCGCGCCCGTTTGACCCGACCGATGCGGCCAGCTTCCCGCAAGATTGGCGCGATAAGGCACCGGGGCGGGTGGCGGCTTCGGTTTTGATCCGCGTGGAAGAATTGCCTGTCAGCGAAGAGGCGATGATGACCAAGTTGGAAACTTGGTTTGTTGCCGAAAGCCTGGCCGTGGCGCGGGTGGTCGATGGCTCGGCCGTGGTCGCGGGCGACTTTCGGATCGATCCCGATGGCAATATGCGCTTTGCCGTCTTTGTGCGCCCAGATACCGGCGCGCGCCGTGTGGGCCGCATCGTGCAGCGCCTGTGCGAGATTGAAACCTACCGCGCCATGTCGATGCTGGGTCTGATCAAAGCGCGTGAGTTGACAACCACGTTGAACGCCCTTGACCCGCGCCTGTCGGCCTTGGTGACGGGCCTTGATGCGCAAGACCGCCCTGCGGAAGATGCCTTGCATGATCTGTTAGCGATTGCCTCTGAACTGGAAAGCCTTGCGATGCAAAGCTCGTTCCGCTTTGGGGCCACCACGGCTTATGAGGCCATTGTCACCCAACGCATCCAAGCTCTGCGCGAAGACAGGCTGTCGGGGCGGCAAACCTTTGGCGAATTCATGATGCGCCGCTATGATCCGGCGATGCGCACGGTGAAATCCACCGCGGCCCGGTTGCATTCCATGGCCGAACGCGCCCAACGCGCGGCAGAACTGCTGCGCACAAGGGTGGATGTGGAACGCTCCGCGCAAAACCAAATGCTGCTCGCCTCAATGGACCGCCGCGCCGATCTGGCCTTGCGCTTGCAGCACACCGTTGAAGGCCTGTCGGTCGTAGCCATCAGCTATTACGCCGTCAGCCTTGCGGCCTATGTGGCAGCGCCCTTGGTCGAGGAAATCGGTGTGACAAAACCCCTTGCGATGGCACTGATCACCCCCATCGTCGTCTTGGCCGTCTGGCTTGCCATCCGCCGCATCCGTCGATCAATGAACTGATCCCGCACAGCGAGTTGACATAAGCGCTGTCGCGGAACAGTCTGGTGGAACTCATAAAAAGGCAAACCCTTATGCCCCAGATCCTGACCCCGCGAGAGATTTTAGCCCAACTGGTGTCTTTCCCAACGGTCAGCCATTCCTCCAATCTTGATCTGATCGATTGGCTGGAAACCTATCTTGCCAGCCACGCCATCCCCACTGCTCGCCATTGGAACGAGGATCGCAGCAAAGCAGCCCTTTTGGCCCATGCGGGGCCACTGCAGGCCGGAGGCGTGGTTTTATCGGGCCATTCCGATGTCGTGCCTGTGGCGGGGCAAAACTGGACCTCTGATCCTTTCGAACTGACCCAGCGCGGGGATCGCCTGTATGGGCGGGGCGTGTGCGACATGAAGGGCTATGTCGCCCTGTCGGTCTGGGCTTTGGTGGAAGCCCAGCGGCTTGGGGTGCACAGGCCTTTGCAACTGGCCCTGTCTTATGACGAGGAAGTGGGCTGCACGGGCGCTGGCCCCATGCTGGAAACGCTGCAAGCGGTATTCCCCAAGGCCAGTTTGGCGCTGATCGGAGAGCCGTCTCGGATGCAGCCCATTCAGGCGCATAAGGGCGGTGTCGGCTATCAGGTCGCGGTCAAAGGGTTTGAGGTGCACTCCTCGCTTCTGCCCTATGGTGTCTCAGCCGTCATGGAAGGCGCGCGGCTGATTGGTTGGGTGAACGACCGCAACACAGCCTTGCAAGGCGCGCAGCCTTCGGACCTTGCCGCGCGGTTTGACCCGCCCTTTACCACGCTGCACGTCGGCATGATTTCGGGCGGCACAGCCCATAACATCACCGCCGCCGATTGCCGCTTTTCTGTGGAAATGCGCGTGGTTCCAGGGGAAGACCTTGAAGCCTTGGCCGCAGAGTTTGAAGCGGCGGCCCTTGCCTTGACGGGCCGGATGCAACAGGTGCATCCCGATGCGGGCATTCATCTGCAGCGCTTCTTTCGCGTGCCCGCCTTGCAGCCCGAACCGCAGGGCGAGGCCGAAGCCCTCGTGCGCCGTCTCACCGGGGCCAATGCGGGTGGGGTTGTTTCTTACGGCACGGAAGCGGGTATTTTCCAAACGGCGGGCTATTCCGCCGTGGTCTGTGGGCCGGGCGATATTGCCCAAGCCCACCAGCCCGACGAATACCTTGACCTGTCGCAGTTTAAGGCGGGCCAAGCCTTTATGGCCTGCCTGTTAAAGGATCTGGCATGACCGCTCCCATCACAATCGACACGCCCCTGCGCTATGCAGGCCCGCCCCCAAAAGCCTGCGATGTTGTCGTGCTTGGCGGCGGCGTCATTGGCGTGATGACCGCATGGTTTTTGGCCGAGCGCGGCTTTTCCGTGACGCTGTGCGAAAAGGGCCGGATTGCGGGCGAACAATCCAGCCGCAATTGGGGCTGGATCCGCCAACAGGGCCGCGATTTGGCTGAACTGCCCATCATGATGGAAAGCATGCGTATTTGGGCTGACATGTCGGCAAGTTTGGGCCCCGCATTGGGCTTTCGGCAAGAAGGTGTGATGTATCTGGCCCGCAGCCAAAAAGAGATGGCGGGGTTTGAGACGTGGATGTTGCAAGCCCAAGCCATGGGCTTGGATGTGCAGTTGCAATCGACTGGACAGGTCAATGACCACATCAAAGGCGCCGCGGTGGAGTGGTTGGGCGGTCTTTTCACCGCCTCAGACGCGCGGGCCGAACCTTGGACTGCCGTGCCCTTGATGGCCGAGGGCGCTGTGGCGCGCGGCGCTGTGCTGGTGGAAAATTGCGCTGTGCGGCGGCTTGATCTGCAAGGGGGGCGGGTTGCGGGGGTTTACACCGAACAGGGCCGGATTGGCTGCGAACAGGTTGTTGTCGCTGGCGGGGCATGGTCGTCGCTGTTCTTGGCGGCCGAAGGTGTGCATATTCCCCAGCTTTCGGTGCTGGCCTCGGTTGGGCAAACCGTGCCCCTGCCAGAAGTTTTCGCTGGGAACGCCGCCGATGACCGCTTTGCCTTTCGCCGCAGGCAGGACGGCAGCTATACGGTGGCCCCCGGTGCTGTGCATGATTTCTTTATAGGCCCCGATGCCTTTCGCCATTTCGGGGCCTTTCTGCCCGTGTTGAAAAAAGACTTTAAGTCCACCAAATTTCACTCCGCAGCGCCCAAAGGCTACCCTGACGCCTGGCGCACCCCCCGTCGGTGGGAGGGGGATGGGGTTTCCCCATTCGAGCGGATGCGTGTGCTAGACCCTAAGCCCAACCTCAAAGCTTTGGCAGACGTGCAAGACAATTTCGCCAAAGCCTTCCCCCATCTGGGCCGCCCCGCTTTGCAGCGCGCTTGGGCGGGCATGATCGACACGATCCCCGATGTCGTGCCCGTGGTTGACCGTGTGGCGGCGATCCAAGGGCTGGTGATTGCCACGGGAATGTGCGGCCACGGCTTTGGCATTGGGCCGGGCATGGGGCGGGTGGTGGCGGATTTGGTGGCAGACCGCCCCTTGGGCCACGATCTGCACCGCTTCCGTTTGGCGCGGTTTAAAGACGGCAGCCAATTGGTGCCGGGCCCGACCCTTTAGACGCAGGGGGCAGCTCCCCTCGGCGCCCCATAAGCGTTTGCGCCCGGGCGAAGGGGCTTGTGGAGTGCGGGGCTTTGGCGGATGCTTTGACAAAGCCAAGGGGATATACATGCCGATCAAGAACCGCTTTGCCGAAATGCTGCCCGACATCACCGCATGGCGGCAGGATTTTCACGCCCATCCGGAATTGATGTTCGATGTGCAGCGCACGGCGGGCAAGGTGGCAGAGCTGTGCCGGTCGTTTGGCTGTGACGAGGTGGTCGAAGGAATCGGGCGCACCGGTGTGGTGGTGGTGATCAAGGGCCGCAACAGCGCCTCAGGCCGGGTGATTGGCCTGCGCGCCGATATGGATGCTTTGCCCATCATCGAGCAGACGGGGTTGGCCTATGCCTCACAGACCCACGGCAAAATGCACGCTTGCGGCCATGATGGCCACACCGCCATGCTTTTGGGCGCTGCGCGCTACTTGGCTGAAACGCGCAACTTTGACGGCACGGCCGTGTGCATCTTTCAACCCGCCGAAGAGGGCGGTGGGGGCGGGCGCGAGATGGTGGCCGAGGGCATGATGGAACGCTTTGGCATCCAAGAGGTTTACGGCATGCACAATATGCCGGGCATTCCCGTGGGGGCCTTTGGCATTCGCGATGGGGCGATGATGGCGGCGGCGGATACGGTTGATATTCTGATCACCGGCAAGGGTGGTCATGCGGCCAAACCGCAAGACTGTGTTGACCCTGTGGTGAGCTACTCCCCGATCTTTGGACAGATTTCCGGCGTGTTTAAGCTACTGCCTGCACCTGCTGATCGGTTTCAATGCTGTTGAAGTAAACCACGGCGGGCGGTTGTCCACCATGGGCAGTGTGAGGGCGTTGGTGGTTGTAAAAGGT
>CAMAYO010000104.1 GCA_945862465.1 Pseudorhodobacter antarcticus | reverse complement strand
ACCGGCTGAAAGCGGGTGGAACCGCCGACCAATGGCAAGATCGGGCCCATCCGGCTCATCGCGGCGAAGCGGTTGAAAAAGCCATCTTCATTGCCGAAAATCACCGAAGGCCGCAGGATCATGGCCGTGGGGAAGGCGGCCAAAACGGCGGCTTCGCCCTCTCCTTTGCTGCGGGCGTACTTCGAAGCGCCATCTGCATCAGCCCCAATCGCCGACAGATGCACCAAGCTGCCCAAGCCCGCCTGAGCCGCCAGCCGCGCGATACGACCCGCCCCTTGCGCCTGAACAGCATCAAAATTGTTGGAACCGCGCGCATCAAAGGTGCCCACACAGTTCACCGCCGCATCCGCCCCCGCCAGCGCTGCCGCAACCGAAGCATCATCGCGGATGTTGCAGAACACGGGTTCCACTTGGCCCACAGCGCCATAGCCGCGCACAAACAGCGCCTCGTTCGGGCGGCGCACGGCCACGCGCACGCGCCAGCCCTCTTGCGCCAATTTGCGCGCTATATAGCGGCCAACAAAGCCAGAACCGCCAAAGATCGTGACCAGCTTGCTCATGGGGTCCTCGTTAGGGAAAGGGGCAAAATGCGCCGTGTCAACAGCGTGGCCTGAATACAGGGGCAGGGCGCGGCCAGCAAGACCAAAGCAGTTGGTGATTTTTGCAATGCGCCCCGTTGACAGCCATAGCAGGCACAGCTAAACCGCCCCCCACGATACGCCCAGATGGCGGAATTGGTAGACGCGCTGGTTTCAGGTACCAGTGTTGCAAGACGTGGAGGTTCGAGTCCTCTTCTGGGCACCAATATCGCAAAGAAAGCCGTGCAATCCGAAGGGGTTGCGCGGCTTTTTCTTTTGGCGCTTGCCCTTTTTATCCACCCTTATCGCCGCGCTGGTGGTTGGGGCTAGGTTGGTCGGATAAAAAGACCAGACCTGACATCCTGTTCGTGTATGCCAGCATCGGCATACATATCACGCCCCAGGGGTCTGTGCAGAACTATGAGTGGTCGCCATGCGGGGCGGCGGGCAAGGGCCGACATATGTGAAAATCCAATTTAATAGGAGAGGCTGGGCAAATGGGGTTCAACGCGCAAGCTTATGGCGATCCGAGTGCTTTTGTGTGATCACCTGAAGACTTGATGCCGCCCGATGCCCCGCAAAACAAAGGGCTAGAATTTGCGCGTCAGCCCGATGAGCAGGACCGTGTTTTCAAAGGTGCTTTCCGCCTGTCGCCCTTGGGATGCATTATAGCCACCGTTTTGTCCGGTCAAAACACCACCCCTTGCATCGTCAAAGTGATAAGTCGTGGGCGCTAGTAGAAAATGTTGCAACTCAAGTGACATAGACCAATCATGCGCGATGGCCTGTCGAACCCCAACGCTCATGGCAGCGCCATATCGTATCTTCGTGTCAGTTTCCGCAAAAGAAGGTGTGGTGGATGTGGTATCATTTAAAACTTGGACATACTGGGTCCGCGTCTGCTTTTCCTTAAGCAACGCTGGGCCAAGGGTCCCGAAGAACATCGTTTCTCCCCTGACCACGCCAAACTTGCTTCGTAAACTTAGTAAGGGACCCTGATCATATGCCACAGAAGCAGAGATGGACCCATTAACCCGCAAGTCATAGTTGATATGCTCCCCATCAAACTTCGACACGCTGGCTTCGACACCGTGAATGATTGTGGCGCTCTTAGCGAATTCATACCCAACGGACAGACTATATTGTGGGCCAGAAGAGCGCACATTTGCGGCCTCTTCAGCTGCGTTTGAGCCATATTCACCATCACTTTTGAGTGTCGTGCCATAAAGCGATAGGTTTGACGCGCCACCTGCAAAGCTAAAATATGTCCCGTCCCGAAATGCGGTGGGAATGCTATCTTGTGCCAAAGCCGCCGAGGTTATCAGCAGCGTGACGATGGAAGCCATAGAAGTTAGTTGTGCGGTGCGGTTTGAACGATTCATCGATATCAACCCAAAATGTGAGAGTTTTGGATCAAAAACCCCTTTGGCGGGTTAAAGCACAAAGGGTGCTGTGTCTATGGGAATTGGCCTTTATGGCCGCATCACAAGGTCAGCCACAAATTCCCATTACTGAAAAGATTGAAACCGTTCCTGCGCAATAGAATTTTAGGGGCAAAGCCCGAAAGCATAGGGCCGGCCGAACCTAGGCCGGCATCAATCTCTTGCCCTTAAAACCGCATCTCCACGCTCAACTGCTCGCTGGTGCGGGTTTGGCCGTCGATCCAGTCAGACAAAATCTACAGAAAGCCGTGCAACCTGTATAGGTTGCGCGGCTTTTGCTTTTGGCGATCCCCTTACAGATACCCCTGCGCCTTGAACGACAGTTGCTGCGATTTGCCGATGATCAGGTGATCGTGCAGCACGATTCCCAGTGCGTTGGCGGCATCTTGCACCTGCAGCGTCACGGAAATATCGGCCTGTGACGGCGTGGGGTCGCCCGAGGGGTGGTTGTGCACCAAGATCACCGCCGAGGCGTTGAGTTCCAGCGCGCGTTTGACCACTTCGCGCGGATAGACGGGCACATGGTCCACCGTGCCATCGGATTGCGCTTCATCGGCGATCAGGGTGTTTTTGCGATCTAGAAACAGGATGCGGAATTGTTCGGTTTCACGGTGCGCCATGACGGTTTGGCAATAATCGAGCAGCGTGCTCCACGAGGTTAGGACTGGTCGGTTCAACACCCGCCCGCGCATCAGGCGGCCCGCTGCGGCCTCGACAATTTTCAATTCCTGAATGACGGCATCGCCTACGCCTTTCACCATGGCAAGCCGGTGTGCGCTGGCCGAGATGACATGGTTAAAGTCGCCGAACGTGTCTAGCAGCAGATGGGCCAAGGGTTTGACATCTTGGCGTGGAATGGCGCGGAACAACAGCAATTCCAGCAGTTCGTAATCGGGCAAGGCCGCCGCACCCCCCACCATAAAGCGGTCGCGCAGGCGTTTGCGATGGTCGGCGATGTACGAGGGCAGTTTTGCCGGCATAACTGCCATAAACGCCTCATCCTCGGCCCCTTTGCGGGGGAAAAGGGGAAGGGGTTGTTCGTGAAATCCTTGGTGTGTCATGCGGGTAGATTGGCATGGGCTTGGTGAAAAAAGCGTTAACGATGCCTGCGAAAAGCAAACGCCGCAAACCTAAGGGCTGCGGCGTTTGATGCGACTTAAAGCGCTGAAAGTCTTAGCTTTTCATGCCATCCCAAAAACCTTTGACCTTGGCAAAGAACGACGATCCTTCCGGATTGTTGTCAGCCGCCAGCTTTTCAAACTCTTCCAGCAGTTCTTTTTGTTTGGCCGTCAGGTTCACCGGCGTTTCCACCGCCAGTTCAATCAGCATATCCCCCGCCCCGCCACCGCGCAGCGCGGGCATCCCCTTGCTGCGCAGTCGCAGTTGTTTGCCGGCTTGGGTGCCTGCGGGCACTTTGACACGGCTTTTGCCGCCATCAATGGTGGGCACTTCGACCTCGCCACCCAAGGCGGCGGTGATCATCGACACGGGTATGGTGATAAACAGGTTTACCCCGTCACGCTTAAAGATCGCATGCTCGCGGGTTTCGATGAAGATGTACAAATCCCCGGTCGGCCCGCCGCGCATACCGGCCTCACCCTCGCCCGAAAGACGAATGCGGGTGCCGGTTTCGACGCCGGCAGGGATATTGACCGACAAAGAGCGCTCTTTTTCGGTGCGCCCCGCGCCGCCGCAAGATTTGCAGGGGTTCTTGATGGTTTGCCCCGCGCCCGCGCAGGTGGGGCAGGTGCGTTCAACGGTGAAGAAGCCTTGTTGAGCGCGCACTTTGCCCATGCCGGAACAGGTTGGGCAGGTGACAGGTTCGGCCCCGCCTTCGGCCCCCGTGCCGCTGCACACGTCGCAGGCGACAGCGCTTGGCACGGTGATGGTCTTTTGAACGCCCTTAAAGCTTTCTTCCAAGGATACGCGCAAGTTATAGCGCAGGTCTGAGCCGCGCTGCGCCCGGCTGCGACGCCCGCCTTGGGCCCCTTGGCCACCACGGCCCATAAAGTCGCCAAAAAGGTCCTCGAACACATCCGAGAAAGACGCGCCGAAATCGCCATTGCCACCGCCACCCCCCCCCGGCCCGCGCCCGCCTTCAAAGGCGGCATGGCCGTAGCGGTCGTAGGCGGCTTTTTTGTCGGCGTCTTTTAGAACGTCATAAGCCTCGTTGATCTCTTTGAACTGGGCTTCGGCGTTGGGATTGTCGGTGTTGCGGTCGGGGTGCAACTCTTTGGCCTTGGTGCGGTAGGCTTTTTTCAGCTCTTCCGCTGAGGCCCCCTTAGAGGCCCCCAAGACATCATAATAATCGCGCTTTGCCATGGCAGGACCTTTGTATCTAGAATGCGTTTGGGCGACCCCGTGGGGGGCCGCCCTTAGCCGGTTCTGCGCGGGTTACTTGCGCTTGTTGTCGCCAAGATCTTCGAAGTCGGCATCGACGATGTCGTCATCAACATCGCGCGGCCCGCCTTCGTCGCCACCATCTGCCTGATCGGCCTGCGATTTATAGATCGCCTCGCCCAGTTTCATGGCGGCGTCGGTCAGGTTTTGGATGCCGCCTTTGATCTTGCCAGCGTCTTCGGTTTTGAGCGTGTCTTCCAAGGCGCTCATCGCCAGTTCGATCATTTCTACGGTCGAGGGATCGACCTTGTCGGAATGTTCGGCCAGCGACTTCTTGGTCGAATGCAGCAGGCCTTCGGCTTGGTTCTTAGCCTCGACCAACTCACGCCGTGCCTTATCGGCGTCAGCATTGGCTTCAGCGTCTTTGACCATGCGTTCGATGTCGGCATCCGACAACCCACCCGAGGCTTGGATAGTGATCGCCTGTTCCTTGCCCGTGCCCTTGTCTTTGGCCTTAACTGTCACGATGCCGTTGGCGTCGATGTCAAAGGTCACTTCGATCTGGGGCATGCCGCGCGGGGCGGGGGGGATGTTTTCCAGATTGAACTGGCCCAAGATCTTGTTGTCTGCCGCCATCTCGCGCTCGCCTTGGAAGCAGCGCAGTGTCACGGCGTTTTGGTTATCTTCGGCGGTCGAGAAGATTTGGCTTTTCTTGGTCGGGATCGTGGTGTTGCGGTCGATCAGGCGGGTGAAGACACCGCCCAATGTTTCAATCCCCAGCGACAGCGGCGTCACGTCCAGCAGCACCACGTCTTTCACGTCGCCCTGCAACACGCCGGCCTGAATGGCGGCACCAGCGGCCACAACTTCATCGGGGTTCACGCCCTTGTGGGGCTCTTTGCCGAAGAACTTGGTCACTTCTTCAATGACGCGCGGCATACGGGTCATACCGCCAACCAGCACGACTTCGTCGATGTCTGCGATGCTGACGCCCGCATCTTTCAACGCCGCTTGGCAGGGCTTGATCGACCGTTTGATCAGATCGTCACACAGATTTTCCAGCTTGGCGCGGGTCAGTTTGACCACCAAGTGCAGCGGTTGGCCTGAGTTGCGGTCCATGCTGATGAAGGGCTGGTTGATTTCGGTCTGCGAGGACGAGGACAGTTCGATCTTGGCCTTTTCAGCCGCCTCTTTCAGGCGTTGCAGGGCCATTTTGTCCAAGGTCAGGTCAACGCCGTGCTCTTTCTTGAACTCGTCCGCCAAGAAATTCACGATCCGCATGTCAAAATCTTCGCCACCCAAGAAGGTGTCGCCGTTGGTCGATTTTACTTCGAACAGGCCGTCGTCGATTTCCAGAATGGTGATGTCGAACGTGCCGCCGCCAAGGTCATAGACCGCGATGGTTTTGGTTTCTTTCTTGTCCAAACCGTAAGCCAAAGCCGCCGCTGTGGGTTCGTTGATAATGCGCAGCACTTCAAGGCCGGCAATCTTGCCTGCGTCTTTGGTCGCTTGGCGTTGCGCGTCGTTGAAATAGGCGGGCACGGTGATGACGGCTTGGGTGACGGTTTCACCCAAATACGCCTCGGCCGTTTCTTTCATCTTTTGCAGGATGATCGCCGAAACTTGGCTGGGCGAGAATTTCTCACCGCGCGCTTCCACCCAAGCATCGCCGTTGCCACCGCTGACAACTTTGTAGGGCAGGTTTTTCAAGTCTTTGGCCAGCATCGCATCATCCGCGCGGCGACCGATCAGGCGCTTGACGGCGAAGATGGTGTTGGTCGCGTTGGTCACCGCTTGACGCTTAGCGGCTTGGCCAACCAGACGCTCATTCTCGGTGAAGCCCACGATCGAGGGCGTGGTGCGCGCGCCTTCGGAATTTTCAATGATACGGGGTTGGCTGCCATCCATGATGGCGACGCAAGAGTTGGTGGTTCCCAGGTCGATGCCGATGATTTTGGCCATGACGTTCCCTTTTCTTAGGCGAAGTTATGAAGAGGACCCCATCAGGCATCCTCCTCGTTCCCAAACTGAACCTCGGAGGGTGATTTTGCACCACCCACTTTCGGCTTCGGTGGGTATATAAGCAGGGGTCGCGGGTGCTGCAAGCGCCGCTTGGCCAAGAAATCAGCAGGAATTTGAGAGAATCGGTAGATTTTTTCTCAAGCTGCAACCCAAGGCCCTATGCCAAGCCCAATTGGGCGGTTCTAAGCGCGACCCTGCATCACGACAACTTGCCGTTCGCCCCGTCTTTAGGGATAAGGGCGCTTGCAAAGGGAACGGGCACAGCACAGTGCCCCGCCCCTCTTGCCAAGGAGAGTTGATGGATTTCGCGCCCATGATCCCCGTGTTTCGCAAGCTTGCGCTTCAGGCAGGCGCGCGCATCATGCAAGTGTACAACGGCCCTGATTTTGCGGTGAAATCCAAAAGCGATTCCAGCCCCGTGACTGAGGCCGACGAGGCGGCAGATGCCCTTATCTCGGCCGGATTGCGCGCGGCCTTTCCCGATCTGGTGCTGATCACCGAAGAGCAGGCCGCCAGCCATGCGCAGCGGGCATCCACCTTTTTGATCGTGGATCCTTTGGATGGCACCAAGGAATTCGTGCAACGGCGCGGCGATTTCACGGTGAACATCGCTTATGTCGAACATGGCGTGCCTTTGCGTGGGGTGGTTTATGCCCCGGCACAAGATCGGCTGTTTTACACGCTGCCGGATGGCAGCTCTGTCGAGGAAACGGGCGCTTTTGACCACGATATTGTGGGCACATTGCACCCGCTTTCGGTGGCAAAGCCCGACAATACCGCCCTGCGGGTCGTCGCCTCCAAAAGTCACCGAGATGCTGCAACCGATGACTACATTGGCAAATATGCCGTGGCCGACATGAAAAGCGCGGGCTCTAGCCTGAAATTCTGCCTGTTGGCTTCGGGCGAGGCCGATCTTTACCCCCGCCTAGGCCGCACGATGGAATGGGACACCGCCGCAGGCGATGCCGTTCTGCGCGGCGCAGGTGGGCGCATGGTGCGCTTTGATGACCACAGTGTCTTGACCTATGGCAAAGAGGGCTGGGATAACCCTTTCTTCATCGCCTACGCGCCCGGAGTGGAATTGCAAAAATGACTGTCTTAATCGCCATTCCCGCCCGCTATGCCTCTACCCGCTATCCGGGCAAACCCTTGGTATCGCTGCGCGGGCCGGATGGCGAAAAAACCCTGATCCGCCGCAGTTGGGAAGCGGCGATGACGGTACGGGGCGTGGACCGTGTGGTGGTGGCAACCGATGACGACCGTATCAAAGCCCATGCCGAGGGGTTTGGGGCAGAGGTGGTGATGACCTCTGCCGCCGCGCAAAACGGCACGGAACGCTGCGCCGAGGTGGTGCAGCAATTGACCGGATACGACGTGGTGGTGAACCTGCAAGGCGATGCGCCCCTGACGCCTGCTTGGTTTGTCGAAGATCTGGTGGCGGGATTGCTGTCCGACCCAGAGGTCGACATTGCCACCCCCGTGCTGCGCTGCGATGGCCGTGCTGTGGCGGGCTTTCTGGCAGACAGGCGTGCTGGCCGTGTGGGTGGGACGACTGCAGTGTTCGGCGCGGGCGGGCGGGCGCTGTATTTCTCGAAAGAGGTGATCCCTTACACCGGCAAAACCTATGCCGACCATGAAGCGACGCCAGTGTTTCACCATGTCGGCGTCTATGCCTATCGCCCTGCGGCGCTTGCGGCATATCCGACTTGGCCCACAGGCCCGTTAGAGCAGTTGGAGGGGCTGGAACAGTTGCGTTTTCTGGAACAAGGCCGCAAAGTGCTGTGCGTGCAAGTGCAAGCCCGTGGTCGCCAGTTTTGGGAGTTGAACAACCCCTCTGACGTGCCTGTGATCGAAGCGATGATGCGGGAAATG
>CAMAYO010000103.1 GCA_945862465.1 Pseudorhodobacter antarcticus | reverse complement strand
AGGCCGGGCATGTCACTTGCAGAAGATTTTATGATTTCAGACGACCTGCATCCAATTGATGTGGTCGAGACCTTGGCCGAATACCACGATTGGGAATTTGACCGCGTGACCGAGGATCAGATTGCCATGTCGGTCGAAGGCCAATGGCGCACCTATGCGCTGACCTTGGCTTGGTCGCCCCAAGATGAAACCCTGCGCCTGATCTGCACCTTTGAAATGGAACCGCCCGAAGGTCGCCACTTGCAACTGTACGACCTGCTCAACCGCTGCAATGATATGGTCTGGACGGGGGCTTTCACCTATTGGGCCGATCAAAAGATGATGGTCTGGCGCTATGGCTTGGCGTTGAACGGTGGGCAGATTGCAGCACCTGAACAGATTGACCATTTGATCGGCGCGGCCGTGATGGCCTGTGAGCGCTTCTATCCCGCCTTCCAGCTGGTGGCATGGTCAGATCATTCGCCCAAAGACGCCCTCAAAGTCGCCATTGCCGAGGCTTACGGTCGCGCCTAACTTACCCCCGAAATCTTCGGAGGCGAGAATGCTTGATACAGTGGCCCGCGACGGCTTGGTGCTTTTGGGATGCGGCAAGATGGGCACGGCCCTGTTGACGGGCTGGCTGGCGGCGGGCGTTCCTGCGGCGTCAGTCTGGGTGATAGAGCCAAACCCCACAGATTGGCTCAAAGCCAGTGGCGTTCACCTGAACAAGGGCGTGCCGCCCGCCCCCGCTGTGGCCTTGCTGGCGGTAAAGCCGCAGATGATGGGGGCGGCCTTGCCCGCACTGCAAGCTTTGGGCAATGGGACGACCCTGTTCATCTCTATCGCTGCTGGCACATCCATCGCCGCGTTTGAAGCCGCCTTGGGCCTGCGCACCCCCATCGTGCGAACCATGCCCAACACGCCTGCCATGGTCGGGCGCGGCATCACGGGCATCTGCGCCAATGCGGCGGGGCAGTCGGGCTTGGCCCTTGCGCGCGCCCTGATGTTGGCCGTGGGCGAGGTGGTGGAACTTGACGGCGAACACCAGATTGATGCTGTCACCGCCATCTCTGGCTCTGGCCCCGCTTATGTTTTCCACCTGATCGAAGCCATGGCCGCTGCGGGTGAGGCAGAGGGTCTGTCGCCCGAAGTTGCCATGAAACTCGCCCGCGCCACGGTCTGCGGGTCAGGGGAACTGGCCTACCGCTCGCCCGAACCCGCCGCGCAGTTGCGCATCAACGTCACCTCTCCGGGGGGAACCACCGCCGCCGCCTTGGCCCACCTGATGGACCCTGTCACAGGCCTGCCGCCCCTCATGGCCCGCGCAGCCCATGCCGCCGCCGAACGTGGGCGCGAGTTGGGCAAATGATCACCTACGCCGATTTTGAACAGGTCGATATCCGCGTGGGCCGCATCACCCGCGCCGAACCCTTCCCCGAGGCGCGCAAGCCCGCCTACAAGCTTTGGGTCGATTTCGGGGCCGAGATTGGCGAAAAGCGATCCTCGGCCCAGATCACGGTGCATTATACGTTAGAGGAACTGGTGGGCCGCCAAGTGCTGGCCGTGGTGAATTTTCCGCCGCGCCAGATTGGCAAGGTTTTGTCGGAAGTGCTGGTTCTGGGCCTGCCCGATGCCGATGGTCAGGTGGTGCTGATCGGGCCGGGGCAGGATGTGCCGCTTGGGGGGAAACTGTTTTGAAGCTGCTGATCACCCGCACCATGCCCGCTGATGTGGTGGCCCGCGCCCGCACCCGCTTTGAGGTGACCCACCGCGACCTGCCCACGCCGATGGGCGCTGATGATCTGCGCGCCGCCCTGCGCGATTATGACGCCGTGCTGCCGACCTTGGGCGATCTGTTCAAGGCCGATGTTTTCGCCGATGTCCCCAAGCCGCGCGCCAAGATTTTGGCCAATTTCGGCGTGGGCTATAACCACATCGACGTCACCGCTGCCCGCGCCGCTGGCCTGTCTGTCACCAACACTCCGGGTGCTGTCACCGACGCCACAGCCGACATCGCCCTGATGCTGATCCTGATGACCGCCCGCCGCGCGGGGGAAGGTGAGCGTTTGCTGCGCTCTGGCCATTGGACAGGCTGGCACCCGACCCAGATGCTAGGGATGCACGTTTCAGGCCGCACCGTCGGCATCATCGGCATGGGCCGCATCGGCAAGGCCATCGCGCAGCGCTGCCATTTTGGCTTTGGCATGAAGGTGATCTACCACAACCGATCTGCCGTTGACGCTGGCCTGCCCGCCACCCAACTGCCGTTGGATCAGGCGCTACAGGCCGACATCGTCGTTATTGCCGTGCCGGGTGGGCCCGCCACGCATCATCTGATTTCCACAGCCCAACTGGCACAAATGCGGCCAGAGGCGTTCTTGATCAACATCGCACGCGGCGATGTGGTGGATGAAGCGGCACTGGTGAGCGCCCTGCAAAGCCGCCAGATTGCGGGTGCGGGTTTGGATGTCTACGAATTCGAACCGCGCGTTTCCCCCGCCCTGATGGCCATGGAAAACGTCACCCTGCTGCCGCACCTTGGCACCGCCGCGCTGAATGTGCGGCAAGACATGGGGATGATGGCGGTGGCCAACCTCTTCGCCCATCTCGACGGTCAGCCTTTACCCAATCTGGTCGTTTAAGCCGCTTGGCCCCCAACGAAGCGGGTGTAAAACCCATCACCCTTGGCGGCGATATCGGCCAACAGGTCAGGGGGTTGAAATCGGGCCCCAAGCCCTGACAGCCCGTGGCAAATATCCATAGCGGCCGCCGCGCCGATCCTGTCCAACCAACTGAACGGCCCGCCCGACCAAGGTGCAAAGCCCCAGCCCAAGATTGCCCCCACATCGCCTTCGCGAATGTCGGTCAACACGCCTTCTTCCAGTGCCCGCACCGCTTCCAGCGCTTGGATCATCAGCAAACGGTGCTGCACCTGTGCCAAATCGGGCTGAACTTCAGCCACAGGCCAAGCCGCGCCCAGACGTTCCCATAGGCCCACGCGCTTGCCCGCCGTGTCATAGGTGTAAAACCCCGCCCCCGCCTTGCGCCCCAAGCGACCCTGATCGGCTAAGGCAAAGATCACCCCATCCACCGCCGCATCCGGATAGGTGGCCCCCATCGCAGCCTTGGTCGCCCCCGCAATCCTGACCGCCAGATCAATCGAGGTCTCATCAACCAGTTGCAGCGGCCCCAAAGGCATGCCCACCAAGCGGGCGGCGTTTTCGATCAGGGCGGGGTCCACCCCCTCGGCCACCATGCGGATGCCTTCGTTGATATAGGGAATGATACAGCGGTTGGCGTAAAAGAACCGCGCATCGTTCACGACGATGGGGGTTTTGCGCAACGCGCGCACGAAATCCAGCGCCTTGGCCACGGCGCGGTCGTTTGTCTTGGCCCCCCTGATCACTTCCACCAGCGCCATCTTGTCGACCGGAGAGAAGAAATGCACCCCGATCACCTGTTCCGGCCTGCGCGATGCTGCAGCCAAGCCCGTGATGGGCAGGGTCGATGTGTTGGTGGCCAAGATGCAGCTTTGCGCCACCACAGTTTCAATGCGGGCGATCACATCAGCCTTAACCTTGGGGTCTTCAAACACCGCTTCGATCACCAGATCACAGCCCGCCAAAGCGGCATAATCGGCCGTCGCGGTAATGCGCGCCAGAACCGCCGCCTTGTTTTCCTCAGTCGCGGAGCCGCGCTGGATTGCCTTATCAAGCACCCCCGCCGAATGCGCCTTGCCGCGCTCTGCCGCCTCAACCGTGGAGTCCACCAGCACCACGGCAATTCCCGCCATAGCGGCCACATGCGCAATTCCTGCGCCCATCATGCCTGCGCCGACCACGCCCAAAGACCGCACGCTTTCATCAGGCAAGGCAGGGCGGCGCGCGCCTTTGTCTAGTGCCTCTTTGTTCAAGAACAAGCTGCGGATCATGGCGCTTGCCGTGGGGTCAAGCAGCACCGAGGTAAAAGCCCGCGCTTCGACCTTCAAAGCCGTGTCAAAACCCACCAAAGCCCCCTCATAAGCGGCTTGCAGCACGGCTTGGGCAGCGGGATAAACGCCTTGGGTCTTGGCCGATGTCATGGCACTGGCGGCAAGATAGGTCATATAGCCCGCCGGTTCATAAGGCGCGCCGCCGGGCATTTTGTAGCCCTTTTGATCCCAAGGCTTCACCAGATCGGCGTCTTTCGCAGCCAAAATCCACGCTTTGGCCCGTGCCAACAGCGCATCGGGGGCCACCACCTCGTCAACCAAACCCGCCTCTGCAGCCTGATGTGGGCCAAGCAGCTTGCCTTCCAACAGATAGGGTGCGGCCCCCTGAAGCCCCAGTTTGCGCACCAAGCGCGTGGTGCCGCCTGCGCCCGGAAACAGGCCCACAAGAATTTCTGGCAAGCCGATCTTGGCCTTGGGATTGTCTGCCACAAAGATGCGGTGACAGGCCAAGGGCAGCTCATAGCCAATCCCCAACCCCGTGCCGGTCAAGGCCGCCACGATGGGTTTGCCCCCCGTCAGCGCTTTGGCATCCATCCCGCCCCGTTCAATCTTGCGCAACAAGGCGTGCAACCGCATCACCCCCGCAAAGATCGCCGCGGCCCCACCAGTTTGCATCTGCGCGATCACCTGCAGATCCATCCCGCCCGCGAAATCCTTCTTGCCCGAGGTGATAATCACCCCCCGCACCGCCCCATCGCCCAAAGCGCGGTCGATCAAAGCGTCCAGCGCTTCAATCCCCGCAAGCGACAAGACATTCATCGACCGCCCCGCCACATCCCAAGTGATGGTTGCAACCCCGTCGCTGTCGAGAGAATACAGAAAATCGGTCATGATCGTGTTCCGTTATTGTGCGGCATTTAGCGCGGCCCTAACCAGTCGGTTCCGTCTTTATAGGTGAAGCGCGCTTTGCCATCGGCGATGTGCACTTGCAAATCAACGTCGGAATAGGTGCCCACTTCAGCCTTGGCCTTGGTGCCGATCACCAGAAACTTGGCCACTGTTGGGGAGCGGTTGATGAAATGGTGCCCGTCTGCCATGCCCGCCGGAAAAGCCGCGCAATCGCCGACCTGCATCAAGGTCTCGCCACCGTCTTGCACCATGACACATTCGCCCTGCGTCACCATAACAAACTCATCCTCGTGCAAGTGCCAGTGGCGCAGGCTAGACAGCGCGCCGGGGTGCAGGGTGACAAGGTTCGCCCCAAACTGCGTCAACCCGCCCGCCTCACCCAAGCGCAGGCTAGAGCGGCCTGCCATCATCGCGGCATAGGGTTCGGGGTAGATGGAACCGGTTTTCACTGGCACTTTGGTCAAATCGAGCTTGGGCATAATGTCTCCTTGGTCTGCTGGCGCGCTAAATCCGCTCTAGAATGGTCGCCGCCGCCATACCGCTTGCGACGCAAAGGGTGGCAAGCCCCAGCGCCTTATCGCTGCGCTCCATCTCGTCCAGCAGGGTGCCCAAGATCATCGCCCCCGTGGCGCCCAAAGGGTGGCCCATGGCGATTGATCCGCCGTTGACGTTGACCTGAGCCGGATCGACCTCGAACGCCTGTTGAAAGCGCAAGACGACGGCGGCGAAGGCTTCGTTTACCTCGAACAGGTCGATGTCGCGCGCGGACAGGCGCGATGCCGCCAGAATGCGCTGGGTGACGGGAACGGGGCCTGTCAGCATGATCGTGGGGTCAGAGCCGATCTTGGCCGTGGCGCGAATGCGTGCGCGGGGCTTTAGGCCGTGTTTGCGGCCAAACTCGGCATCGCCCACCAAAAGCGCCGCCGCCCCGTCAACAATACCGCTGGAATTGCCGGCGTGGTGGATGTGGCGGATACGCTCATGATGGGGGTATTTCATCAAGGCGACCTTGTCGAAACCGGGCGTCCCCTCGCCCATGGCTTGGAAGGCGGGTTTTAGGGCCGAAAGGGCCTCAACAGTGGTGTCAGGCCGCATATACTCGTCGCGGTCAAGGATCAGCAGGCCGTTGCGATCATAGACCGGCACGATGCTGCGCTCAAAACGACCTTCAGCCCAAGCAAGGGCAGCGCGGCGCTGGCTTTCCACGGCCAAGGCGTCGGCCTGTTCGCGGGTGAAACCGTATTCGGTGGCGATCAAATCGGCCGAGATGCCTTGGGGCACAAAGCCCGTGCCCATGGCAAGGCTGGGGTCGACAGCAATGGCGGCCCCGTCCGAACTCATCGGAACACGGCTCATCATCTCGACCCCGCCTGCGATATAGCCTTGCCCTGCGCCGCCGTGCAGTTGGTTGGCGGCAAGGTTCACAGCGTCTAGCCCGCTGGCGCAAAAGCGGTTGATTGACAGGCCGGGGATGGCTTGGTCGAGCGATGAGGCCAGAACAGCAGAGCGCGCCAAACACCCGCCCTGCTCGCCGATCTGGGTAACATTGCCCCAGATCACATCCTCGACCGCATGACCCGTCAGACCATTGCGCGCCGCCAAAGCATCCAGCATCTGCGCGGAAAGGGCCACGGCTGTGACCTCGTTCAAACTGCCATCCGCCCGCCCCCGCCCACGAGGGCTGCGGATTGCGTCGAAGATGAAGGCGTCGGTCATGGCAATCTTCCCGCTGTAAGCTTAGCCCAAAGCTACCCGCCTTCGCCATCTCGCCACAAGCCCGCGATGGTGGCGCGGTTGCCTTTTCTAGCGGAAGCGCCATGAGAACCAAGGCTAATCGCCCATGGCCCCTTGCGCCCGCGCCCTGACAGGCGAGAATGACGTCAAGGAGATTCAGATGAGCCAACGATTGATCCAAGCGCGGGATGTCATGCAGTCGCTGCCCCATGCCCAAAGCCTGGGCATGATCGTGACCGAGACGGCAGAGGGCAGCGCCACCATCACCATGCCCTATGACCCCCGCCTGATCGGCGATCCGGCCACCGGCGTGCTGCACGGCGGGGCGATTTCAGCACTGATGGATACCGCTTCGGGCGCGGCTGTCATGTGCCATCCTTCGGCCCCTGCCGCCACGGCCACGCTGGATTTGCGCATCGACTATATGCGCCCTGCCACCCCCGGTCAGGCCATCACGGCGCGCGCGATCTGCCACCATGTCACCCGCACCGTGGCCTTTGTGCGCGTGACCGCCACCGATGCCGACGAAAGCCGGCCGGTTGCCATGGGCACGGGCACTTTCACGCTGGAAAGGCCGCTTCCATGACGCGCAAGCCCCCCGAACCGGTCGAAGTCGTCAAATCGCGGCGCGAGGCGGCCTTGGCGCGGTTGGTGGCTGGCGTGCCCTATATCGGCTTTCTGGGCGCGCGGTTTGATCGGCGCGGCGATGAGTTGACCGCGGTTTTGCCCTTTCACCCGTCGCTGATCGGCAATCCTGCGATCCCAGCGCTGCACGGCGGGGCCACGGCGGCGTTTCTAGAGGTGGCGGCGATCATTGAGCTGGCATGGTCCAACCTGTGGCAAGATATGGAAGAGGGCCGGATTGATCCATCCGCCGAAGCCTTTCCGGCGCTGCCCAAGACCATCACCTTCACCGTGGATTATCTGCGATCCGGCTTGCCGCGCGATGCCTATGCCCGTGCCACCGTGACCCGTAGCGGGCGGCGTTTTGCCACGGTTCAGGTTGAAGCGTGGCAAGACAACCGCGCCAAACCCTTTGCCCAAGCCACCGCGCATTTCCTGATGCCAGAGCTTTAGGCTTAGATCCGCAGCCGCTTGAACAACTCCTGCGCGCCCCAGCCGGCCACCATCGCCATCAGCAGCGACAGCAGCCCGTAGATCAAAGGCTGCTCCATCGCGAGGCGGTAAAGTGTTCGCTCGAGCCCTGCTTTTTGCACGTCGATCTGGCTTTCTTGCATATCCACCACTTCGCCGCCCCGCGTCAGAAAGATGCGCACCATATAGGGGCCTTCTACCAGATTGGCGGGCAGGCTGATGTCGGTGCGAAACAGGGCTTGGCGCAGCAAAAGCACACTGTCAGGGGCCAGCACAAAAGAGCCTGAGGCTTGGCGAATGCGCTGCAACGCCTCGATATAGGGGGCCTGTTCGGCGCTGGGCGCTGCGGCGGGGTCGATGGTTTGGGGGATGGTGATGTGGTATTTCGCATCTTCGGCGGGCAGCAAGATGTCCGCCACCGGTTTGGTTGAGGCGACTGCGTAAAAGCTGGGGGCTGCCGTGATCTTGACCGCGCCGCGGTTCAGCCAAATGCCCGCCACATGATCTTTTTTGCGGATCACCAAGGGGGTCGAGGGGCCCTCGACCGTGATGATCACCTCCATCAAGGGCCAAGTGGGCGCAGGCGCATCGCGTAGGGCTGCACCATAAACGAGGATCGAGGCCCCGTCAAAGTTCGTTGTGATCGACACGCCCGATTGGCTGACGCCTGACACAATCTCTTCGGCCTGCACCGGAAGCACCATCAAACACAGCGCCAAAAGCCAGCGCTTCATGATGCCACCCGCGTGACCGAGTACAACTCTGCCGGGGTCAGCAGCAG